>JBBIVH010000185.1:0-6089 GCA_037439805.1 Acidobacteriaceae bacterium
TCATGAAGAGAGGCGCGCGCAGGCAGCGCTCGATGACTGGCACCGCATGCAGCACCGACCTGAGAGGAAAGAGGCAGCAGCGCCCTCGAACGACGCAAGAAGGACCGGAAGCGATTTGCCCGCAGGCAAGGCCGAGCCGGACCGACACTCCTGAGATTCCTCCAACCCACGCGCCTTCCATTTGGCAATCCTTCTGCAAATGGACTGAGCATGACAGTCGCTCCATCCATCCAAGCTGCGGCAACACCCGAGATCGGCAGCGCGCTCTCAGGCGGCAGCGTTCCGCGAAAGACGATGTTTTTCGTGCCTCGGGCCGATGCCGGAGCAAGGGAGGGCGAGGCCGCCGTAGCGCATGGAGCGCAGCCGGAATCGCAGTGGAAGGCAGTGCTCTCCTCGGCGGGCATCGGCGGCAAAGAGCCCGTCGCGCCCGCGGACGAGGCGATCGTTGCGCAGCCCGCGCGACTGGAAGAGACCGCGGAGCCTTCGCATCTCGCTCCAGCTATGGCGTCGGGCACGGTGCAGGCCGCAAAAGCGGCTCCGCTGCCGACGGTCGCTGTAACGGCCAGGCCGGTAGCGTTGGGATCGCAGTCCGGCTCGTTGGAGGAGCATCCTATCGCGGAAGCGCGGCCGGACGCGGAGGCAGCGCCCGGCAGTGTAAATCGAGCATCTCGCCCGGCATCGGTGAAGCAGGAAGAGCGGGATAAGCAGATGAAGCAGGATAAGAAGTCGAAGGAGCCCGGTTCAGCGCTGACGATGTCCCCGATGCATGGTCCGCCCGTCGTTCCTCTGCCCGGAGCGGTGACCGCGCCTTCTCCGGTAGCGGCCGCGCCCGTGGTGGTGCACTCTCTCCCTCTTCCGAGCCAGGCCGGTGCCTCCACTGCGAGCGACGCCGCCACGCGGCGAGCCCATCCCGTTCCATTGCCGCAGGCGATCGTAATGGATCCTTCGAATCAATCTGCGCCAGCGGTGGCCGGCAGGAACCTCCCAGAAGCAAAGGGTGAAGCGCTGAACATGCATCTCCCTGTTCCTGACGCGGTTTCGGCCGAACCCAGGATGCCTCAACCGTCGCCGGTCGCGGAGTCCTTCCTCTCGCCGAAGGTGAGTGGAGCTTCAAAGGCTCAAACCAACTCGGAAGTCCTCGCCCAGGCGCCGTTGCCTGCCGCTATTGAGAGAGCCACTCCGCAGGGGATAGCTCCAGAACGCAATCCGGCAGAGAGTGAAGGGCAGCCGAGAATCGCTCCGTCAGCGGAGCATGCAAACCTGCCGGCATCATCGCGCCCAGACGGATCGCCGTCTTCACGCGGATCGGCCCCGCCCACGGAGACCATTCACACGCAAGCGTCCCGGATGCCGGCCGGGGAGCTCGCAGCGGCAGAGATGGCGCGCATTGTCATCCCAGGGGGCTCGATGGCGACAGCGGTACCGCCTGGAACTGGAAACGGACACGCGTCAGAGTCGTTGAGCGGGATGGGCGCGGATGGAAGCGCACCTTCTGCTGCCCACACCGCACAAGCGGCCTTCGCCGCGATGGACTCTGCTCCGGTTGGCGCGGGCCCCACCTGGGTGCGGGCAAGCGCAAGACAGGCTGAGGCAGGATGGCAGGATCCGGCGCTTGGCTGGGTGAGCGTGCGCGCGGAGGCATCTGCGGGCGGCATCCATGCGGCCCTTGTGGGCGGCAGCGCCACCGCAGCCCAGTCGCTCAGCGGGCATCTGGCCGGGCTGAACGCCTATCTGCAAGAACGCCAGACACCGGTGCAGTCGCTGCATGTGACCCAGCAGGGGCACGGCTGGGCGGGCGCGGGAAGCGGCGGCGGACTGGAGCAGGGAGGCCAGGGGCAGAACTCCTCGGGAGATCACAGTCCTTCCAGTGGCGCCCCTCGCGTCGATCCGGTCCAGCCTCGGGCCGCACCGCCGCCTGCAACGGGCATGCCCCATGGCGCATTGCACAACGACTCAGAAAGAAATGGAACAGGAGCCTCCGGCAGGCATCTTTCGGTCATCGCGTAGCAGTAGCTCAGAAGGACGCAAAAGAAACCCGTGAGGTTGGATATCGCACGGGGTAGTCAAAACAAGACCAAGCAGGATTGGCAAAGGAGAAGCAATGACAGCGTGGGCAACACTGGCACACCATGGACAAGGGCAGGCGCAGCTTCTGCCTGCATCGCAGCCGAAAGTTGCGACCGCAGGCGCAGCCGGCGCTACGGGCGGCTCAACCGCCTCGGGCGCTGCTGACACCAGCGCCGCGACGATCTCGGCGAATGACTTTCTGACTCTGCTGGTCACCGAGATGCAGAATCAGGACCCGACGGCAAACACCGATCCCAACGAATATGTGAACCAGTTGGTGAACGTGAACAGCCTGGAGCAGCTGATTTCCATCAACCAGACACTGGGCGGTGCTTTCGGCAGCACTGGCACCACGGGTACAACCGGCACAGGCACGGGCAGCACCGGCACAACGGGTGGGACCCAAGCGGCCACCGGCGCGGTGAGCCGTCCTGCTTCATCGGCGGGAACCGCACCGGAAGCGTCCGCTGCACCCATCGGCGCGTCCGTGGTTCATCCCGGCCCGTGGGCGGCAGGTAATTTGAGCGTACCTCCCGCGCAAGCCGCGGCGCAACGCGTTGCGCAGGCTCTGGGCGGTGGATCGGGCGCGCATTAGGCGCTCCAGGCGCCGAAGGGCGCAGAGGCAAGAAAAAGCGCAGCCATCCGATGACGGTCGAATCACCGTTTCTTCACGACATTGCAACCAGACAGGAGAAGTCACCATGGCGAGTTTCTTTATTCCGCTGACCGGCCTTGAGGCCGACTCAACGGCGCTGAACACGATCGCAAACGATCTATCCAACATGAACACAACCGCCTTCAAGGGCCAGTCAACCAACTTCTCGGATTTGTTCTACCAGCAGATTGGCTCGTCCGGGGGAGGCGATCCGGTGCAGGTTGGCGCAGGCACTCAGGTCGCCTCCATCGCAACCGATTTCACGCAGGGTTCCATCAATTCGACCGGATCGGCGACCGATGTTGCGCTAAACGGCAATGGCTTCTTTGTCGTGAACAATGGCGGCGTCAGCGAATATACCCGCGCAGGAAATTTCTCACTGGATTCGAGCGGCAATCTCATCACGCAGAATGGGCTAAGCGTCATGGGCTATCCTGCCGCGAACGGCGTCGTGAACACCAACTCGCCGCTGACGCGAATCAGCATCCCTGTTGGCCAGGTGGAACCGCCGAAGGCGACGTCAACGATGAATATGACCGCCAATCTGAACGCGACCTCCGCCGCCGGAGCAACCTTTCCCGCGCAGGTCACGGTCTACGATTCGCTTGGCGTGAGCCATGTGGCCACGGTGACGTATGCGCAGACCGGCACGAACACGTGGTCGTACTCCGTCGCTCTGCCGGCTGGAGACTTCACCTCCGGCACATCGACGCCCGTCACCGGAACCATGACCTTTGACGCCAGCGGCAATCTGACGACGGTCACGCCGGCGGGCGGAACCGCGCAGACCGTCGGGACCGCGGCTGGAAATATCTCCCAGATTCCGCTCAGCTTCACGGGATTGGCGGATGGGGCCTCGAATCTGACCATGCAGTGGAACCTGCTGGGGACGGGCGGCACGCCAACGATCAGCCAGGTCGCAGCATCGTCCGCGGTCAGCGCTACGACGCAGAACGGTTACGCCAGCGGGCAGTATCAGAGCTTCACGATCGGCTCGGACGGAACCGTATCCGCGACCTTCTCGAACGGGCAGCAGATGGCAGTCGGCAAGGTGGCGCTCGCCAACGTAACCAATCTGCAGGGGCTCAGAATGCTGGGGGATGGCAACTATGCGACGACGATGGCCAGCGGCGGGGCCTCGATTGGCACCTCGGGTACAGCCGGGCTGGGCACAATGCAGGACGGCGCACTTGAGGAATCGAATGTTAACATCTCGGCGGAGTTTTCAAACCTGATCATCGCGCAGCGCGCCTTTGAGGCGAACTCCAAGGCAGTGACAACCTTCGATACGGTGACTCAGGAAACGATCAATATGATTCACTAGCGCTGAAGGGTGCGTGTGCGCACCTTTTCAGGAGTGCTTTGGACGTGGACGGACTTCGACAAAGAGACCCTTGCCGGTGGCGAGGGCCTTGCGTTCTCCATCCAGGATGCGTGCTTCCGTCCAGCGTTTGCGGCCCTCCGAACGAGTGATGCGTCCCTCCAGGCGAATCGTCTTGCCGCTCGGGACAGGCAGAAGATACTCAACCTCCAGATGGCGCGTCATGGAGGAGATGCCGGTGGCGCGCACAGTCTTGCTCATGGTCTCATCCAGCAGCGTGGCGATGATGCCGCCGTGCAGGTAGCCTGGGTGTCCGCAAAAGTCATCGGAAACGACGGCATGGCAAACGATGGAGCCGTCGCCTGAGAGCAGAAACTCCAGCTTGAGGCCGTGCGGATTGGCGATGCCGCAGCCAAAGCAGCGGTTGTGCGCCGCATGTTCGAGCGGTGTGAGGTGTTCTTCGTGAATC
Organism: Acidobacteriaceae bacterium; assembly: GCA_037439805.1. GTDB lineage: Bacteria > Acidobacteriota > Terriglobia > Terriglobales > Acidobacteriaceae > Telmatobacter. Next base: position 4,513 of record JBBIVH010000185.1, read on the forward strand.
TTCATCCTGCATCAGAGTACAAGGCCGCGGCCTGGTTGCGGCCCAGACCGGTCTTGAGGCGTCGCCCAGAGCAAAAAGATCGCGCGCGCCCGCCGAGCGGTGTTTCTTTGCCTTCCGGCCCTTCCGGTCATGCTTGAAAATCAGCGGCAAAGTATACTGGAACCTGCCATGGCGACCGAGAAGACCTTTTATCTTGAGACCTTCGGCTGCCAGATGAATGCCCATGACTCGGAAAAGGTCATTGGCACATTGCAGCAGCAGGGCTACCGGCAGGTCGAGTCCGAGGAAGAGGCAGGGCTGATCCTGTACAACACCTGCTCGATCCGCGACAAGGCGGAGCAGAAGGTCTTTCACCGTCTCAACGACTACAAGCGCCTGCACAAGCAGGGCAAGCGCTTTGGCGTGCTGGGATGCGTGGCGCAGCAGGAAGGCGAAAAGATCTTCGAGAAGGCGCCCTACGTCAGCCTGGTTTCCGGATCCGCTTCGTACCAAAGGCTCCCCGAGATGCTGGATCGGCTGGAGGCAGGCGAATCCCGCATTACCGGGCTGGACGACCGGCAGACAGAAGTGACCTTCGAGACAGAGTTCACGGCGCGCCAGAACCCGTACCGCGGCTACATCACCATCATTGAAGGTTGCGACAAGTTCTGCTCCTACTGCGTGGTGCCATATACGCGGGGCAAAGAGCGCAGCCGCGGCTCCTCATCCGTACTGGCCGAGGCGCGAAGAATTGCGGATCAGGGATACACAGAAATCCAATTGCTGGGCCAGAACGTCAACAGCTACAGGGACCCGGAAGGGAAGTCGAGTTTCGCGGAACTTCTGGCCGCTGTAGGACAGGTCGCCGGCATCCGCCGCGTGCGGTTCACCACCAGCCACCCCCGGGACTTCACTCGCGACATCGTCGAGGCGATTGATGCCGTGTCCACTCTGTGCGACCACGTTCACCTGCCGGTCCAGTCCGGTTCCAGCCAGGTGCTGAAAAGGATGGCGCGCGAATACACGCGGGAGTGGTACCTCGAAAGAATCGGCTGGATCAAGGCAGCCCGGCGTACGATCTCGCTTTCTACGGACATCATCGTGGGCTTTCCAGGGGAAACGGAAGAGGATTTTATCCAGACCATGGACCTGCTGGCCGAAGTGCAGTACGATTGCGTCTTCGGTTTCAAGTACTCGGCGCGGCCCAATACGCCGGCCCTCGTGATGATCGATTCGATTCCGGAACAGGAAAAGGCTCATCGCTTGCAGGTTCTTCTGGATCGTCAGAGAGAGATTCAAAGGCAAAATTATTCCAAGCAGATAGGGGAAATAATTGAAGTCATGGTTGAAGGCGTGAATCCGGCACGCGGACAAATCGCAGGCCGAAGCAGCCAGAATAAGCCCGTGAATTTCACCACCCAAGCACCCATCGCTCCTGCGCCGGGCAGCTATCTGCAGGTAAAGATTACCGGAGCCTTTCCGAACAGTCTGGTCGGAGAAGCCATCTAAGGAATCAAGTGCGGGAGATGACCCATGGATATCGAAGTCAGGATTCGCGGATTGATGATGGACCCGGCAACCAACATGCCCATCGTGGT
>JBBIVH010000186.1:0-6089 GCA_037439805.1 Acidobacteriaceae bacterium
CGCGTCTTCATCGGCGAAACCTATCTGCCCAACATCGGCGAGCTGGCCAAGCAGTACGGCGCCCCCGGCAAGCCGGAGTTCCAGCTTCCCATGGACACGCAGATTGGTTTCATCAACAAGCTCGACATCGCCGCCTTCCGCTCGCGCATTGACGATGCGGAGACCAGGCTCAACGGCAACACTCCCCTGCTGATCTTTGATAACCACGACAATCCGCGCATCGATGCGCGCTACGGCGACGGAGTCCACAACGCCGACATTGAGCGCGTGATCTCCACGATGCTCTTTGCCAGCCGCGGCGCTTCGCTCTTTTACTACGGCGACGAAATCGGGATGAAGACCACCCCGCCCACCCGGAAAGAAGACGTGAAGGACCCGGTCGGAATCACCGGCTGGCCGAAAGACAAGGGTCGCGACGGCGAGCGCACGCCGATGCAGTGGGACGCGCAGGCCAACGCCGGCTTCACCACCGCCTCCGCGCAGCCGTGGCTGCCAGTGCCGCCCACCTACACCACCGTCAATGTGAAGGCGGAAGAGTCGCAGCCCGATTCGATGCTGAGCTGGTACAAGGCCCTCATCCAGCTCAAAAAGAACAATCCCGCGTTCGCCCACGGCGACAACGTCATGCTCGACACCGCCAACGCCAAGGTGCTGAGCTGGATGCGCCAGGCCGCCGGATCGCCCTCTGTGGTGGTCTCGGTCAACTTCACGGCAGATCCGCAGACTGTGAGTCTGACGGTTCCGGGAGGCGGCAGCGGCGTCAAAACCCTGCTGAAGACACCCGGCGCCGAGGAGCCTGCCTCGCTCGGCTCGATCCACCTGGGGCCCTATGGCGTCTTTATCGGGTCGGTGCAATAACCCGAACCATCCCCGAAACTTCACGCCGGCGGCTTTGGAACACAGGCCGCCGGCGTTTTCTTGTCTGGGAAAAAATGGGCGTCAGATGCCGTCCCCGTCCTCTTCGATCCAGGCCCGCGGCTCCGGGTCGTGCAGCTCCGGGTTGGCCTGCTGCAGCCGAGTCAGCGTCTTGCGGTAGAACCAGGCAGCCGCAAGTCCGCCTGCCAGCGCCGATGCGCCAGCCACCGCAGCCACCTTCAGCCAGCTCCCCTGACGGGTTTCCCGCTGGCTCGCCTGCGGGGAACTGTCAGATTCTAAATTGCTTTCCATAGGCTCATCCCCTTCTAGCCAACTTCGGTTCTCGCTGTGAGGACCCGGACTCGTTGCGGCAGGGCTCAAACGATACCCCGCCAAATACCGCATTGCGATAAAATCTTGATTTTTGTATTTGCTTTCTTCTGTTTCTATAGTAAGGTGTAGATATTCCGGTAAGAGGTGGTACAGGTTACCCCTCAATCCCGGAAGTAATTTGCGTCACTGGCCTCCCGGCACGAACAGCACAAACGTTCGTGCCGTTTTTTTATGCACTACGCGATCTGCCCCGTCCGCTCGTTGTGGTTGCGTCCAAAGTCTGCAGACTCCCCCCGACTTCAAAGTCCACCCCATCCGGCCGTATCCCCTTGGCTAAGAGCCACCTTCGAGCCGGGCGACGACCTGCTCGACGATGCGATCCAGTTCCTCTGAGGATGCGGGGGCGGGTTCAGCCGGCTCCGGCAGGTGGGCCAGCCGCGCGTCCGGCAGGCCCATCCGGCGCTTCAGAGCCAGCAGCTCCGCCAGCTTCGCCTCCGGCATAAAGTGCAGCGACAGGCCGGTCTGCTTCGCAATCAGATACGTCTTGCAATAGGTGTCCATGATCTCGACCAGCCATTCGGCGTGGGTGGGCGTATCGGACCAGCAGACGATGCCGTGATTGGTAAGCAGGATCGTGTTGTGGTCATGGACAAATGGGCGGACTGACTCGGCGAAGGCGTGCGTGCCGGGGGTCTCATAGCCGACCACGGCGACGGGGCCGATGAAGACCTCATACTCCGAGCTGAGGCCCAGCGGCGGCGCGGAGCCAGTGAAGGCAAAGGCCGTGGCATAAGGCGGGTGGCAGTGCACCACGGAGCGGGCCTTCGGGTTGGTCTTGTAGATCTCGAGGTGGAGCAGAAGTTCGCTGGTGCGAGGGCGGTCGCCCGCGAGGATATTGCCATCGAGATCGGAGAGGCAGATGTCGGCTGGCTCCAGGTCGCCTTTGCTCAGCATCGTCGGCGTGCAGAGGACATACTTGCTGCCGAGGCGCACGCTGATGTTGCCGCCGTTGCCGTCCACGTACTGCCGCTCCCAGAGCTTGCGGCCCACGCGGATGATCTCCGTGCGCAGGGCATTTGCCTCAAAGGAATTTGCGGCGGCCGAGGGCGAGGGATCTTCGGCAGGCGGCACACGCATCGCTTCGAGAGCGGCCTGCACCACTTCCCTGACCTGCTCCGAGATGGGAACCGTCGAATCCGCCATCCGCGCCTTGAATTCTCGAACCTTCGTGCATGGCCTATACAGCGCCAGGTCACGACTTCAGTGTCCCACAATCAGGAGCGCGATGGAATACCACCGAGGCCGCATCACTCCGCCGGCACGAGCTTGCGCTGCAGCTCTTCGAGGGTCTGGCCTTTGGTCTCGGGATAGAAGAAGAGCACGGTGAGAAATTGAACCGCTGTCATGACGGCGAAGAAGACGAACGGCGCGCTACGGCCCAGGGTGACGACCAGCACCGGAAATTCCAGCGCGATCAGCGTGTTCATAATCCAGTGGCTGGCGTTGCCGATGCCCTGACCTTTCGACCGCACGTGATTGGGGAAGACCTCGCCGATGTAGACCCAGATGACGGCGCCCTGCGAGAGCGCAAAGAAGGCGATGTAAGTGACGAAGAGCCAGACGAGCGATCCAGGATGCGAGTTGGTAGCGAAGAGCCACGCGACCCCGCCGAGGCAGCTTGCCGTGCCGGCTGCGCCGATGAGCAGCAGGGTTTTGCGGCCCAGCCTGTCAATCACGCTCATGCCCACCATGGTGAAGACGAGGTTGGTGAGGCCGATGGCGATGGCCTGCTGGTCGCCTGAGATCTGACTGAAACCCGCCGAAGCGAAGATGCTGGGAAGGTAGTAGAGGATGGCATTGATGCCGGCGAGCTGATTGAATGCGCCGATGGTGACGGCCAGAAAGAGCGGGTAGCGATACTTCCAGCGGAAGACGGCCTCGTGGGTGGTTGCGTGCTCCTGCTGCAGGGCGGCGCGGATGTCGGCGAGTTCGCCTTCAGGGTCCGGTTCGCCCATCATCTTCAGTACCGCAAGCGCCTCGTCGATGCGATTCTTTGAGGCGGACCAGCGCGGGCTGCGCGGAATGCCGAAGAGCAGGACGAGAAAACCGAAGGCGGGAACGGCGGCGACGCCCACCTGCCACCGCCATTCCATTGCGCCCAGATGCGCCAGGCGGATGAGGTAATTGGACGTGTAGGCAACGAGGATGCCGAAGACCACGTTGAACTGGAAGGCGCCGACAAGACGGCCGCGCCACTTTGCCGGCGAGAGCTCCGCAATATAAACGGGGCCGAGCACGGACGAGGCGCCGATGCCAAGGCCGCCGACGAAGCGAAAGATCATGAGCGACGACCAGCTCCAGGCAAGCGCGCTGCCGATGGCGGAGATGACGTAGAGCACCGCTGTGATGCGCAGGGTTTCGCGTCCGCCGAGCTTCTGGCCCACCTCGCCCGCGCCAAAGGAGCCGATGACGGTGCCGATGAGCGCGATTGCAACCGTCCAGCCTTTGGCCTGCGGGCTGAGGTTGTAGAGCCTGACCAGTGCATCGATGGCGCCTGAGATCACCACCGTGTCAAAGCCAAATAACAAACCGCCGAGTGCGCCGGTCAGGGTCGCCTTCATCAGGTTCAGGTTGGGTCGCATCGCTCTCCCTGTGCTGCAAATTCCACATCATCCTACAGATTGACCCGAACACTCGCCAAGAATTCCCTGCATTGAGGGGGATGAAAGAAAAACTTTGCCGCGGCGTGACCAAAGTCGCAGCGTTGCGACGCAGCGGGGCCCTAGTCTGAGTTCAACCGAGGAGGTCCGCCGTGATTACTGAGCAAACCACACTTCGTTCCATCGCCCTTGAACAACCGTCTACCATCCGCATCTTTGAGAACCTGCATCTGGATTACTGCTGTGGAGGCAACCGCCCGCTGGCCTCTGCCTGCGCCGAGAAGGGCCTGGATGTGAACACCGTGGTTGCAAGCCTGAAGGACGCCGCCGACGTGAAGCACTTTGACCGCGACTGGTCCAAGGCGTCGGCCGCTGAGTTGATTGACCACATCGTGGTGACGCACCATGCATTTGTGCGCGCCGAATTGCCCCGCCTGCTGCCGATGGCCGAGAAGGCCGCGCGCAAGCACGGCCCTTCGCACCCGGAGCTCACGCAGATCCACCGCCAACTGGAGCTGCTTGCGGATGAGCTGCTCACGCACCTCTACAAAGAGGAGCGCATTCTCTTCCCCTACATCCAGAGCATGGAGCGCCAGCAGACCGGCGCATCGGCTGCGCCCGAGGCGTGCTTTGGCAGCGTACAGAGCCCGATTCGCATGATGATCCAGGAGCACGAGTCAGCGGGATCGCTGCTCGATGAGATGCGTGCGGCGACGGGCGGCTTTACGCCGTGGGAGGGCGCCTGCCCGACGCTCACCGGTCTTTACTACGGGCTGGACATGTTTGAGAAGGATCTGCACCGCCACGTGCATCTTGAAAACAATCTGCTCTTCCCAAAGGCGATTGCGATGGAGCAGGAGCTCGTGGCCGCGCAATAGGAAAGCGCCTCTGAGTCGAAACATCGAAGCGGGCTGCATCGGGCAGGTGCACCCGCTTCTGTTTGTATACCCCGTACTCTTCCGCATTCGCGTGTCCGCGAGTGAGCTCGCCTTCGCTGTTTGTTCCTTCCCGGTGCTTCGACTTTGCACTTCCCTCCTATACTGAAGTTGTCTCATGCACTCGCCGCTGAGACGGACGAGCATCCTTAGCGTTCACCCGGATGAAAGGATTCCTGCCCATGACTTTTCGCCTGTCTTTGTTCTCCTTTTGTTCAAAAGAATTCAGCGGCGGAGCCCGCGCCTGCCTCTGCGCCGTGATCCTGGCTGCAACATTGCTGATGACGGCCCGCGCTCAGGCTCCTGCGCCGCCCGCCGCGCCGGACGTGCTGGTGCTGAGTAATGGCGACACATTGCACGGCAAGTTCGTCAGCGAGATTGACGGGAAGGTCACCTTCCATACAGACTCACTGGGCGATGTGACGCTGGGCTGGGACAAGATCAAGGAGCTGCACACGGCGGAGCATTTTGCGATTATCGGCAGTGGCGTCAAGATTCGCGGCAAGAAGCAGGCCGGAGAGATTCCCGTGGGCAGCTTTGAGGTATCGGATCAGAAGCTGACGGTACAGCCTGCCAAGGGGACGGCGCCTGCTCCGTCGGATGTGAAGAATGTCCAGTACATCACGGACGAAGCCACCGCGAACAAGCAGATCTATCATCATCCGGGCCTGCTGCAGGGCTGGAACGGATCGGCGACGGCTGGCGCGGCGATTGTGACGGCGACGCAGAACCAGTACACGTTCTCAGGCGCGGTGGGACTGGCGCGGGTGGCGCCGACGGTGAACTGGCTCGCACCGCGCAATCGCACCTCGCTCGACTTCATGGGCTCCTACGGAAAAATTACGCAGCCGGCGTATGTGGCCGCGGGCGTGCTTGTGCCGGAGGTGGTCACGAAGTCTGCCCTGTACCACGCCGATGCGGAGCGCGATGAGTATTTCTCGCCTCGCTTTTATGCGCTGGCTCAGGCGGCCTTCGATCACAACTTCAGCCAGGATCTGGACCTGCAACAGATCTACGGCGGCGGCATCGGCTGGACGGTCTTCAAGACAGCGCGGCAGGAAGCGGACCTGAAAGCCACGGCACAGTATGAGAAGCAGCTTTTCATCACGGGCACGCCGAGCAGCCTGAACCTCTTTGGCTCAACCTTTGCCGCCAACTATGCGCTGCACCTGAAGCTGGTGAACTATACACAGGGTCTCGCGTACATTCCCGCTTACAACCAGATGTCGGCCTACTCCGCGACCGAGACCAACACGTTTGCGTTTCCGGCGTACAAGAATCTGAGCTTCTCGATGGGCACGCTGGA
>JBBIVH010000187.1:0-6074 GCA_037439805.1 Acidobacteriaceae bacterium
ATAAGGTGATTCTGCTGGGCAATGTGGGCAAGGACCCGGAGATTCGTTCGACGCCAAGCGGGACGATGGTTGCGCAGTTTACGCTGGCCACGAGCGACCGGCAGAAGGACGCGCAGGGCAACTGGCAGGATCGCACGGAGTGGCACAACCTGGTGGCGTTCACGCGGCTGGCGGAGATTGTGCGCGACTACGTAAAGAAGGGCTCGAAGCTGTACGTCGAGGGCAAGATTCAGACGCGATCGTGGGAGGACAAGGAGACAAAGGCGAAGCGGTATCGCACGGAGATTATCGTGAACGACATCTCTCTCTTGTCGGGGCGTGAGGAAGGCGCGGGCGGCTACAGCCGCGGTGCGGGTGGGTCGAGCACGACGGCCAGTTTTGATCAGCGTCCGGCGGGAGGGCAGGACGACTTTGCGCAGTCGTCGGAGATTTCGGACGATGACATTCCGTTCTGATGCGTCGAGGCCAGCGGCGCGAGGCATTTATTGATGGACGAAGATCCGCGCAGAAAGATTACAAATCCTGTTCCATTCCGTCGATAATGTAGAGAAATCTATTCCTTGGAGCGCACGATGTGTGGAATCGCTGGCTTTACACACGTACGACGTAGTGTTCCTCCGTGGGTTTTGACTGAGGCGGTCGGATCGATTCGTCACAGGGGGCCCGACCAGCAGGGGACATTCCGCTCGACGCACGTGTCTCTGGGAGCGACCCGGCTGCGGGTGCAGGACCTGGAAGGCGGCGATCAGCCGCTGCACAGCGCCGACGGCGACACGACGATCGTATTCAACGGAGAGATCTATAACCAGCACGAGCTGCGGGCCGAGCTTGCGGCGATGGGCCGGGTCTTCCGCACGCATTGCGACACTGAGGTGGTGCTGGAAGCATTTCTAGCCTGGGGCGAGGAGTGCTTTGCGCGGTTGCGCGGCATGTTTGCCGTGGCCATCTGGAGCGAGCGGGACCGCAGGCTGGTGCTGGCGCGGGACCGGATGGGCATCAAGCCGCTCTATTTCTGCGAGTACCGGGGCGAGCTGTACTTCGGGTCAGAACTGAAGTGCATTTTTGCCGATCCGGAGGTGCCGCGGCGGATTGATCTGAACGGTCTGAACTGCTATCTGAGCCTGAATTACGTGCCGGGGCCATGGACTCTGGTGGAGGGCATTCGGAAGCTGACACCGGGACACCTGCTCGCCTGGCATCGCGGAGTGGCCGAGCAAAGGCCTTACGCGGAGCCGGAGGAGGCAAAGCCCGCTCCCGCGACGCTTGCCGAAGCGACCGAAGAGCTGGACGGGCTGATGCGGAAGGCCGTGGCGGAGCAGCTCGTCTCTGACGTTCCGCTGGGCGTGTGGCTGAGCGGGGGGCTGGATTCCTCGGCGGTGACGCACTATGCGTCGCAGGCTTACACGGGAAAGCTGAAGACATTTTCCATCACATTCAAGGGGCGGTCGTTTGACGAGGGCGAGTACATCCGTTCGGTGAGCCGTCATTTTGGCACGGACCACACGGAACTGGACCTGAACGACGAAGCCAACCTGGCCGATGTGATCGCGGAGTTTCCGTACTACTCCGATGAGCCGAGCGCGGACGCAGGCGCAGTGCCGGTGTGGTATCTGGCGGCGATGAGCCGGCGACAGGTGACGGTGGCGCTGAGCGGCGAAGGCGCGGACGAGCTGTTTGGCGGCTATCTGACGTATCAGGCGGACCGCTACTATCGCGGATTTTCCAAGGTGCCGCAGAGTTTGTTGTCGGCGGCATTGGGAGCGGCCCGCCGGCTGCCTGCGTCGGACGAAAAAATTGGCTTCGAGTACAAGGTGAAGCGGTTTCTGCAGGGCTCGATGCTCAGCCCGGAGGCGGCGCACATCTTCTGGAACGGCACGTTTACGGAGCAGGAAAAGCGCGGCCTGTTCGCGCATGCCAACGTAGCTCCGATGCGGCATGTGCTGAACCAGATGCGGCCGGGGCGCAGCTTTGAGCGGTTCCTGGATTTCGACCAGAGGTATTCGCTGCCAGATGGACTGCTGTATAAGGTGGACCGGATGAGCATGGCCCATGCAGTGGAGGTGCGCCCTCCGTTTCTGGATGAGCGGATCGTCGAGTTTGCCTCGCGGCTGCCCATGCAGTTCAAGATTTCGGGACGTGAGAGTAAGGTGGTGCTGCGGCGGCTGATGAAGGATGTGCTCCCGCCGGAGGTTCTGCAGCGGCCGAAGATCGGCTTCGATATCCCCGTTCACGACTGGTTCCGCGGCGCGCTGCGTCCTCTGCTGCTGGATACGCTGCACGAGAGGGCTGTGAACGAGAGTGGGCTGTTCCACTGGCCTGTGGTGGAGTGCCTGCTGGATCAGCATCTGCAGCGGAGGACGAACTGGGGGTACCATCTATGGGGTTTGCTGACCCTGATGCTTTGGATGCGGCGGTGGAAGGTGGAAGCGCCGGCAGCGGCGCCGGACCTGACCGCCGATCCGGAAGAGTCTCTGGCGGCGCTCTCGTTGCCGTGTCAGCCTGCCTCGTATTCTGCGCAAATATCGTAAGCCCGCCTCACCTGATGGACGACGTGGACGCCGTGCAGGCGCAGATTGCGCGCACGATGCTCACGAGCGGCGACTGGGTGACGGCGCGGCTGGACGGCGTGGCGTATCTGGAGAAATCGCCTCTCATTTACTGGATGATGGCGGCGTCGTATCGCGTGCTGGGCCTGCGCGACTGGGCGGCGCGACTGCCGCTGGCGCTGGCCGCGGTGCTGCTGTGCTGGGTGACGTATCGCTTTGGCCGGTGGGCGATGGGCGAGCGCGCCGGCGTGTATGCGGGCGTAAGTCTGGCCACGGCGGCGGGACTTTTTCTCTTCACGCGTATTCTGATTCCCGACGCCACGCTGACGCTGACGATGACTGCGGCCATCTGGGCAGCGATGCGGCTGCTGGAGCCGGATGAGCCGCGACGGGGCGCATGGATCGCGGTGCTGGGCGCGGCGCTGGGCTGTGGCCTGCTGCTGAAGGGGCTGATCGCGGTGGTTTTTCCCGCGCTGGCGTTGGGCGCGTATCTGGCGGTGACGCGGCAATTGTTCCGGGGGGAGACGTGGTGGCGGCTGGCGCCGGGCCGCGTGATGCTGATCGCGCTGGTGATCGCCGCGCCTTGGCACTGGCTGGCGATGGTGCGGAATCCGCCGCTGGTGGCGTTCACGATGCACAGCGGGCCGGGCGAGTATCGCGGCTTCTTCTGGTTCTACTTTTTCAACGAGCATCTGCTGCGCTTTCTGAACCTGCGCTATCCGCGTGATTACAACACGGTGCCGCGGGCGCTGTTCTGGGCGCTGAATCTGGTGTGGCTGTTTCCGTGGTCGGCGTATCTGCCGGGAGCGGCGCGGCTGAGCTACTCGGCGGAGTCGCGCGCGGGGCGCGTGCGGCTGCTGGCGCTGTGCTGGATCGGCGTGGTGATGCTGTTCTTCACCTTCTCGACGACGCAGGAGTACTACTCGATGCCGATCTATCCGGCGATGGCGCTGCTGATTGGATCGGCGCTGGCGGAGGGCCGGTTTTTCCGCTGGGGCTCACGGATGCTGCTGGCGGCGAGCGCGGTGCTGGCGGTGGTGCTAGGCACGCTGCTGGCGCTGGTGGCGCGGGTGCATGTGACGGGCGAGATAGCGCAGGCGCTGGTGCAGCATCCGGAGATGTACACGCTGTCCCTGGGCCACATGGGCGACCTGACGCTGGCCGCCTTTGCGTACCTGAAGCTGCCGCTTGCGATGGCCACGGTGGCGTTTGCGGGAGGATGCGCGGGGCTGTGGCTGGCGCGGCGCAGCACGGCACGGACGGTGGCGGTGCTGGCCGCGATGATGATTGTGTTCTTCCAGGCTGCACGGCTGGCGCTGGTGCGCTTTGACGGTTATCTGGGATCGTATCCGCTGACGGAGCGCCTGATGACATCGCCGCCCGGCGCGCTGATTGAGGCCGATGCCTACTATGCGTTCTCGTCGGTTTTCTTCTACACCAACCGCACGGCGCTCTTGTGGAATGGCCGCAAGGACAATCTCGAATATGGCTCGTATGCGCCGGATGCGCCGCGGGTCTTCATCGGCGACGCGGAGTTCCAGCGGTTGTGGACGAGCAGCGCGCGCTACTATCTGCTGGCCTATGACACGGACCTGCCGCGCGTGGCGGAACTGACGGGCAAGGACCGCGTGCATGTGGTGGCCGAGAACAGCGGCAACAGCCTGGTGACGAATCTGCCGTAAGTTCGTGCGGATGAGAGTGTGCGGCTATCTGCGCTTGGCGCGTTCGCGCTGAAGTTCGCGATAGAGATCGCTTTTGGACTGGCCGGTTTCGCGGGCGAGGCGCTTGAGGGCTTCCTTCTCATCCAGGCCCAGTTCGGACTGAAGACTCGCGATGCGCGCCGCGATGGTTCCCTGGTTCTGTATGGGAGCGCCGGTGGAACGGACAGGCGCTTCGACGAGGAGGACGAATTCGCCGCGGATGCGGTCGCGTTCGGCGAGTGCGCGGCGGAGTTCGGCAACGGTGCCGCGGAGGAACTCTTCGTGAATCTTTGTCAGCTCGCGGGCAAGGACGATGCGGAGCGCAGGACCGAAGACGGATTCAAGATCGGCGAGTGCTTCGGCGATGCGGTGGGGCGCTTCGTAGAAGATGAATGTCTGCGCGGCGTCGCGCGGCGCGGTGGCGAGGGCTTCGAGGCGCGTGCGGCGGGTGCCGGCTTTTTCCGGCAGAAAGCCGAGGAAGGTGAACTCCGCAGTGGGCAGGCCGGAGGCGATGAGCGCCGTGAGCGCGGCGTTGGCGCCGGGGATGGGGATGACCGGAACGCCGGCGGCCATGGCCTCTGCTGCGAGGAGCGCGCCGGGGTCGCTGATGCCGGGCAGGCCCGCGTCGGAGACGACGGCGATCGCGTTGCCGCGTTGGATTTCGGCGATGAATTCGGCAGCGCGGGCGCGTTCGTTGTGCTCGTGGCAGCTGACGGTGGGCGTGGCGATGCCGTAGTGGTTGAGCAGCTTCTGGGTCTGGCGCGTGTCTTCGCAGGCGATGCGGGCGGCGCGGCGCAGCACGTCGAGGGCGCGGAGGGTGATGTCGCCGAGGTTGCCGATGGGAGTGGCGACGAGATAGAGGCCGGGAGCGAGCGGAGCTGATTCTTCGCCGGGCATGAGGATGCTATTCGCTGGCTTCTTCGCGCTCGATGCGGCGCTGCTCGGCGAGCAGGGACATGGAGCTCATGAGGTTCTGCACGCTGACGATGCCGACGACGCGGCCGCTCTCTGTGACCGGAATGAGCGTGAGACCGTGGCCGGCGTTGAGGCGGCGGATGGTGGCGCCGAGCGTGTCCTCTGGCCGGGCGACCTGAAAGGCGCGGGACATGACGGACTGAATGTAGCCGTTGCCGTCGTTGCGGAGCGCATCCACGATGCGCTGGCGGGAGACGATGCCGACGAGTTGCGGGCCGCGCACCACGGGGAAGTCCTCCTGGAGCGAATGGACGCACCGAGTGAGAGCGTCGGCGAGTGTGTCTGACGGCGAGAGGGTGGCGAAGTCGGTGAGCATGACTTCGCGCATATGCACGGTGTCCACAACGGACTGGAAGGAGACGCCCTGGTCCTCGATCTGCGCGCCTACCATGATGAAGAAGCCGGCAATGATGAGCCACGGACTTTGCAGAAGCATGCCGCCGATCATGGCGGCGAGAGCGAGCAGCTGGCCTACGCCGCCGGCGGCGCGGCCCGCGGGGGCAAGGCCGTGCGCGCGTGCGAAGCTGCCGCGCAGCAGGCGGCCGGCGTCGAGCGGGTAGGCAGGCAGCAGATGGAGCGCAGCCATTCCGAGCTGCATCCAGATGAGCGAGCGCAGCAGCCACGCCGCGCTGATCCATGGCTGTTCAAAGAGACGAAGGTCGGGCCCGGCCGCGCCGAGCAGAGAAACGGCGAGGACGACGGCGGTGAGGGCGTTGGCGAGCGGACCGGCAAACGCCAAGGCGAACTGGCCGATGCCCTGATTGGAGTTGTCCTGACTCTCGGGGTTGGCGTAGGCGAAGAGGCCACCGATGGGCAGCACGAGCAGGGCGCGCAGGCGCAGGCCGAGCCACGC
>JBBIVH010000188.1:0-6058 GCA_037439805.1 Acidobacteriaceae bacterium
CTAGCCTTCCGCGGTGGTCGGGTCAATCACCATCTTGACCTCCGCCACGCTGTTGGCTGGGAATCCGCCTTGTCGTGCGTGCTCGCGCACCATCTCTTCGTTGGGCGCGATGTAGATGCAGTAGATTTTGTCGCCGGTAACGTAGCTTTGGACCCACTGGATCTGCGGGCCAAGGTTGCGCAGCACACCGCAGGACTTCTGCGCGATGGCCTGGATGGTTGCGGGCGGCAGCGAGCCGGCGCTGGGGAGTTCACGCTCAATCACGTACTTGGGCATGGCAGTGCGACCTCCTTGAGGATGGGGAAAGATGCGGGCAGTGTACGCCCAGTTTGCGTCGCTTGAGCATCGAAAACCGCACGAGGCCATAAAATAGGTAGAGACTGATTGATTTCCAAAGAGATGGGCCAGGCGCGCGCGCAGAGGCATCCACGCCGCCAGAGCTCAACGCAGGGGAGCACCCGACTTGCCGACGTATCGCAGATCCGTAGTGCCCAGCCGCGCCGGCGCGGAGACGCTGCCGCTGGTGGCGATTGTGGGCCGGCCCAATGTGGGCAAATCCACGCTCTTCAACCGGCTGACGAAGAGCCGCCGCTCCATTGTGGGCGATGAGCCGGGGATTACGCGCGACCGCATCTACGGCGAATTCGAGTGGGGTGGGCGGCACTTCCGGCTGGTGGATACGGGCGGCATTGTGCCGGACGATCCGGAGCTGATTCCGGTGGAGATCTTCAACCAGGCGCGCGTGGCGCTCAAAGATGCGCAGGCGCTGGTGCTGGTGGTGGATGCGCGCACGGAGCTGGCCAGCCCGGACTACGACCTGGTGAAGATGCTGCTGCGCGGCGGCAAGCCAGTGTTTCTCGCCGTGAACAAGGTGGAAGGCGACGCGATGGCCCTCGCAGCGGAGAACTTTCGCAAGCTGGGGATTCGCGAGGTGTACCCGATCAGCGCGGAGCATGGCCTGGGCATCGGCGATCTGCTCGATGCGGTGACGAATGCGATTCCCGAAGCAGCGGAGCCGGCCGCGGAGGCCGAAGCCGAGGCTGCGGAAGACGCCGGTGAGGACGAGTCGGCCGTGCATCGCACGCATGGGGAGTTTGAGCAGCATGAGACCTCGGTGGCGATTATCGGGCGGCCCAACGTGGGCAAGAGCACGCTGCTGAATGCGCTGACGGGGACTTCGCGGGCGATTGTGTCGCCGATTGCGGGCACGACGCGCGACGCGGTGGATGAGGTGGTGGAGTTTGAGGGCTCGACGCTGCGCTTCGTGGATACGGCGGGGATTCGGCGCAAGGGCAAGACGCACCTGATGGCCGAAAAGCTGAGCGTGGTGATGGCGCGACGGCACCTGGAGGCGGCGGATGTGGCGCTGCTGGTGATTGACGCGACTGAGGGCGTGACGGCGAGCGACGCGACGATTGGCGGCTACGCCCACGAGAGCGGCCGCAGCGTCATCATCGTGGTGAACAAGTGGGACGCGGTGACGACGGGACGCACGGACGGCAAGCCTCCCGCGGACCGAGAGATCTTTGAGCGGCAACTGCGCAGCGTGCTGAAGTATCTAAGCTATGCGCCGGTGATTTTTCTCTCAGCCCTCGAAGGCACAGGGACGGGCCGCGTACTGCGCGAGGTGAAGGCGGTTGCAGCAGAGCGGCGCAAGCGCGTGACGACAGGGCAGATGAATCGCTTCCTCGACAAGATTGATTTTCAGCGTGCGCCGGTGCCGATGTCGAAGCGCGTGCGGATCTTCTACATGACGCAGGCCGCCGTGGCGCCGCCCACGTTTGTGCTCTTCACGGATCGCGACATCAAGCTGCACTTCGCCTTTGAGCGGTTCCTTGAAAACCAGATTCGCGAGGCCTTCGGATTCAAAGGGACGCCCATCTGGTTCAAGGTGAAGGCGCGCAACGCGGAGAAAGACGAGTAGCGCAACTCGCGCAAGCCTGCGGTCTGAAGGTGGTTACTTCGCGTCCGGCGGCGTGTCGGAGCTGGTCCACGCAATCACGTGATAGACCGCCTGGTCGGTGCCAACATTCCGAAGGCCGTGAAGTTGATTGGACGCGAGAAAGATGACCGAGCCGGGGCCGGCGGGCAACCACTTGCCGTCGATGAGCGCCTCTACCTTGCCCTGCTTGATGATGAGCAGCTCTTCATGGCCATGACGGTGCGGCTGGTGCGGCGCCTGCCCGGGATTGAGCGTGGTGACGTGAACCTCAAGATTTTTGAGTGTGGGCGTGGGGCCGCTGAAGAAGCTGCGGACCGAACCCGAGGCGGTCGTCTTGACCGGAATGGAGTTCCAGTCGTAGATGGCCGAGGTGAGCATCGCCTTCTGCGCGGCGACGGTAAAGGCCGAGGCGGTGAGCGCCGCGGCGGCGAGGGCGATCCAAATCTCTCTGCGTGTGATCACGGTGTCTCCTTGAGCGCCGGCTGGTGAGTCGAGCTTCGCCTCTGGTGCATTCCAGTTTCCCGCCGGCAGGCACACTCCTTGATAGCACACGCGTGCCTGGTCGAGGTAACAGACCGCATTTTGCGCAGAAATGAGACGCCGCGGGCCGCGCCGGGCGTCCCAGTGACAAAAGTCCCTGCATCGAATGTGCCCCCAACCTTAGCGTCAACCATAGCGGAGCGGTAGAAGCATGCGCCGCAGATCGAGGCACATCATGTCTTATAAGCGCTATTGGATCGCGCTCGCCATCGTCATACTTGGGTCCTTTGCCGTCCTGGGAATCGTGGGACGGAAGATGATCAGTCAGGCACCTCCGATTCCGGATGTCTATTCCGCGGACGGACAACTTCTCTTTACAGGCGCCTCCATCACGGATGGGCAGGGCGTCTGGCAATCCATTGGCGGCCAGGAGATTGGCACGGTGTGGGGACACGGCGCGTACGTGGCCCCGGACTGGAGCGCGGACTGGCTGCATCGCGAGTCGGAGTTTCTTCTGAACCGCTGGGCGCAGCAGCGGGGCGCACAGGACTTTGCAACACTCAACGCCGACCAGCAGGCCGTCTTAAAGGCGCGACTGGTGCGGGAGATTCGTACGAACGCCTACGACGCGTCTGCGAATCGCGTGACTCTCGATGCGGATCGCGTGGCGGCATTCCAGCAGCTTGCTGCGTACTATGCCGATGTCTTCGCGAATGGCCGCAAGGAATACGCAATTCCGCACGGCGCGCTGACCAACCCTGCCAAGCAGCAGCAGCTTGCCGCGTTCTTCTGGTGGGCTGCGTGGGCGACGAGCACGGAACGGCCCGGCTCAAACGTGACCTACACCAACAACTGGCCGCATGAGCCGCTGGTGGCCAATGGACCCACGACGGGCGCAGTTTTCTGGAGCATTGTCAGCTTTGTGGCTCTGCTGGCGGGTATCGGCGCGCTGGTGTGGTGGTACGGGTCGCAGGAGAAAGCCGTGGTGCATGGCCCGTTTCCTGCGCGCGATCCATTCCTCGGTGTGCATCCCACACCCTCGCAGCGCGCGACGATCAAGTACTTCCTCGTCGTCGTGGGGTTATGGGCGGTGCAGATCCTGATGGGCGCCATCACGGCGCACTACGGCGTGGAGGGCCAGGGCTTCTACGGCTTCCCACTCGACAAGTATCTGCCTTACGCGATTACGCGCACATGGCACCTGCAGTTGGCGATCTTCTGGATTGCGACCTCGTGGCTGGCGACGGGGCTGTATGTAGGCCCGGCGGTGAGCGGACACGAGCCGAAGTTCCAGCGACTGGGCGTGAATGTGCTGTTTGCCGCGCTGGTGCTGGTGGTGGGCGGTTCGCTGGCCGGTGAGTGGCTGGGCATCGAGCAGAAGCTCGGCAACCTGTGGTTCTGGTTTGGCAGCCAGGGTTTTGAGTACGTGGACCTCGGCCGCTTCTGGCAGATTCTGCTCTTCATCGGGCTGGTGCTGTGGCTCGTGCTGATGGTGCGCGCACTCAAGCCTGCCTTCCAGAAGAACAGCGAAGACCGTCCGCTGCTTTCGCTCTTTCTCATCTCGAGCATTGCGATTCCAATGTTCTACGCGGCGGGTCTGATGTATGGGCAGCGCAGCCATCTGGTCACGGCCGAGTACTGGCGCTGGTGGGTGGTTCACCTCTGGGTCGAGGGCTTCTTTGAGGTCTTTGCCACGGTGGTGATTGCGTTCCTCTTTACGCGGCTCAAGCTGCTGGAGATTCGCTCGGCGACGCGCGCGGTGCTCTTTGCGACGACGATCTTCCTCTCCGGCGGCATCATCGGCACCTTCCATCACCTCTACTTCGCCGGATCGGGTCCAGCGGTCATCGCGCTGGGCGCGGTCTTCAGCGCGCTGGAGGTGGTGCCGCTGACGCTGGTGGGCTATGAGGCGTGGGAGAACCTGCGGCTGGCGCGGCCCACAGAGAAGGCTCCGTGGATCGCCAACTACAAGTGGCCCATCTACTTCTTTGTCGCCGTCGCCCTCTGGAACCTGGTGGGCGCGGGGCTCTTCGGCTTCCTCATCAACCCACCCATCGCACTCTATTACATGCAGGGGCTGAACCTGACCCCGGTGCATGGGCATACGGCGCTGTTTGGCGTCTACGGCATGCTGGGACTGGGGCTCACGCTCTTCTGCCTGCGCGTTCTGCAACCGGCGCGGCGCTGGAAAGAGGGCACGCTGAAGGCCGCCTTCTGGCTCATCAATCTCGGGCTGGTCTTCATGGTGGTGCTGAGCATGCTGCCCATCGGGCTGCTGCAGGCGTGGGCCTCCGTGGAGCAGGGCACGTGGTACGCGCGCTCGGCGGAGTTCCTGCAGACGCCGGCGATGCAGATGCTGCGCTGGATGCGTGTGCCGGGCGATATCCTCTTCGCACTCGGAGCGGCCCTGCTGGGATGGTTCGTGCTGGGGTTGCTCACCGGCCACTCGTTTGAGCAGGGCGAAGAGAACTCATCGCATACGAAGGAAGAAGAGCGGCACGCGGCGCTGGCTGGCCGTTGACGAACAAAGCGCGGGCTATTCCAGGTGAGTGGCCCGCGCTTCTTTTCACGTTCGGCGTATGCTGGCAGACGAATCGAGCACCGAGGCTGAAGCCGTGATTCAACTCAAGCGAGCCTACGACCCTCCCGCCGCCGCGGACGGCAAACGAATCCTGGTAGAGCGGCTCTGGCCTCGCGGAGTGCGCAAGGAAGCTCTGCATCTCGACGGTTGGATGAAAGACGTGGCTCCGACGACTGCGCTGCGCCAGTGGTTCCATGCCGACGCCGCGCGATGGCCGGAGTTTCACCACCGCTACCTGGCCGAGCTGGAGGCGAACGCAGCGGCCTGTGCGGAGCTGCTGGAGGCAGCGCGCGCAGGCCAGCTTACGCTGCTGTATGCGGCTCACGACACGGAGCACAACAGCGCGGTCGTGCTGAAGGAGTACCTCGAAGGCAAGCTGGCGCGCGGTGGTTCCGCCGCACAGTTCCATTCTGGCGCTGGCAAGAAGCCCAGAACCAGATCGAAACAGTAATCACCTCTTTCGCACGATGGTGCCGTTGAATCGGCCGAGCCGTCAGCGAAGAATCATTGCAGGACGTAGCGGTTGTGGGCATCGCCGTCCCGGAGGCTCGCTTGCTGCTCCGAATTGTCTTGCTCTGGCTTGTTCCTGTCTTCGAAGGCATGGGCCTCGGCATTCTCGCCATGGTGCTGCATGAAGCCGGGCATCTCGCGGTGGCGCTCTGCGTCGGCTTACGAATCCGCAGCGTGGGAATTGGCTGGAAGGGCATGTACCTGGTGCGTGAGCCAGGCCCTCTCTGGAAGAATCTTCTCGTCTCCTTTGCGGGCCCATGCATCAACCTTCTCCTCTCCCTGATCTGGTTTCGGCACGACGGGTTCAGCCTCGCCAATCTCTGCTTTGGGCTTGTGAACCTGCTGCCCATTGAGGGCTCGGATGGGGATCGCATCCTCGGATATCTGGAGAAGGCGCGAGAGATCAGGCAGCCCGCAAAGTGAAATGCCGTCGGGGGATCGCGGATCGTGCCTCGGCGGCGGTCTATCCTTGAAGAAGACACGACAGTCAGCGCGTGGATTGCGAGCGATCGGAAGCGATGATCCAATACCTCTATCTCGGCCGC
>JBBIVH010000189.1:0-5933 GCA_037439805.1 Acidobacteriaceae bacterium
CCGACAGCCAGGACCGGCCCCGCCGCGTGCTGCGCCCGGCGAACCTTGCACCCGGCGTGCCGGGGTACGGCGTCTTTGACGGAACGACGCGCTCGGGTATCGATTACGCGGTGATTGACCTGATGGGCCGCGTCTTCATGGCCGGCTCGAATGACCCCTTCCACTTCGTCAATGACCTGCTGGCGACTATCCAGGCCAAGGTCATCGTGGTGGACTTTCACGGCGAGGCAACCAGCGAGAAAGTCGCGATGGGGTGGCATCTCGACGGGCGCGTCACCGCAGTTCTCGGCACGCACACCCACGTGCCCACTGCCGATGAGCGCATTCTGCCCGGTGGCACGGCGTACCAGACCGACGTAGGCATGAGCGGCCCCTATGACAGCGTCATCGGCGTCGAAAAAGATCTCGTGCTGCACAAATTTCTCACCGGCATGCCCGGCAAGTTTGAGGCAGCCAAAGGCAACCCAAAGATGTGCGCCGCGCTGGTTACCTGCGATCCGCAGACCGGTCGAGCATCTTCCATTCTTCGGCTTATGCTCGGCGAGTAGGTGCGCGCCTGCCCTGCTCCCGCTACGGAGTGGCGGCGCTTGGGACGCTCCAGGTGCGCGTGACGGCGGAGCTTTCAGGAACAGGGCGCACATGGACGGCATCGATACGCCGTCTCGTAGCCTTGACAACCTGGCCCTTGGGATTAAAAAACAGCGTCCACTGCACGGGGTGAGCGGCGTCGGCGTCATCGTCAAACTGAATCTGCTCGCCTCCGCGAAGCGGCACCACAAGCTGGGCCGCAACCTGCGAGTGCGCAGGCGGTGCTTCTTTCCCTTCATCGCCCGTCGCCACGAGGACCGGATGAGCGCCTGTGAGCGCCGCATAGCAGAGCGCATTGCCGAGCCAGTGTGACTCAGCCGCATCCGCCTCCTCTGCGCGAATGTGATTGAACGCAGCGATCGTGACGGCGCTGATGGGCGCCGGCGCAAACAGCGAATAACTACGCTTCAGGATGGGGATGATCCGGACGCGCCCCTCATTGCCGCGGGGAATGGACGCAGAGAACTCCGTCACGTCCCCGGCGCCTGCTCTGCGCTTGTACTGCAAAAAAAGATGGCCCGGAAATGCAGGGCAAACGATCTGCTGATACGCCCAGGCGCCCGCGCCAAGGTCGTATCTGAGCTGCGCGGCATGTTCGGCGATGGACGACTCCGCATCCGACTGAAGTAGCCGGTCTCGGGATTCCATCCGGTCCGCAGCACGAAACTGCACCGCGGCTAGCCGCATCGGATCGGTACTCGAGGAATCTTCTGACGACTCGATGCTGAACGGTCTCTGCTGGATGTCGGCAGGCACAGTCCGCTGCTTCGGCTCACCTTGCGCATTGCTCGGGGATCGGATTCCCAAGATGGCAGAGATTCCGACGATTCCAAGCAGGGCCAGGCTACGGAAGTGTCGCCGCGGCATCATAGTTCTCACAGACTAGCATCTTCATTCCGACAACATGATCTTGGCCAAAACGACAGATGGGGCAGCCGCATTCCGGCTACCCCATCTGCATGCACTTCCCTGAAGAATCCACGTCGGCGACGGCGTCTGAGTACACCCTCCGGCGTGTCACTGCCCGCTGTTAAATCCCCGGACGATGTGCCGCCGACGGCTTCTTATGCACAGGAGCCGTCTTCTTCTTCTCCGGCTGGATAAAGCCTTCGCGAAGGACGATCTGCACCGTCTGTGACAGAGTTGCTGTTGCCGGCACCTGCGTGTAGCTGTCATAGGTGCCATCCAACTCCGCAGCCGGCTGCAGGGCGTACTCGAAGCCTGCCTGCGGAATCTCCTTTTCTTCCAGAGGCTTCTTCAGGTTCACGATAAAGTCCGCAATCTTCGCGTCCTTCGCATCCTGAGAGACGGCCATCTTGATCGTGTTCGCATCCGCCGAAATCACGATGCCGGGTACGGGCGTCACCTGATCCTTCATCACGCCCCACAGCTTGTCCGCATCGTCCTTGCTGCCCGAGGCGAGAATGAATTCCTTATCGTTGAGGTTCAACGTGGTCAGATCGGGCGTCTCGACAACGACCTTGTGCGCAATCTCAGCGGGAGTCGCAGCAGCCGTAATCTGGAACGTTCCCGGCGGAAAGAGACTCGCAGCAGCCTGCTGCTTGATGGCGTCCAGCCCGGTGAGGTCGCCATGGTACTTCTTGTAGTAGTACTCGAGCTTGGGCTCGATCTGGGCCTTATATGCCGCGGGCGCAAAGTTCCAGGCACGCGCATAGAACCACACGGCCTGCACGAGGTCCTTGCCGTCGGGCTTGGTGTAGGCCTCGGCGAGTTGCAGAGTATCCACGAGTCCCGGCCCGGCCTGCGTAGCCTCGGGCGGATACAGCATCAACTCGGTGCGGTACTCCGAGATCGCGCCCTTCACATCCTTCTTCGAAAGGATGTCATCCAGCGCGATGGCGGAGTGGAAGATCGGAAATGCCGCGCCGGTCTGCTTCTTCCAGTCGTCATCGGTCATGTCCGCCGGCTTCGGCAATGCCAGACCCTTGCGCGCAAGCGCCGCGGCATCGTCGCAGGTCTGCGCATCCGACGTCTTTCCGCACTGGGTCTTCTTGATGTAGACGGAGATGAACAGTGCCTTCAGGTTATTCGGATCCACCTGAAGCAACCGGCTCGCCGCGCTCAGCGTCTTGTCCGCATCACCGGTCTGCTGATACGTGTCGATGAGCATATCGAGAACCGGCCCCTTCACAACGCTCTGTGGGTAGGCCGTCAAGAAGCTCTCCAGGGCAACTGCTTTTGCCTTAGGATCACTCTGCGTGCTCGCCATCTGAAAGGCGTTGTACTCGGCCGGATCTTTGATCTGAATGGTTCCGGGTTGTTGAGCGCGGAGCGCCGGGGTGAGGGTAAGGCCAAGACCAGCCAACGCCATCACGGATGCGAAAACGAACTTCTTCATGAAGAGCTCCTGGGAAGTGCGGGATGCAACTCACTAATTATGCACAATCTGCACACGCGCCTGTAAATTGGCAGCCGCAAGATTCTTTGGCTCCGTGCCGGAGTTCGCAGAAACGCTTTCCGGCTTCCAGTTCAGCGTTGGATGGATTATAGAAATACTGGCCCTCCCTGACAAGCACTGCATTTTGATGCGCAAACCGTAAGACGTGCTTCCCAGCCGCGCGGCACGACTTATAAGTTTCCCTATTGCAACAGGCGCACAAGTTCAGCCTGCTCCGCGAGGAAAGCGTCGTGGCCATGATCGCTGACCATCTCGCGGTAATCTGCCTTCACGCCCGCCGCGCGGATCGTAGCAGCGAACTCGCGGACGGACTCCGCCGTAAAGAGCCAGTCCGAGCTGATACCCACAAAACTCAAGCGCGCGCGGATTCGACCGAACACGTCCTCCAGCC
Organism: Acidobacteriaceae bacterium; assembly: GCA_037439805.1. Classification (GTDB taxonomy): domain Bacteria; phylum Acidobacteriota; class Terriglobia; order Terriglobales; family Acidobacteriaceae; genus Telmatobacter. The sequence continues at coordinate 3,399 of JBBIVH010000189.1, forward strand.
GTTGCCCGCCTCGCAGCGGATCCCATGTGTCCATCGTCCGCAAAATGGCAAGATACGAGTTCGCATCGAAGCGATCAATGAAGCGCTGCCCTTGATGATCGAGGTATCCCGCAATGTCGAAGCGCCCACCGATCAGACCGCCTTCTTTATGGACCGGAGCCCAGGGATCCTCGCCGTTACGGTTTGGGTTGCGTGCAAAGCGCTCCTCAAGCAGCGGTGCAGATTTGTAGCTCAACATGCCAATCTGCCGCGCCAGCGCCAGTCCTCGCCGCGGCTGCCGGTGAGGCAGATAGTTGCCTCCCAGCCAATCCGGATCGTTCTGGATTGCCTCGCGCTGGAGATGATTCAAAGCCAGCCCCATGGCTGAAAGGGGCGCTACAGCGATGATGAGCGCGCGCTCGACCCGCGTCGGATCGTGGATCGCCCATTCCAGTGCCTGCATCCCGCCGATCGAGCCGCCCATGACTAGTCGCAGCCGGCGGATGCCGAGCGAATCCAGCAGCAGCGATTGGGCTCTTACATTGTCGCGAATGGAAACAAGAGGAAAGGCAGGGCCGTAGATTTGGCCAGTGGCGGGATTTACGGAGCCGGGCCCTGTCGATCCATAACAGGAACCCAGCATGTTGATACAGATTACGAAGTCGTGTTCGATGGAGAGCACGGCCCCCGGAGCGAACACCTCAGGCCACCAAGAGCCCACCAGAGCGGAGCCCGTCAACGCATGGCAGACCAGCACCGCGTTGTCCCGCGCTGCGTTCAGCCGCCCATACACCGCGTAGTGCAGTGTTGGGTTCACGAGGACTTGTCCGCACTCCAATTCGAGCGCGCCCGGAAGAACAAAGTCCCCTTCGTAGGTCGGCGTCAGCGGTGGCGTTCCCGCAGGAGCTGCCGCCGCGCCGCTTTCAGGCTCCGTCATACCTTCTATTGTCCTCGAACCGCCGCGACCTGCGCCGCTGAAACTCCAGCATGACCGTTCGCCTTCAGAATCGCCTGATCAAGGTCGGCAACAATATCGCGAATATCTTCAATGCCGATGGAGAGACGAACCAACTCTGGCGTTACCCCGGTCCCGGCCTGCTCCTCAGCAGAGAGCTGCTGGTGCGTGGTGGAAGCCGGATGAATGACCAGCGACTTGGCATCACCGATGTTGGCCACCAGCGAAAATAAAGTCAGCGCATTGATGAGTTTTTTGCCCGCCTCATATCCGCCCTTGATGCCAAACGTCAACAGCGCGCCTTGCCCATCGGGAAGGTACTTCGTTGCACGATTGTGATACCGGCTCGAGGCCAGACCCGGATAATTCACCCACTCCACGCCAGGATGGCTCTCCAGGTACTTCGCAACCGCAAGCGCATTCTGCGAGTGGCGCTCCATCCGCAGGTGCAGCGTTTCGATGCCTTGCAGCAGCAGGAAAGCATTGAAGGGCGAGAGCGCAGCGCCGGTGTCGCGCAATCCCTGCACACGCGCCTTGAGAATAAACGCCAGAGGACCGAACGCCTCGACGTACGAGAGGCCATGATAGGACGGATCCGGCTCCGTGAAATCCTTGAAGCGCCCAGATGCAGCCCAGTCGAACTTCCCTGCATCCACAATCACGCCGCCGATGCTGGTTCCGTGCCCGCCAAGAAACTTGGTAGCAGAGTTAATCACGATGTCCGCGCCCCACTCGATGGGCCGCACGAGCGCCGCGGACGCCGCGGTGTTGTCGATGATCAGCGGCAACTTGTGCTCATGTGCGATCGCTGCCAGCTTATCAATCTCGGCCACGTCGAGCTTTGGGTTCCCAAGCGTCTCAGTGTAGATGGCGCGCGTTTTATCGTTGATCGCTGCGCGCAGGCCGTCGAAGTCGTCGCCATCCACGAACCGCACCTTGATGCCCAGACGCGGCAGCGTGTAGTGGAAGAGGTTGTACGTTCCCCCGTAGAGCGACGTGGTGGAGACAATCTCGTCGCCCGCCGCCGCCAGCGTCGTCAGCGTCAATGTCTCCGCTGCCTGGCCGGACGCAGTCCCGAGAGCCGCTGCTCCTCCTTCCAGCGCTGCCACACGCTTCTCCAGCACGTCGGTAGTCGGGTTCATGATGCGCGTGTAGATGTTGCCGAACTCCTTGAGCGCAAAAAGCCGCCCGGCGTGGTCCGCATCCTGAAAGAGGTACGAGGTGGTCTGGTAGATCGGCACGGCGCGGGAACCGGTGGCCGGGTCGGGAGACTGACCGGCATGTACGGCAAGGGTGGCAAGGTGTTGCTTGGCTTCAGACATCGAGACGCTCCTTCAGCGGGGGTACGCGATAAGTTCCACGCGGCAGCGCGGACCGGTTGCCCATTTGCTCCAAAACAAAACCCGAATCCTCGCTCAGGACCCGGGCCGTGTGCTGTTCAAGAATCGGTTGCGCTCAGCGCATTCGCTCAAGAGCCGCACGGACTGGCCCGCATGTCCTACACATGCACATGGCCATGACCTCAATTCCGTGTTCCTCTTGGGTAAGCATTGTCCGCAGTATCTATGCTTTCCGCAGGCAAAGTCAAATATTTCTGCGCC
>JBBIVH010000190.1:0-5884 GCA_037439805.1 Acidobacteriaceae bacterium
TGTGACTGTCCCGGTCAGAGAGGAATCGAGCAGGTGGACGAGCGGTAAATCGCCAAGTCGCACATTGAGTTGTGGGCTGGCTCCGGGGATGGACGCGGCGGGACGGGGATTGCGCCGAGGGCGATGCGGGGATGGAGAGGCAGGATCGCCGGGATGGGGGCCGCGGGCTGCGCGGCGCTCCGGGATGGAGCGCCACGCAAGCTTGCGGGTTGAGGCTGGGGGTGGGTTAGTTGCCTTCCGGGGTCTCAGGGGTTTCCGGCTGGGCGATTTCCGCGGCGGTGAGCAGATAGTTGCCTTTGGAATCGACGAGCAGGTAGCCGTGGACCTGGACAGCGGTGTTGGCGGCGAGGGCTGCGAAGGTGGAAGCGGTGAGGTTGTTGCCGTAGTCGGTGTTGGGGCCGGCGACGACGTTGAGCGTGACGAGCTTCTCATAGGTATTGAGGAAGGACGGCACGGGAATGGCGAGGGCGAAGTCGAGGTTGCTGCCGGAGGCCTGTGGGGGAGCCGAGAGCATACCGAGGACGTTTTCGCCGCCGAGGGTAATCTGCGTCGCGTCGAGGTTGCCGCTGGCGTCCATTGCACCGCCGACCATGACGGCCTGGCCTGGGAAGACCTCGGATGCGTTGAACATGGCGGCGGTGAGGCCGGCCTGCTGCGCATCTTGGTTGATGCCGTAGGTGGTGGCGCTGGCGACGAGGACGTTGAGGGTCATGTTGGACGGCATCATGGAGCCGAAGTCTTCCTGCGGGACCATGGTGAAGCCGGTGAGGTTGCCGGTGCTGTCATGGTTGACGGCGACGACGATGCCTTTGGCTCCATCTTCCTGCTGACCTGAATTCATGCCGGCAGCGAGCGGGGTGATGGAGAGGGCGAGGAGAGTGCCATCGGACTGGGTCTGGCCTTTAACCTGCACGATGGAGTTCTGGGTAATGGTGGCCGGCGTGACGCCTGTCGGGAACATGGTGGAGCCGTTGATGGCGAAGGTGAACTGCTTGCCGGAGTCGCCGGACTGCACGGTGATGCTGGTGCTGCTGATGGCGACGACGGCGCCGGTGACCTCGACTTCGCGGTCATTGTTGTTCTCGTTCTCGACCTGCGCGGCGGTAGTGCTGATGGCCGGGGTGAAGGTGACGGTGGAGCCGGAGATCGAGAAGGACTGAGACAGGCTGAAGCCGATGTGGAGATCCACTTCGCTCTGCGTGGTGAAGTTCAGCGGCGGGTTGAGCGCGACTGTGACGCTGGGGGATGCGAGAGTGGCGCTGGCCGTGACGGGCTGGCCGGTGGTGGGGTCAAGATAGGTGACCTGCGCGGCAGAGACCGTGACCGAAACGGAGTTGTAGGTGCCGAAGGGCAGATTGGTCAGCTCGATGGGTTCACGCAGCGTGCCGAGGCCCGAGAGCTCGACCGTCTCCGGCTGCGAGAGCACGCTGACGGGCGTACCGCCGGTGGCGGCGACCGAGACCGCAGACAGGGTGATCTTTGCAGAGAGGATGTTGCTGAGGGTCGCATCGCTGACGGTGACCACCATGGGAGCCGTGCCGGACTTGGACGCGGGCGAACCGCTGGCGGCGTTGGTCATGGAGCTGCAGCCGGCGAGCGAGAGGAGTCCGGCGAGAGCTGCGGCGCAGAGAGCAGAGAGTTGCAATGGTGCTGCCAGTTTCATTTTCAGTTACCTCCAATGAGTACTGCCGGAGCCGGGGCTAGTGAGCCGTTCGATCCGGGTGACCGATGTGAATCCGCAGAGGAGTGCAAATGCGGGCGTCGCTCAGCAAGGCGGTCTTGCAATGCCAGCTTTCGGATGTTTGCAGGACAGAGTTTGACTTTTCTGCCCTATTTATTGAACATGCGCGTTTGAAAAATGCGTTGGGTATCACTAGAAAGTTGCAGGTAAAGCCTGCTCTCGGTTCCGCATCTAAGGCCCACGGAAGGCAGGCGAGCGGGGAGCCTGATGCGGAATTGAGTCGCATCAAGAAGGAACCGCCCGAACACAGAAATGCCTGCGACTGCTGCAAGGGCCGGAGATAGCGTCCGCTGGAACCGGCGGGAGCCGACACAATTCTCCTCTTTCCTTCCAAGGCAGGACGACAGTGCAACAAGGGGGAGTTCATCGACGGGTTGTTCGCCTGTCGGAGTCTCCCTATGGGGATAGGGACCGGAGGCGGAACAAAAATATAGGGACAGAAAGATTTTTCCCGTCGTGGGACCATAAGGTAAGACGCGGAAATTGGGAAAGGGTTTGGCCGGATCGATGAAAAAATCCGGCCTATCGGAGCTATCGAATGCCGCTGAAAGATGACGCAACGTTCATCTGAGCAGTCGTCTACTTGACGCGGACGGTGGGCTCGACGGAGAGGCCGGGCCGGAGGATATGCGCGGAGTCTTCGTCCTTGAGGTCCGTAAAGTCGATGCGAACGGGAAGGCGCTGCACGACCTTGACGTAGTTGCCGGTGGCGTTCTCTGGCGGAAAGAGCGAGAGCACGGAGCCGGTGGCGCCGCCAATCTGTGTGACGGTGCCTTTGTAGTCCTTGCCGGTGGCGTCGACGTGAATCTCGACGGACTGGCCCGCGGACATGTGACGCAACTGCGTCTCCTTGAAGTTGGCGATGATCCAGAGGTCTTCCAGCGAGACGAGGGTCATGAGGTTCTGGCCGACGGAGACGTTCTGATTAATCTCGACGCTCTTGCGGGTGACGATGCCGGCGACGGGGGCGGTGATGCGTGTGTAGCCGAGGTTGAGCTGGGCCTGTTCAAGCTGCGCTTTGGCCTGAGCGACCTGAGCGAGAGCCTGGCGGGCGCGGGCATTCTGCGCGGCAACCTGCTGCGGGCCAGTCTGTGCGTATTTGAGCTGGGCGACAGACTGACGCTCACGCTCGCGGGCGACGCGGACGGCGTCACTGGCTGCCTGCTGGCTGGCCTGAGCGTCGGCGATGACGGCCTTGGCTGAGTCGGCGGCGGCTACGGCGGCGTCATACTGCTGCTTGCTGATGACGTCTTTTGCGACGAGCGGCTTGTAGCGCGAGAGATCCGACTGGGCCTTGAAGTCGTTGGCCTGAGCCTGGGCGACGCGGGCCTGAGCGGCCTGCAACTGCTGCTCCGCTTGCGAGACAGCGGCGTGTGCGCCTGTGACGTCTGCGTTAGCCGAGGTGAGGGAGCTGCCGGTGTTCACTGTGGCGATGGGCACGGCGACCTGCGCGGCGGCGGCGTTGGCCTCTGCGCTGGCGAGGGCGGCTTTGGCGTTATCGACGGCGACCTGAAAGTCGCGCGGATCGAGCTCGGCGATGGTGTCGCCGGCCTTGACGACCTGGTTTTCTTCGACATCGACCTTGACGACCTGACCGGCGATGCGGGAGCTAATCTGCAGGAGATGGCCGTTAATCTGGGCGTCGTCCGTGTCTTCGTAGAAGGTGGAGCGCCACCAGAGCCCGGCGGCGACCAGCGCAAGCACGGCGATCACGACGAGGATGATGCCCTTGCGCCGCGATTGCGGCTGGGCGAGCTCGGTGGTGTCGTCGGGCGCGGGTTGGACTGCTGTTGGTTTGGAATCCGCCACGTCTACTTTCCTCCCAGATACTTCTTGTAATCCTGCGCGGCGCCGACGGCGCGTGCAAGGTTAAGTTTTGCAATGTTGTGCCGGTACAGGCTGGCGACATATTGATCGTTGGCCTGAGCGAGGGACTGCTCGGCCTGGCTGACGGCGAGGTTGTCACTGACGCCGCTGGCGTAGCGCTGCTGCGCGTCGCTGAGTTCCTGCGTGGAGAGATCGACACTGGAGCGGGCGACCTCAACCTGCTGCTGCGCGGAGGCGATGTCGAGCAATGCATCGCGGACATCGGCATCAATCTGCGCATTGGCGTCACTGAGCTGCGCCTTGCTGGTGTCAAGCTGCGACTGAGCAACGGCAGCGTCGCCACGCAGGCCGAATTCCTTGAAGAGCGGCACGCTGAGGGTACCGGCTGCATCGCCGGTGCCGTGCGAGTGCAGGGCGTTGACGCCGATGTCGCCGTAATCGCCGGCGAACTTGACGGTGGGCAGGCGCTCGGCGGTAGCGGCCTTGCGCTGCTCCTGAGCGGCGGCGGTCTGCTCGACGAGGGCGGCGAGGTCTTTGCGGTTGGCGTGCGCGTCGTGGATGGCGGCATTGACGTCAATCTGGTCGAAGGCCGCGTAGGGGGCAGTGTCGGTCAGATTGAATTTCTGGTTGAGGGGCAGGCCGATGGTGCGCGCGAGGGCAAGGCGATCCTTTTCCAACTGATTGCGGCTGACGATGGACTGCTGCTGGAGGGACTGATAATCGACGCGAGCGCGGAGTTCATCGAGGCGCGGCGCGGTGCCGGCATCGTGACGAGCGACGGCCTGGTCGAGCGAGACTTTGGCAGTGGCGACCTGCGCATCGACGCTGGTGACGCGAGCCTGGTCCGCGAGGACGAGCAGGTAGGCGTTGCCGACGGTGAGGACGACCATCTCGCGGGCGTCCTGAGCCGAGAGCTGCGCTGAGTTGAAGTCGTGGCGCGTGGCGAGGTACTCATGCAGCGATTTGAGATCGAGCAGCGAAAGGTTGAGGTAGGCGCGGAGATCGGTGTAACCGAAGGGTCCGATGATGACGGGGAAGCCGGGGATGCGGAGGCCTTCCGCGGCGAGATCGACCTGCTGCACGGCCTCCTGCGCGTTGAAAGTGACGGAGGGGAGCAGAGACTGAAGCTGGCTGAGGCGCTGGCCGCGCGCCTGCTCGGTCTGTGTGGCGCTGAGGATGACGCCGAGGTTGTTCCTGAGGCCGCGCTGGATGGCGTCGTCGAGCGAGAGGTCGATGGGCTGCGCAGAGGCCTGGCCTGTGGCGACGCTGCCGGAAAAGCTGGACGCGGTGGGGCCCGACGGCGGGTTGGGCGGGGCCTGCGCAGCGATGGTCCGGGCAGACACGATCATCCACGCAAGGGCGACTGCGCATAGGACCGGCACGGGTTTTCCTGAAGGATTGGATGGCATCAAGAATCTTTGTCGAATCGTGGCAGGATTGCTGCCGGAAAGTTGTTGGCAAGTATACAGATGCCCGGAGAGGGCCGCAGGGTGCGTAAAAGTAGTGTACCGGAGTGGGCGGCGGGCGCGATGGGGCGATAACAGGCAGACCTGGGGCGGAAATCCGGCCTGCCGCGGCCGAGCTCAGCGAGCGGTGGTGGCCTGGATGAGCTGCGAAGCGATGGAGCAGAGGCCCTGACGAAAGACGTCGCGGACGGAGTCTGCAGACCAGGCAGCTGCAGGCGGGCCGGCGTGAGCGACGAGAAGCTGGGCAACCTCAGGCGAGGTGAATCCGGCGACGGCGCGGAGGGCAAAGATGACGCGGGCTTCGGTGGAAAGGCTGCTGAGCCAGTTGCGGACGCGCTCTCGGTCGGGGCCGGCCATCATGCGCTCGAGTTGTTGGCTGGAGACGCCGGCGGCGTCGAGGTCATCGTCGTCGATGCAGCCGGTGGAGGGTGTCGAATCGGCAGGTGCGGCGAGGCATCCGGGACTGCGGCGTTGGAGGAGTTCGAGAGCGGCGGAAGCGAGGGCGCGGCGGCTGCTGACGCGGGCCTGAGCGGCATCACTGCAGGCGGAGATTTCGACTTGTGCAATGGCGGTCTCGACGAGACGCATGCTGTCTTCGCCTTCGCCGACGAGCATGGAAGCGAGGCTGTAGAGACCAGCGGCGATGAAATCGAGCGCGGAATCGTGTCCGGCGAGAGCCTGGCGAACCGTGGAGTCGTCCTTGAGCTTGCCATCGAGCAGACTGTTGACCTGCGAAGCGAAGGCGCGCGCCTCAGCCGGGATGGGCACAGGAGGTATGAGGCTGTCTTTGGATGCTGCCGGGTGATCGGCCATGCGCGAGCACTCTCCGTGGGATGGGGCTTCCCTGCTC
>JBBIVH010000191.1:0-5856 GCA_037439805.1 Acidobacteriaceae bacterium
CCGCCATAAACGGACCCGTGCACGGCGTGGCGACAATCACCGCCAGCACGCCCGTAAAGAAGCTGCCCGCATAGCCCTGCTTCGCCGCCAGCGATCCTCCCGTACTGGTGAGCGAGAGGCCCAGTTCGAACTGACCTGCAAGCGAGAGCCCAAGAAAGAACAGCAGCGCGGCCATGAGTTCAAGAAACACGGGCGACTGAAATTGAAATCCCCAGCCAAGCACAGCCCCTGCCGAGCGCAGGCTGAGCAGCACCGCGACCAGCGCCCAGAACGACAGCACAATCCCCGCCGTGTACACAATCCCGTGGCGGCGCAGCGTGCGACGTTCCTCGTTGCCTGAGCGAACCAGCGCAAGCCCCTTCAGGAAAAGGACCGGAAAGACGCACGGCATCAGGTTGAGCAGGATTCCGCCGAGAAACGCAAGGAGCACAACACTCCACAATGAGTGGTCCGCCGATGCTGCGCGGCCCGCTGTGCCGGCTGCGGTTGCCGTGTTCGCAGCCGCAACTGCCTTGCGCAGCAGCGCAGCGTCCACAGCACCGGGCTTCGCTGCAATCACATACGCCCTGCCGCCGGAAAGCTCCAGCACGCCATTCAGCGCCATCGGATTCGCTGTAAGACTGGCATCCTTCTTGAGCAGTATCAGTGCGCCGACCGGGGTGGGCGTCACAGGCTGCGGCGCTGGGTTATCCAGAACGCCCTGGTCCGATGGAAAGAAAGTCGCCTCCATCTCCCGGTGCCCGCTCGCAATCTGAAGGGCAAACCCCTGAGCCGCCGGAGCGAAGATGGCCTCACCCGCGGCCGGGAGCGGCTGCGGCAGTCGAGCGGCAAAACGGTTGTACAGTTCGGCATCAGGACCTGTATCGCTTGACGCCTGATTCGTGATGGTGCGCGCAATCTCCAGCTCCGCCTTGCCGGGGATGCAGGTGGCCCGGCAGACGAGCCAATCCACCTTGGCTTGCAGTATGGCCGGCCCCGTCTTCACATTTTTCGCCACGTCGATCTGGAACGGAAAAAGAACCTCGTCTTCGTAGCCAAAGTCCATCAGCGGGCCCAGCGGCAGACGCCGCGGCGCTGGAAACTGCAGCGGTCCCGCGGTCACGCCGCTCGGCAGCGTCCAGTGCAGATGCGGCGGCTCGCCTGCATCCCCCGCATTTTGCCAATAGATGTGCCAGCCTTCTTCGAGCTTGAAGTACAGCCCCGCCTCGGCGGATTTTCCGGACGTCAACGCAGCAGGCACGACGACCAACCGGACGTGAACATGCGGCGCATCGGCGGAGTCCGACGCTGCGCAGGCAGGCAGGGCAAAAGCTGCCCACAGCAGGCCAATCGCGAGAAAGAGGCGGAGAGAACGTTTCAGGATACGCATACAAGGTCCCTTCTTGGATGCGGATCCGAGGGGGTGCGTTACAAAAAGCCAATCGATGCCGATCAAAGTGCTCCTCCCGCTCTCTATCCGGTGCATTCTCACTCAGTGTTCGGCGGCGCGCCGGGAGTGCTCGCGAAAGATGCAATCGTTCTGCACGCACTTCACACCTGCGGCCCTCGCGCGCGCCACAGCTTGCTCATGCACCACTTCATCCTGCAGCCACAGGTACGGAATGCCCAGCCGGAGTACGTCGTCCACAATCGCCGGGACATGCTCAGGCGCGCGAAAGACATCCACCAGATCGATGCCTGCCCCATATCGCTCGCGAGCGCCAGCCTGCGCCTCGTCCAGAGTGGAGTAGCACTTCAATCCGGCAATTTCCTTCAGTGCTGGATTCACAGGCAGCACATGATAGCCATTCTCCGCCAGGTAGCGGCCGATGTTCCGGCTGGCGCGCCAGGGCTTGTCGCTCATGCCGACGACGGCAATGATACGCGCCTTATGCAGCATCTCTTCGATCATTGCGGGATCGTTGGTTGCTGAATCGTTGCCCATGGTCTCCTCTATCGCCTACACCTGGATCAAGCTTCCAGGTCGTCATCCGGCCCGCTCGCTACCGCCGTTCCGCGCCGCTTGGCCAGCAGGAAACCGCGCAGAAAGGGCTCCAGGTAGCCGTCGAGAACTTTATCGACATCGCCCACTTCCACCTTGGTGCGGTGGTCCTTCGCCATGCGGTAGGGCTGCAGCACATAGGAGCGGATCTGAGAGCCAAAGTTGATATCGAGCTTGGAGTCTTCCAACTTCTTCGACGCGGCGCGCTTCTTCTCCAGCTCGTACTCATACAGGCGCGAGCGCAGCATCTTGAAGGCCTTCTCGCGGTTCTTATGCTGGGAGCGCTCGTTCTGACACTGCACCACGATGCCCGTGGGATTGTGCGTGATGCGCACGGCAGAGTCGGTCGTGTTCACATGCTGGCCGCCCTTGCCGCCGGAGCGGTAGGTGTCGATGCGCAGGTCTTCCTGCTTGATGTCCACTTGAATGGAATCGTCAATCTCCGGCGACACAAAGACGGAGGCAAATGACGTGTGGCGCCGCTTGGCCGAGTCGAACGGAGAGATGCGGACCAGCCGGTGCACGCCGCTCTCGCCGGCCAGTAGTCCAAAGGCGTACTCGCCCGTGATTGTGAACGTGGCGGATTTGATGCCAGCCTCTTCGCCATCCTGGTAGTCGTTGATCTCGGTCTTGAATCCCTGCTGCTCAGCCCAGCGCAGATACATGCGCAACAGCATCTCTGCCCAGTCCTGGCTCTCCGTGCCGCCCGCGCCGGGGTGTACGGTCACGATGGCATTCAGCGAGTCGGTCTCGCCGGAAAGCATGGTGCGGGCTTCAAGGTCCTCGGCAAAGGCAGACAAAGCCTTAATGTCTCTCTCAAGATCGGCGAGGACATCCTCGCCCTCGCGTGCCAGCTCGAAGTAGGCCTCGATGTCTTCCGTGCGTCGCACCAGTTCCTGATCAGAGGCGACAAGCGCTTCAAGACGCTTGCGGTCGCGCATCAGCGGCTGGCTTGCGGAGGGATTGGACCAGAGCGCCGGATCGGTGAGTTTGGTTTCCACTTCGGCGAGTTCCCTGCGAATGCGGGCAGGGTCAAAGATACTCCCGCAGGTCGCGCACCTGGTCGCGCACGGGAGCATATGCAAATTCAAGATCGTTCGACGACATTGCCTGCCCTTTTCTATGACCTGACTTGGATCGAAAGTTCGAGGCGAAGGTTAGCGCGCAGCGCCCATCCCATCAGCCCTATGGCCAGTATGGCACATGCCCATGCAAAGACGTCTCCGTGCGCCGTGTAGAAGGTGATGTCGTCACGAAAACCATACCGTGCGGGCAGGGCATCCACCGCATGTCTTGGAATGCTCTGCACCACGCGGCCATACGGATCGATGGCGGCTGATATTCCATTATTGGTGTCGCGCAGCAGCCAGCGCCGATTCTCTACCGCGCGCATACGGGCCATGTTCAGGTGCTGCCACGGCGCGCTCGTATCGCCATACCATCCGTCGTCGCTGACGTTGACCAGCACTTCTGCGCCCAGCGCCGCAAACTGGCGTACCTCATCGGCAAAGACTGCCTCATAGCAGATGAATACGCCGTAGCGATGCCCGTGCAGGCGAAACACCTTGCGCTCGGAGCCGCGCGTGAACTTCGACACGCGGCCCGTCAGTTTGCGCGCAAAAAACAGCACATCTTTGAACGGGACGAATTCGCCAAATGGAACCAGATGAATCTTGTCGTAGCGTCCGACGCGCGCGCCCTCCGGCCCAATCACCAGAGCGGAGTTATAGTCGCGCCATTGCTGCTCCTCCGGTGCATACTCCATGCCAATGGCACCAACGACAAGAGGTGACTGCGTCGCGCGAGCCACCGCTGCTAGCGACCCCAGAAGGCGCGGATCCTGCTCGGCAAAAGGCGCAGGGGACTCCGGCCACGCCACGAGATCCGGATGTACCGGGGGTACCGCGCAATCGGGCTGAACTGCCTTCGCCTCCGCAATCCGGGGAATGCCTGCGATGTAGGGCTTGCAGGTTTCCTCAGCCAATGCCGTGAACTGGGCCACGTGCTCGCCCCATGCCGCGCCTGACCATGCGTCGTCCGAGCCTACGTCCAGATTGGGTTGCACCAGCACGGCTGTGGCCGAAGTGGGAGCTGGCGCGGGATGCACAGCCAGTCCAGTAAGTGCCGCAGCGAAGACGACGATGCCAGCCACAGCACTGCGGAAGCGGCTCTTTCCGCTTTCCAGCACAACTCCGCCGGCCAGCAGTGCATTCACTGCAACGAGCAGGAAGCTGATTCCGTACACGCCGGTCCACGGAGCCAAGTAGTTGATGAGCTGGTTGTCAATCTGCGAGTAGCCAAGCTGGTCCCAGGGGACGCTGGTGATTCGAGCCCCTGCGAGTTCGAGTCCAGCCCAGAGCACAGGCGCCGCCGCGAGCGGCCACATCACCTTACCCGTGGCGCGACGCAGCAATATGAGCGCCAGCCCAAACAAGCCAAAGTAGAGGCCCAGCACGGCGCTGAATCCCATGAGCAGCAGTGTCGGGGCAATGGGCGGCATATCTCCGTACCGCATCATGGTGTCCCGCACCCAGTAGCAATTGCCCATGTACCAGAGAAAGCCGCAGCCGTACGTAATCAGAAATCCGGTCCGCAGCGGCTTTGCGCGCTTCCCTGCTGGAAATGGCCAAAGGACCGCAATGAACAGCGGCGTCAGTCCAATCCAGGCAAAGAATGAGCGCCATGCCGGCATTGGGCCAGCAATCGGAAACGGTAACTCCAGCAGGCAGGCTGAAAGAGCCGCAGCGCCAAAGCGCCAGAGATTCTGTCGCATACAAGCCGGAGTGTACCGCATTTCCCTTCATGCGCTGGGGTCGCAACTTTGCCCAAAATCTCAATCCAGTTCTGGCCCGGTAGCGCCTCTACCCTCGTCCTTCCGCATTTTTTTGCGACTCCAATCCGCCAGAATGCTCCCCGACGGATACAATCTGGGGCATGCATCTCGCAATTTTCGGAATGCGCCTCTTGGAAGTCATGTTCTTCACCGGACTGATCGGTTCAACAGTGGTCGTCCTCATCAGCTTTGTTGAAGACGCGCGAGAACTGTTTGGCGAAGAGTGATGGTTCCCTCAAGACCCATCAGGTCATGGACTTCGGATTCTCTATTGACAACTTATTTACTCAGCACTAAACTCAGCCAGGGCGTCGGAAGCGGAAGCTTCTCCAATCCCCTGATTCTGAACAGCCGTTCATCTCCGGCGGCACACATTCAATGGCATCGACTCGTACGATCGTAGCCCCACCTTCCGACCGCGTCCGTCTGATTGTGGCATCCTCCGTGATGCTCACCTTCATCTCCTTCTGGCGTGCTGCCGCTATTGTTCTCAACGATTTAGGGTCATCAGCATTTTACGCAGGCGGCATTGCGGAGCAAGCCGTGGGTGCGTCCGCACCCTGGTTCATTCTCGGCATCATGCTGTTCAGCTTTGCTGTCCGGGCGGTTTACGTCGAAAGCTGCTCGATGTTCACCCGCGCCGGTGTCTACCGCGTGGTCAAGGAAGCTCTGGGTGGTATGTTCGCCAAGCTCAGCGTCTCCGCGCTGATGTTCGACTACATCCTCACAGGGCCGATTTCGGGCGTGTCGGCGGGCCAATATATCGTCGGCCTGATGAATGAGATGATGGGAGTCGCTGCGCAGAGCCATTGGCTGCCTCCGGCCCTGATGGATGCCCGCGGCAACCCGTTCCAATTTGATGTCAACCTCACCTCGGCCGTTTTTGCCGCCATCGTCACCATCTACTACTGGTGGCAGAACATCAAAGGCATCGAAGAGTCCAGCGATAAAGCACTCCGCGTAATGCAGATTACGACCATCATGGTAGTCATTCTGCTCTTTTGGGGAGCTTATTCCGTCCTTGCGCGCGGTGCTCATCTGC
>JBBIVH010000192.1:0-5854 GCA_037439805.1 Acidobacteriaceae bacterium
CCTACGCGCTGCCGGGGCACGCCTGCGAGGACGATGCCGACGACGGCACCACTGGCGCAGCGCCGAAGAAGGACCAAAGCAACAGCGGCAGCGCGCCGCCCGGATCGCAGCAGTGAGGGGACGGCTCGGCTTGGTGCGCGTCCAAGAAGCGAAGGCAATGGGAGAGACTGGCGGTTTGCTCCCGCGCGCATCGCACCGGAACGCTTCGTATCCCGCAGATGGAAGGGGACCAGCAAACAGTGGAGGCCGGAAGATCTGAACTGGAAGCTGCGCTCGGGCATCGCTTCACCGCGCCTGCGTTGCTGACTCGCGCGCTCACGCACCGCTCCCTCGCCAACCAGCAGGCGCAGGATGTCTCCGCAAAGAGTCCTGTCGCGCACGAGGATAATGAGCGGCTCGAATTCCTCGGCGATGCTGTCCTCGGCCTGGTCGTCGGCGAACTCCTCTTCCAGCTTCATCCCGAGTGGCAGGAGGGCGAGCTGACCAGAGTTCGCGCCCAGTTGGTGAGCCGCAAGCACATGGCTGAGGTCGCCGAGCAAGTCCACCTTGGCGCTCATCTCCTGTTAAGCCGAGGAGAGGACCGCGGCGGCCTGCGCTTCAAAGGCACGGTATTATCCAACGCAATGGAGGCTGTCATCGGGGCTCTTTATCTCGATGGTGGACTTGAGCCGGTGCGGAGCTTTGTCCGGTCTAACGTGATGGGCGCGGCGGTGGAGCAGCTTGCCGAGCAGTTGCGCTCCGGCCAGGCGCTGGGCAACTTCAAGTCCGCCCTGCAAGAGCATCTGCAGAGCGCGCACGCGGGCACGCCAGTCTATCGATTGAAGGGCGAGAGCGGGCCGGATCATCGCAAGCGATTTCTTGTCGAAGTGCATCTGCGCCCCGCAGGCGACGAGCCTGCCAAACTGCTGGCGCGCGGAACAGGCAGCACCAAGAAGCTCGCCGAGCAGGATGCGGCGAAGCGCGCCCTGGCGCGTCTGCGAGCATCCGAAGCGCGCTCGAATCGGCGGTTGTCCCCTCCCAAATCGAAGGAGACGCAGTGAGTGCGGCCGTTGGGACGGGCATCCCGCCCGGCCCGCCGCCGCATGGGCTGCCCCCGGCCACAGAGGCTCTCGTCTCGCTTCTGCGCACGCTCGTCGTGGCGCTGTTCCTGCTCACCTTCGTTCTGCAGCCCTTCCTGATTCCATCCGAGAGCATGGAGAGAACCCTGCTCGTAGGCGATTTTCTTCTGGTGAACAAGCAGATCTTTGCCCCGGCCGGCGGCCTCGCGAATCCAGGCCGCTGGCTCCTGCCCTATCGCGAGGTGCAGCGCGGTGACATCGTCGTCTTCCACCACTCCATGCCGCCGTATCTCATCAAGCGGGTGCTGGGCCTGCCCGGCGACCGGATTCGCATGGACGGCACGCATCTGCTTGTGAACGAGATTGCGATGGACGAGCCGTATGCAGTCTTCGAACCCGCTCCGGTTGATCCCTTTCGCGACAATTTTCCCGCACGCCTCTACACAGATCCCAACGTCGATCCCGGCTGGTGGATGCAGATGCAACAGCTCACGCACAATGGCGAACTGGTCGTGCCGCCCGGCCAGTATTTTGTGCTGGGCGACAATCGCAATCACAGCAAAGACTCGCGCTACTGGGGCCTCGTACCCCGCGACGCCATTGTGGCAAGGCCGCTCGTCATTTATTTCTCCCTGCGTCATCGCTCCACCACCGATACGGCGGGGGGTGAGAATGATAGACTCGGACACGGTAAGGGCCTATCCGCGCGCATGAGCGCGCTGGCCCGTTGGAATCGTATCTTTCGGGTCGTTCATTGAGTGCGACCCCAGCTCAAACCCATTCGTGCGGTCGGTTCAGAGTTAAAGAATGAAAGAAGGAACACCGAAGAAAAGCTCATCCAGCCCCGCCTCTGAGTCCGGCGCGGCGGATGTCACGCACGAGCGCGTGGAAGAAACGCCGTTTGAGGCTCTCGCCGGCATCTGCAATGTTCTGGTCATCGGTCTTTTCATTCTGACCTTCCTCGCCCAGAACTTTGTCATTCCTTCCGGGTCCATGGAAAACACCCTCCTTGTGGGCGATCACCTGCTCGTGGACCGCATCACCCTGGCTCCGCCAACTGGATGGATGCCCCTGGTTCACTATCGCGAGCCCCGCCGCGGCGATGTGGTGGTCTTCCTCAAGCCTGTTCCCGATCTGGACGCCAATGGCCAGCCGCAGTATCTGTTCCTCGTCAAGCGCCTCGTCGCCATTCCGGGTGATCACATCCATCTGCGCAACGGCGTCGTCATCATCAACGGCGTGGCTCAGGATGAGCCGCATGCGCAGCCCACCACGCCCGACAACTACCGCGAATATCTCGATGACTTTCCCTCCGTCCCCATGACACCGGACATGGGAGCGACCGAAGCATGGTCGGTGGCGCTTCCCAATCTGATTCAGGGCGCGGACCTGGTCGTGCCGCCCGGCATGTACTTCATGATGGGCGACAATCGCCACAACAGCCTCGATTCCCGCTACTGGGGATTTGTGCCGCGCGCCAATATCGTGGGGCGTCCGCTGTTCAATTACTGGTCTTTCGAGACGCCGGAAAGCGAATACGAGAGGACCGGGCTGACGAGTAACGTGGCCTGGCTCGCGCATGTGGCCCTGCACTTCTTCACCGGAACGCGCTGGAGCCGCACCCTGCATGTCATCCGCTGATTCGCCGGCACAGCGAGACAGATTACGATAGATGAGCATGACAGACCACGGGCAGCGAAGGTTGCGGAGCAGGAAGCGGGTCATCGGAGCAGGCGCGGTTCTCTTGCTCCTTCTCGCCGGGCTGCTTGTTCCTCCGTGGGTCAGCGTCAGCCGCTATCAGGGTCGTATCTCTCAGCTCATCGCCACTTCACTTGGCAGGCCCGTGCGGCTCTCTTCTGTCCAGTTGAGGCTCCTGCCGCGCCCCGGATTTGTGCTCACCGATTTGACGGTCGCCGAGGATCCCGCCTACGGCGCGGAGCCGGTGCTGCACGCCAACAGTGTCACGGCAGACATTCGCCTGCTCTCTCTCTGGCGCGGCCGCCTCGAAATCAGCCAGATTAGCGTCGATGAGGCGAGCCTGAACCTTGTGCGTTCCAGCTCCGGGCACTGGAATGTCGAGGGGCTCTTCCGCACGGCCGCACAGGCGCACGGCGCATCGCTTGCCGGTGGCCACCACCTTCCGTATCTCGAAGCCAGCGCATCGCGCATCAATCTCAAGAATGGCCTGGTCAAACTCCCGTATTCCCTCCTCGATGCCGATATCGACCTCTGGCAGGATCAGCCCGGCGAGTGGCGCATCCGGCTGCGCGGACAACCCGCACGAACCGATGTGAGTCTCGACCTCGCCGACACGGGCATCCTGCGCGTGGAAGGCAGCGCCCGCCAGGCTCCACAGCTTCGGCAGATGCCTGTCCACCTCGAGATGGAATGGCGCGATGCGCAGCTTGGCCAGTTAAGCCGGCTTGCGCTCGGCTCCGACCCTGGCTGGCGAGGGGATCTGCGCGGCAATCTGCAGTTGGATGGCACCGCGGAATCGGCGACTGTGCAAACGCGCCTCCGCGCAGCTGGCGTGCATCGTGCTGAGTTTGCGCCCGCCGCGCCTCTGGACTTCGACGCCAACTGTAGCTTCAACTACCACTATTCCGCGCGCACGCTGGACAAGCTCGCTTGCGACTCGCCCCTTGGCGATGGCCGCATCCATCTCTCCGGCGCAGTCCACGCCGCGCAGTCGCGGCAATTCCAGGTGCAGTTGCAGCGCATTCCGGCGCAGGCGGCGCTCGATCTGCTGCGCACCGTGCGCAACGGGATGGACGCGAGCCTGCAGGCCGACGGGTCCGTCAGCGGCGAGCTGACTTACGCCACCGGAAGTGCCCCAAACCCCGATGCCGCGACGGCGCCGCAGTCCACGCCGGGTCATCCGGCTCGCAAGAACTCTGCGAAGACTCACAAAACGCCTGCAGACCAATCCGCCGAGTCGTCCGCGCCGCTTCTGACGGGCAGTCTGAATGTAGAAGGGCTCAGGCTCGCCGGCGCATCGTTGAAACAGCCCATCGATGTGGGCAAGGCTGTCCTCGAAGCCGACTCAACCAAGCCCGGCGTCGCGGCCCTGACCGCGTCGCTCGCGTTGCCGGCCGGTGGTGAAGCGCCGCTCACGGTTGCTCTCAGGGTCACCGGCGCGGGGTACTCAGTATCTTTCAGTGGACCAGCCTCGCTGGCCCGGTTGAAAGAGATGGCGCAGACCGCCGGAGCCAGCCAGGTCGAAGTCCTCGACAATGTCGCCGGTGAGCCGGTCACTCTGGATCTCCAGGCCTCCGGACCGTGGTTGCCCAGAGAGGAGATTCCTGCCGGCCTCCTGAGGGATGCAGCCGACTCCGCCGCAATCGTGCCAAAGCCGGAAGTCGCCACTCGAGACGCAGCCACTTCCAGCAAAGATCAACTCCTTGGGTCCGTGACCCTGCACAACGCGAACTGGAAGACTCCGCAGCTCGCCAGCCCGGTGGAGATTCCCCTGGCAACTCTGCACTTCAATCCTGATGGATGGCTGGTCGATCCTCTGCAATTTGTCTATGGCCCTATGAAGGGCTCAGGAAGCCTGCAGGTCAAGGCCCACTGTGACGCCGCGGAGCGATGCGCGCCTGTGCTGCATCTCGACTTTGACGCGTTGAATTCTGCCACGGTTCAAGCGACGCTGCTGGGCGCGCGCCAGCAGGGAAGCGCTCTTGCCGAATTGATCGCTCGATTCACCTCCGCGAGCGCCGCGCCGTGGCCGGACCTGGATGTATCGATCCAGGCCAATTCGCTCGCGCTCGGGCCTGTGCAGTTGCAAAGGCCGATTGTGATGGCCCACATCCACCCTGCCAGCGCCGAAATCACAAGCATCGATGCAGGACTCTTCGGCGGCAAGCTCCACGCATCCGGCACAGTCACCCAGGGTGACAAGCCGAAGTACGCCATCGAGGGTGGGCTTGACGCCGCTACTGGTGCGGCAGTCTGTCAGTTTGTCGGACTCCACTGCACGGGCGGGCCATTCTCCGCGCAAGGCAAAGTGGAGGCTGCAGGCTTCACCGCCAGCGATCTGGCCTCTTCCGCAAAGGGAGATCTCCATTTTGACTGGCGGCGTGGTGGCGTCAGCAAGGGCGGCGCAGTCCCGGTTGAGCTTGTGCGCTTCGCACAGTGGTCCGGAGACGCGGCGATCGCACATGGCGAAGTTGCGCTCGGACAGAATGCTGTCACTCCAAGCCCAAAATCCGCTCAGGTGGCCGCGACCATCCCACTCACCGACCCTCCGCGCATTCGCTTCGCTGAGAAGCAGCCGCAGACAGTGTCCGCGCAACGGTAAGCCCGCGCGCACGACCTCTACAATAGAGGCATGGCTTTTTCAGTTTCCCCGGTCCAGGTCGCCTGCAAGGGTGTTCTCTTTGACATGGATGGCATCCTGATCTCCTCGCTGGGATCGGTGGAGCGCAGTTGGACCCGCTGGGCAAATTTGCGCGGCGTCGATCCCGCATACGCGATTAGCGTGATTCACGGAAGGCGCGCTATCGACAGCGTCATCCGCCTGCGCCCGGACCTCGACGCAGAGGCCGAGCTCAAAATCATCGAGGACTTTGAGGTGGAGGATAACGACGGCTTGCGCGTACTGCCGGGTGTCCTCAACCTGCTTGCGGCCTTGCCGCCGTCCCGATGGACCGTCGTCACCAGCGCCACGGAGCGGCTGGCCCGCGTGCGCCTCGCGGCTGGCGGGGTGCCGGTGCCAGAGCGCCTGGTAACCGCCGAGCGCGTCACCCACGGCAAGCCTCACCCGGAACCGTTTCTCGCCGGCGCTGCGCTGCTGG
>JBBIVH010000193.1:0-5852 GCA_037439805.1 Acidobacteriaceae bacterium
TCGTCTCAAATGAGACGGGCATCCTGGGCGGAGTCATACTCTGGGAAGATGAGACCAGGTAGTGATCGAAGGGGTGTTCGCGCAGGCTTTGCTCTAGGTCCTCCCACGTTGTACGGGCGTGAAGAGGCTCCCAAATCGATGAAGATGGGCTCCTCGCAACTTCTTTTGGGGTGTGATAGCTTGATGCGGTAGAGTGCCCAAGGGGCAATAGACGGGGGAAGCCGATGCCCAAGCGAATCTGTCCGCATCACGGCAAGGACTATCCTTGCAGCTGCGGAATGGGGAATCTCTATCGCTTTGTTGAGCCGGTAGTATTGCTTCTGCTCAGGCAGAAGGGCATTTCCTATGGGTACGACCTTGCCGCGGATCTCAAAGAACATGCTCTGACGGATGCAGAGATTGAGAGGGGCGCGCTCTACCGCACGCTGCGCCAACTGGAATCGAATGGCAACGTCCGCTCCGAGTGGAAGGCGGGTGATGGCGGACCCGCGCGGCGGGTATATCGACTAACCAAAGAGGGCGAAAGGCACCTCGACGAATGGGCCACAGTACTGGGGCATCTTGCGAAGTCGATGACACGATTTGTGCGTGAGGCAAGGCAGGCTGTGGGCCGACGCGCACCTGCCAAGGCCGAGCCAGCGAATGGACAGGTGCGGCCGGTTGCCCGGCATCCTAAAGAAAGACGACCTGCTTCGACTCGCTAATCATCTGGATAAACGAGCCAACGCCTACATAGTCGATGTCGGGGTAGTCGATCATCTCCTCTTCCTTGAGTCCCATCACGCTCATCGACATTTCGCAGACATGGATGCGCACGCCGAATTCGGCGGCTTCCTTCATGAGCTGCTCAAGCGACTTGACGCCGTGAGACTTCATCACGGAGCGGATCATCTTCGGTCCCATGCCGGCCATCTGCATCTTGGAGAGCGGCAAGGCGTGCGAGCTGCGAGGGAGCATCCAGCCGAACATTTTGTCGAGGAAGCGCTTGGGGGGCGATTTTTGGGGATCGCGCAGAGCGGCGGTGGCCCAGAAAGTGAAGAACATATCGACCTGCATGTCATAGGCGACGGCACCCATGGCAATGATGAAGGCGGCGATGGTGGTGTCGAGGTTGCCGCTCATGACGCCGATGGAGAGCCGGTCGTTGCCTGCGGATTTCTCGAGTGCGTCGACGCGTTCGGCGAGCTGCTGGAGGGTCTGTTGAAGTTCAAGGTCGGTCGATACCGTGATCATGTGTCTATCCTTTCGGGGCAGAGTCGGCAGGTTTAAGCTTCGACGCCCACGGAGATCTGGGCCTCTGCCGGGGCATGGCGCCAGGCGAATAGAGCCAGCGCAACGCTGCGATAGAGGACGTGCGCGAACTTGGTGAGCGGCAGCATGGCGACGAGATCCATGGCCAGCACGACATGCGCGAAGAAGATGACGTGGCCGGTGGCTTCGGGGGAGGGGAGGTAGACGATCACTTCGCAGGCCAGGCCCGTGAGGACGGTGACGGTGAGGAGCACGGGGAAGAACCAGTCAGCGAAGCTGCTCCTGGTGTAGGGGTGTTCCTTGCCCTGCGCGCGGCGCAACAGGACAATCGTCAGGCCGTAGAGGCAGATGAGCCCACCGATGGCGCCGAGGAGGCGCATGGGATACCAGGGCGGAACCGGAGAACCGATGGGCTTGAACAAGAAGTCGAGGGTGGTGGCGAGAAGCATGGCAAGAAATCCGCCCATCACCGAGGCGTGCACCAGCCAGGGGCGCTGGTACCAAGGCTGCATGGCGCGGCCGGCCACGCTGGAATCCTTGTCGCACTGCTGGAAGCGCTGATGAAGGAGGGCGTCAGAGATCGCAGAATAGACGGCGCGCGGCAATGCGGCAAGCGGCAGTGCGTGACCTTTTCGGGTTTGCTGACGCCAGTTGCGCCAGACCATAGAAGCGATGCCGAAGAATGCGCTAAGGCCGACGATGACGAAGAGAACGACACCGATGGCATGAATCCACTCGCCGGGGATGAAGTGGAAGAGCGGAAGATCGGGCTGGCCGGGATTCAAGCGTGCGAAGAGCAGGCCCGAGAAGATGGCCGAGAAGAGGGCAAAGACGAAGAGGTTGCCGAGCACGGAGCGATTGGCAAGCGCGGCCAGGCCGGTGAAGTCATAGCGCGAGATGGCGTAGCTGCGTGCGGCGGCCATGAAGGCAGCAGGGTCGGCCTGACGCGGACAGGTTTCTGTGCATTCGCCGCAGGCGTAGCAGCGCCAGATCTCTTCACTGGCCAGAAGCTCCTGCTCCATGCCGACCTGCGCCATGCGAATGACGCGGCGGGGAAAGCCGCCGGAGTCTTCGGCTAGCGGACAGACGGCGGTGCAGTTGCCGCAGTTGAAGCAGGCGCTGACGTCGAGGTTGCGCTTGGCGCCGTGCTTTTTGATCGTGTTCAGTAGGGACGTGTTGACAACGCGTGCCATGGGATACCTCTTGATGTTCTAGTGAACAGCCGCTGCGTTCTCTTCCTGATTGAGCAGGGCGTAAAGGGGGTAGTCTCCGTCTTCACCGCTCTCGGCGACTTTGCCGTATTTGCGCATGCCGGTGACGTGCCAGAGCGCTTCGTCGGCGGGCATGTGGAGCGCTGCTGCGATTTGCGGAACGGTGGCCGGCTTCGCTTCGAGGAATTTCTGAATTGCCTTGCGCGCTGCGCTGCGATGCTTCTGCGCGTCGCGCTTCTTTTCGCTGATGCCGCCGAGCGATTCGCGCAAGGAAGCCAGGGCGCGCTTTTGATCTGGGGTGAGTGGTTTGAGTGCCATGGTATCTTTCCCTTCTGGCCAGGTTGGGCCGGATTATCGGATGCTGACGAGCTCCGGTTCACAGGCCTGGCCTGGAAGATCGGAGGCGATGCCCTCGACCATCGCTTCATACTGGTCAAGCCGCCAGCCGTTGAGATTGATGGCGCGATGCGGACAGACAGCCACACATGCACCGCAGCCAACGCAGAGGCCCGCGTTGACCTGCGCGCGTGGAACCGTTTCACCATCGACCTTCATCTTGACGATGTTCAGAGCGCCTTCATACGCGCACTGTGTGACGCATTGTGCTTCTCCTGTGCAGAGGGTGAGATCGACCTCGGCGACATAGGGATTCAGTTCGACGTCTTCTTTGGCGAACATCGCAGCAGCCTTAACGGCAGCCGCCCCGGCAGCGGAGAGCGTCTCCTGAATGTTCATGGGCCCCTGTGCAGTACCGGCGAGCAGGACCCCGTTTACGGCGACCTCAACGGGACGGAGCTTTGGATGCACCTCTTGCAGGAAGCCATCTTCGCCTGTGGCGAGCTTCATCTGGCCGATCAGATCCTGAATCTGGCCGGGCAGCATTCCGGTGCCGAGCACTACCATGTCCACCGGGACCTCAAGTTCCTCGCCCCAGGTGAGTGTGTCCTTCACGGTGACCGTCAGCGCGCCCCGGCTGGTGTGCTCGGGTGACGTGGGCTTGACGCGCGGAGGCTCCTCGCCGTTGTAACGGAAGAAGACCACGCCAGCCTCACTTGCATTGGTGTAGTAGTTCTCTTCGCCGCGGCCGTAAGTGCGAATGTCCTGATAGAAGTCGAAGATGCCGATGTTGGGAAAGCGCTGACGGAGGGCCAGCGCCTGCTGCAGGATGGAGGTGCAGCAGGTTCGGGAGCAGTAGTTATTCAGGCGGCCATTCTCGTCGGGCTGATGCACGCCATCGAGTTGGCGGCTGCCGACACAGTGGAGGAAGGCAACGTTGCGCACGGTACGGCCCTTGAAGGCGAATGTATTGGCGCCGGGCGCGGCGGCCTGCATGGTCTGAATGAACTCCGGCAGCGTGACGACGCAGGGATCTGTGCGGAAGAGGAACTCGCCATTGCGCGGGAGATAGGACTGGAAGCCGGTAGCCATGATGATGGCGCCCACGGTGGCTTCGACGCGTGGCTGTCTGCCCGGGATGGTGTAGAGAGGTTCGACTGCGACCTTGAAGTTACCGATGAAGCCTGAGACCTCGGCGACCTTGCAGCCGAGGAGAACCTCGATGCGGGGGTCGTGCAGGACGCGATCCGTCAGCTCGGCGACGATCTCTGCGGCGGAGCGCTCGCTAGGATAGACCGGGCCCCACTGGTTGAGGTGGCCGCCTAACTGCTGCGCGGTTTCGACCAGGAGCACACTGATGCCGCGGGCGGAAAGGTCGGAGGCGGCTTTCATGCCGGCGACGCCGCCGCCAATGACGAGGGCGCGACGATGGTTGGGCAGCTTAATCTGTTCGAGCGGCTGCGCGTAACGGAGCTTGCCGACGGCGGCTGCGATCATGCGGATGGCTTTTTGCGTGGCGCCTTCGGGATCGTGCTTGTGCGCCCATGAGACCTGCTCGCGGATGTTGACGTGCTCGTAGAGATAAGGATTCATTCCGCCGCGGGCGACGGCGCCGCGAAAGGTCTGCTCATGCAGGAAGGGCGTACAGGATGCGACGACGACGCGATCAAGATTCTCGGCGAGGATGTCATTGCTGATCATGTGCTGACCTGGATCGGAGCAGACGAAGGTGTGGACTTTGGCTGTAGTGACACCCGGAATCAGGCGGACTGTCTCGGCGACGCGTTCGACATCGACGACGTCAGAGATGTTGCCGCCGCAGCGGCAAATGTAGACGCCGATGCGCAAAGGGGGCTCCGCGCCTTCGGCGTGCTGCGCGCGGCCAGCATCCTGTGCCTGCGCAATCTCTTTCTGTAGGTGAGCTTCATCCTCAGGAGCCACTTCGCCGCATGGACATACTTCGTCTTCGACTTCGTGATGGGCTTGAACTTTGTCGTTGCTACTCATGACATTCCTTTCGATCCTGGGTGGCCGGATGCGTTGCTCAGGCGACCAGGACCGCGGCTCGCTTCTGGTGGAGGTATTGGCTGGCCTGCATGGCGGCTGCACCAGCCTCCGCAATGGTGTCGACGATGTCCTTGGGGCCAGCGGCCGTTCCCGCGACAAAGATACCGGGAACGGTGGTCGCTGTAGGTGCGGTCAGGACGGGGGTGGCTACAAACCCATCGCTCGCGGAGGCGACCTGTGTGATGGTGGACGGCTGCCAGCCGGGAATCATGCCCTGCGCGAGAACGACGAGATCGTGACGGCGCTCCTGAAGTGGGGTGTCGGCATCTTCCGTGGTTTCGACATGGAGTGAGAGATCGCCATCGGTGATGGGATCAATGCGTGCGACTTTGCCGCGCACGAAGTTGATGCCCATTGCCTTGGCGTTTTGAAAGAACTGCTCGTAGCCTTTGCCGAAGGCGCGGATGTCCATGTAGTAGATAGTGATGTCGGCCAGGGGCAGCGCGCCGGAGAGGAGCATCGACTGCTTGATGGCATACATGCAGCAGACGCGCGAACAGTAGGAGACGCCGATGGACTCATCACGCGAGCCAGCGCACTGTACGAAGGCGATGGAGCCGGGGATCTTGCCGTCAGAGGGGCGCAGTACGCGGCCGTAGGGGCCGTGCGGCGCGAGCAGACGCTCCAGCGTGAGCGGCGAGATGATATTCCTGCTGCGCTGCGCGTTGTACTGCGGCTTGATGTTCAAGGAATTCAGGTGGAAGCCGGAAGCGACGATGACGGCGTCGGTGCGAATTGTCAGATGGCGCGGCTGCTGATCGTATTCGATCGCGCCTGTTGGGCATACGCGCGCGCAGGTGCCGCAGGTGCCGCAGGCCTCGGCATTCAACACGGCCTTTTGCGGAATGGCGTTTGTGAACGGGACTGCGATGGCGCGAACTGCGCCAAGGCCTTCTTCAAATGGATCGGGCACCTCGGTATCACACGCATACTCGCAGAGACGGCAGCCGATGCACTTGTCGAAGTTCACGTATGTCGGCTTCTGGA
>JBBIVH010000194.1:0-5847 GCA_037439805.1 Acidobacteriaceae bacterium
CGCTGGCTCTGCTGGCGCTGGTGCTCTATCCCCTGGTGTGGCTGGTGCTGCTGCCGTTCCGCGTGGTGGGCGTGGCGGTGGGCGGCGTGCTGGCGCTGATTACCGCACTGTTTATGCTGCCGGTGCGGGTGCTGCGGGCGATCTAAGCGGGAGTCGCGCGATCCCGGTCAAAATCTGAAAAAGCGAAGAAGGCACGAAGCCTGGCCAGGGGTTTCGTGCAAGCTTTTTGTGGAAAACCACAAATAAATTTAGGGGGGGTGGGTATTTTCTTTCTCGCCTGAAAGCGAAGAAAAGCGAAAGACGCCCCCGCGAAAACATGCAAGGAAAATGTGGAAAAGAAAAATATTGTAGGGGGGGTAGGGGGTCTGGCTGCCGGGGCGTTGGGCTGGTGAATGGCACGACGCGGGTGTCTCCTGAAAGAAAAATGCCTGAGAGCGCGGGCCGGTGGGCGCGGTTCTCAGGCTGATGGTTCTAGTATGCGCGTTTCGCGG
This sequence comes from Acidobacteriaceae bacterium, assembly GCA_037439805.1. GTDB lineage: Bacteria > Acidobacteriota > Terriglobia > Terriglobales > Acidobacteriaceae > Telmatobacter. Next base: position 492 of record JBBIVH010000194.1, read on the forward strand.
AAATAACCTGCAAACCTGCAAAAGATTTTTGCGTAGTGAAATGAGTGGGTTAGAGAAAAGTTTGCGCGGAGGGGGCTTGACGGAAAGGCAGCTTCCAGCTTCTAGCTCCTAGCTTTCAGCTTGACCGTGACGGGGAAAGGATCGTGCGCTCCCCGGTCTCAGAAGCGAGACCGGGGGCACCTATTCTCAGCGGTGGAAGTCACTGCGCTTCCCCGGCACTCGTGTCGCACGGCTACTCTTCGTGCTGGAGGGTCTGGCCGGCGGGGCCGACCTGAATCTCACTGTGCCTGGCTCCGGTGGCGACCTGCGCCTCATAGGCGACGAGAACGCCGTGTTTGGTGATGGATTCGACCTTGGTGATGGAGCCCTTGCCGGCTTTGGCGTGGAGCGCGGCCTGGACGGAGGCGGGAAGCTGGTCGAGCGCGACCTGCTCTTCGACTTCGAGGAGGGCGCCGTCGGGAGCGATGGTGACGTCTTTGGAGTGGCCCTGGAAGGTCATCTCGACTTCATACTCGAGCTTGCCGTCTTCGCGATCCTGCGAGTAACCGTGGACACTGGCTCCGGCGCTCTGGGCGTCGGCGGTCTTCTGGACGGCAGGTGGGAGCTGGCCTTTGTCTATCTTCTTTTCCGCGGCGAAGACGGGGGCAGCGGCGAGCAGAGCAAGAACGAGCAGGCTGGACGTGCTGGACGAACGCATAGGGAAATCTCCTTTGGCATGGCGGTGAACGGCCATGCAGAAGTAGCTTGCGCCAGTGCGGCTTAAGCCGACGTGAAGTAGACGGGTATCCGCACAATTCGGCCGATCAGCGCTGGGAGGCCATGGGCTTGCGTCAATCTCCACATCCCGCCTTGATCATACTAATCATAAGGGTCATAATGATTATGGAGGTGAAGGCGATGATCCGTGCGGTGAACGCGGTGCAGTTCAGGCAGAATCTGGGGGAGATGCTGAACCGGGTGCAATACCGGAGCGACAGCATCGTGATTCAAAAGGACGGCAAGCCAGTGGCGGCGCTGGTGGATGCGGAGCTGTTCGGGCGGATTCGGCGGATGCGGGAGCGGTTTGATGCGCTGAGCGCACGGATTGCCGGGGCGTATGCCGATGTGCCGGAGGCGGCTGGGCTGGCGGAGATTGACGCGGCGGCAGAGAAGGCGCGGCGCGGCTGATGGCCGGACTGCGGGTGGTGCTGGATACGAACGTGCTGGTCTCGGGTCTCGCTTATCCGGCGAGCGTGCCGGGGCGCATCGTGTCGGCGTGGCGGCAGGGCGGACTGGAGGTGATTCTGTCGCGCTATCTGCTGGAGGAGGTACGCCGGGTGCTGCCGCGGCTGACGCGCGTGGCCCTGAGCGCGGCGGAGATCGACGACCTGGTAGACAGCTTTCTGTTTCTGGCGGAGATCGCGGAACCTGAGCCGGTGGACGATCCGGAGCTGCGGGACCGCAAAGACGCGCCGGTCCTGGGGACTTTGAAGACATCAGGAGCGGACTATCTGGTGACGGGCGACAAGGATCTGCTGGCTCTGCGCGGGCGATATGCGGTTGTGACACCGGCGGAGTTCTGGGAGATGCACGGCGGTTGAGGGCGCTCAAGACGAATGCGGAGCGACTCGACACCGGATGGGGGATGGATTAGTTTGGGCCTATGACCGGAGTGCAGTTGCGGCTGGACGGGAAGGTGGCGCTGATTACGGGCGGTTCGCGCGGGATTGGCGCGGAGGCGGTGCGGCTATTTGTGGAGGCTGGGGCGCGGGTGGTCTTCAGCTACCGGCAGGCGCGGGAGCAGGCGCGCGAGCTGATGGCGGAGTGCGGCGGACCGGCCTACTGCGTAGCCGTGGAGCAGGAGCTGAGCAGCCTGGCGGATGGGCGGGCGCTGGTGGGCGCGGCGGTGAAGGCCTTTGGGCGGCTGGACGCGCTGGTGGCGAATCACGGCATCTGGCCGCCGGAGGAGATGCCGGTGGAGCTGATGACCGACGAGCAGTGGCGGCGGACGCTGGGGGTGAATCTGGACTCGGTGTTCGGGCTGGTGCAGGCGGCGGTGACGCAGATGGAGCTGCAGGGACCGCCGGCGACGGAGACTTCGTCGAGTATGGACGGGCTGCGGGGACATATTGTGCTGATCAGCTCGACGGCGGGACAGCGGGGCGAGGCGAACCATGCGGACTATGCCGTGACGAAAGGGGCGCTGATCAGTCTGACGAAGAGCCTGTCGAGCGAGCTGGCGCCAAGGGGGATTCGCGTGAACTGCGTGGCGCCGGGCTGGGTGGCGACGGAGATGAGCGCAGCGGCGCTGGACGATCCGGAGCTGGGGCCGCGGATTGTGGACGGGATTCCGGTGGGACGGGCGGCGACGACGCGGGAGATTGCGGGGCCGGTGCTGTTCTTGTGCACGCCGCTGGCGGGATTTATCAGCGGCGAGGTGCTGAACGTAAACGGCGGCGCGGTGCTGGTGGGATAAAAAGGATACGGATGACGAGCAGACAGCGGCGGTGGATGAGCAGAGTGGGTTGCGCGGTGCTGGCGGCGCTGCTGGCTGTGCCGGTGACGATGCGGACCGAGCCGGCCGATGATGCGGGGGCCGCAAACGCGCAGAAGGCGCATGATGTGCTGTTTGCCATGGTGAATGCGCTGGGCGGACCGCTGTGGCTGAATGTGAACAATGAGATGCGACATGGGCATATTGCGGCGTTCTATCAGGGACAGCCGGATATGGGCACGACGGAGTTCTGGGATTTTCACCAGTGGCCGGATCACGACCGGATGGAGTACACGAAGCACCGGGACGTGCTGCAGTTTTATGTGGGCCGCGAGGCGTGGGAGGTGACGTATCGCGGCAAGAAGGCGCTGCCCAAGGACCAGGCCGATGAGTTTCTGCGGCGGCGGGACCACTCGATTGAGACGGCGGTGAAGGTGTGGCTCAAAGATCCGAAGACGATTCTGGTCTATGAGGGGCAGCGCGTGGAGTATCGGCACCTGGTGGACCAGGTGACGCTGATCTCGGGCGACAACGATTCGGTGACAATCCAGATGGATGCGATGACGCATCTGCCGGTGCAGCGGACCTTTCAATGGCGCGATCCTGTCTATAAGGACAAGAACACAGACGCGGAGGAGTACGAGGATTATCACGTGGTGGAGGGACTGCCGACGGCGTTCAGCATCACGCGCTACAAAAATGGTGAAGAGGAGCGGCAGTACTACACGGACAAGGTGGAGTATAACCGCGATCTGCCGGCGGACTTCTGGGATGTGGACACGTGGGCGCGGAAGATCAAGAGACATTAGAGGGATTGCGGCTCCGATATAATCGCTGACGAGCGTGCGGCGCAAGGCCGCATGCCGCTTGGAGCCTGAGCATGACGTTTGACATCCAGGAGATCCTGGAGATTCTTCCTCACCGCTACCCGTTTTTGCTAATCGACCGGATTGTGGAGTTTGAGCGTGCGAAGCGCACGGTAGCGATCAAGAATGTGACGATCAACGAGCCGTACTTCCAGGGGCACTTTCCGGGGCATCCGATTATGCCGGGGGTGCTGGTGGTGGAGGCGATGGCGCAGGCGGGCGCGGTGCTGATGCTGGCCGAGATTCCCGACCGGCACACGAAGCTGGCGGTGTTCACGGGGATCGACAACGCGAAGTTTCGTCGGCAGGTGGTGCCGGGCGACCAGTTGCGCATTGAAGTGGATGTGCTGAGTTTTCGCACGCGCGCGGGGCGCATGGCGGGCAAGGCGTACATCGACGGCAAGGTGGCGTGCGAGGCGACGCTGACGTGCATGATTGTTCCGCGGGCCGCGGAGACGGCGCCGGGCGGAGCGAGCGAGTGAGCATTCATCCGAGCTCGATGGTGGCGACGGGCGCGGTGGTGCCGGCGTCGTGCACGGTGGGGCCGTTCTGCACGATTGGGCCGGAGGTGGTTCTGGGCGAAGAGTGCCGTCTGATTTCGCATGTGGTGCTGGATGGGCGGACGCGGATCGGCGCGCGGAATGTGGTCTATCCGTTTGCGTCGATTGGCGTGGCGCCGCAGGACCTGAAGTACAAGGGCGAGCCGACGGAGACGGTGCTGGGGGACGACAACACGATTCGCGAGAGCGTGACAATCAGCCGGGGCACGGTGGGCGGCGGCGGCGTGACGAAGCTGGCCTCGCACAACCTGCTGATGACGTGCGTGCATATCGGACACGACAGCATCGTGGGGAGCCATTGCATTCTGGCGAATGCGGCGACGCTGGCGGGGCATGTGACGATTGAGGACAATGTGACGCTGGGCGCGTTTTGCCCGGTGCACCAGCACTGCGTGGTGGGCGCACATGCATTTGTCGGCGGGGGCACGATTGTGACGCAGGATGTGCTGCCGTTTTCGCTGACTTCGGCCAAGCGCGAGAATAAGGCCTTCGGGATTAACAAGATTGGATTGCAGCGGAAGGGTTTTTCGCCGGAGCGGCTGCAGACGCTGCAGAGGGCGTATCGGTATCTGCTGGCGGCGAAGATGAACACTTCGCAGGCGCTGGAGAAGATGCGCGAGCTGGAAGGCGAGGACGTGGCGCTGCTGGCGGCGTTTATTGAGCGGAGCCAGCGCGGGGTGATTAAGTAGCGTTTTACGCCTTTGCGACTGAAGCTGGTGGATCGATTCAGAAGATTTGCTGCACGAGAAGGATTCCTTTGAACTCCATGAAGCTGGGACTGATTGCCGGGAATGGGCACTTCCCTTTTCTGCTGCTGGATGCGGCGCGGGCGCAGGGGCTGGCGGTGGTGGTGGCGGCGATCGAGGAAGAGACGGACGCGGAGATGAATGAGCGCGCGGCGCGCGACGCGGACGTGACGGTGCACTGGCTCTCGCTGGGCGAGCTGTCGCGGCTGATTGAGACCTTTCAGAAGGAAGGCGTGACGCGGGCGGTGATGGCCGGGCAGGTAAAGCATAAGCAGATCTTCTCGAGCATTCGGCCGGACTGGCGGCTAGCGAAGTTGCTGATGAGCCTGCGGACGCGCAACACGGACATGCTGCTGGGCGCGGTGGCGAAGGTGCTGGGCGATGAGGGAATTGAGTTGCTGAGCTCGACGGCTTTTCTGGAGCCGCTGCTGGCGCAGAAGGGCGTGCTGACCGAACGCGCGCCGGATGAGGACGAGCGCAAGAACATTGAGTATGGGCTGGGCGTGGCCAAGGCCGTGGCGGGGTTCGACATTGGCCAGACGGTGGTGGTGGCGGCGCAGGCGTGCGTGGCCGTGGAAGCGATGGAAGGCACGGACGCGACGATTGAGCGGGCGGGGGCGCTGATGCGGTCGCTCGAAGAAGAGGCTTCCACCTTGGAGCGCAGACTCACCGTGGTGAAGGTGGCCAAGCCCAACCAGGACATGCGCTTCG
>JBBIVH010000195.1:0-5825 GCA_037439805.1 Acidobacteriaceae bacterium
GTCACCGGTATCACGCGGATCTCGTGCCTACAGACGAAACCATCGTTCGCATGTACGAGAAGGCTGCGGAGCGGTTGAACGAAGCGGGTCTGCAGCAATACGAGATCTCCAATTTTGCCAGGCAGGGTGCGGCGTCCAAACACAACTTGCGCTATTGGCTGCGGCGTCCATATCTCGGACTCGGCCTGGATGCGTCATCGGCTCTGATGGCGAGGCCCCAGTCCGACGCGCAAGTGGACAAGACCCTGCCCCGTCCGTTGCTGCGTGGCAGGACAACGGATGATTTGCGCACCTACCTTGCCGGCTTGAAGCACGTGGAGACGGATTGGGTCTCTGTCGCGGAGCAATTCGAGGAAGCATGGTTCCTTGGTCTGAGGATGAACAGCGGCGTGGACCTTCAATCTCTCCGATCCAAGTTCGGATCAGAGCGCGTGGAGAGCGCCTTGGAATCCGTTACGAAGCTTGGCGCGAATGGTCTTGTCAGGAAAGCCGGGTGGACCGTGACGCTGACTGCGCGCGGCCGGCTGCTTTCCAATGAAGTGTTTCAGGAGTTCCTGACGGAGCGGGGATTGCGCACATCAGGGGCAGCGAGGGGCAATTGAAGTGCGAGTCTTGAAGGCATCTGTACTTACTCAAAAGGCAATCGCTCACGCGAGATGTACGGTAGAAAGGCAGTTGGGCCAGCCAGAGACTCTTGAGCAGCACTCACGGTGCGAATGGATTCAGGTCCTGATTCCTGTGCCAAGCGCATCGCCTGTTCGGCGTCTTTGAGAACCACCAGCGGCGAGATTCCCTGACTGGCGGCGATTCCAAAACAGGCGCTGAGGCGAGATGGCCCACCATCGCACTCGAATGGAAGAGAGAACACTTCCCTGCGGATTCTTGCGGCGAGCATGGTTCCCTGGGCAGCGTCACATGCGGGAAGAATCGCGAGGAATTCGTCGTTACCTACTCTGCCGAGCAGGTCGTAGCTGCGTAGCATGCGCAAAGTTCGCGCCGCAACCTGGCACAGCAAATCATCACAGACCTCCTGACCAAGATGTCCATTCCAGTAGGTGAAGTCGTCGATGTCCAGCAGGAGAAGACCGAGAGGCGTGCGCATGCGCTGCGCCCGGTCCGTCTCGCGAAACAACTGCGCAAGCAGCGTGGATCGATTGGCGAGTCCCGTTATTGGATCAATCTGGGCGCTGCGCGCTGCAGATTCGCGAAGCCGCTCCAACTCACGCATCTGATGAAAAGAATGCAGGGTCCTGTCCAGGCGCAAGCGCCAGTGAGGCTGGCGTGCATCTCTCGGGATGATGTCGTCAAGCGTGCCCTCTGCGAGAAGCTCCATCCATGATGCATGCAGGTCGTCAGCGAGCAGCACGATAGGGAGGGTGTGTCCCTTCGCACTCATGCGTACTGCTCTGATCGGCTGCCCATCAGTGAGGCCGGGCATAGCACTATCTACCAGCACAAGCGCAGGCGGAGCCGTTACATCGAGTACGGCAGGAAGCTCGCGCGCTGTGCGCATAATCGCAACCGATGCGAACAATTTCTCCAGCACGGGCTCGATGAGCGCAATAAGCGCGGAATCCGCCGAGGCCAGCAGGAAAGTTGGCATGATGGCTAAGGACACGCCCGCTCCCTCCGATGGGGAGCTTATCGGCCGACATTAGGATTTCTTTAAGTGAGGAAGTGTGCGGGTGTTGGCGGTTCACTCGCCGCGGCGCTCGATAGGTCGATGGATGCCACAGCCCAAATGCAAAAGAGCCGGCTACGCGGCTCCTTTGCGTTGATTCAAGAGATGGTGCATCACCTGTACTTAATCTACGAAGTCCACATTGGGTGCGACCGGGATGACGCCGCGCTCGTAGCCTAGATCGAGGAGCTTGCGAATTGCTTCGCGGCCGTCGGCTCCATAGTCGAGAGTGCGCTCGTTCACATACATGCTCACGAAACGGTTCGCGAGGGACGTATCGAGGTCGCGGGCGAATTGCATGGCATATTCGAGGGCCTGCTCGCGATGGTCCAAGGCATGTTGAATGCTGTCGCGGAGCGCCTTCGAGATGATCTTGTGCCGCTCTGGCCCGAGCGAACGGCGTATTGCATTGCCGCCCAGGGGCAGAACCAAGCCTGTTGTTTCCCTCCACCAGACGCCCAGATCGATGATTTTGGAGAGTCCGCTGGACGAGTAGGTAAGCTGGCCCTCGTGGATAATCAGGCCTGCTTCAAATCTACCCGCCAGAATGGATGGAATAATTTGATCGAAGGGCACGGTCTCGGTCTGAATCTCCGGATTGAAGACTTTCAGGGCAAGATAGGCTGTAGTGAGCTCGCCGGGAACCGCGACCTTCATCTGGCTCAGATCTTCAGGCTGAAATGCGCGGCTTGCGACGACCATGGGACCGTAGCCCTCACCGACACTTCCACCGCAGCCCATCAGAGTGTAATTGTCCTGAACATACGGATAGGCGTGAAAGCTGATCGCCGAAACATCGTAGAAAGCCTCAGTCCGCGCGCGGCGGTTGAGTGTTTCGATATCGCACAGGGTATGCGAAAAGCGATATCCCGGGACGCGCACCTTGTTCGTCGCCAGGCCATAGAACATGAAGGCGTCATCGGAATCCGGGCTGTGGGCGATTGAGATGTCAATCACAGGCTGCGAACTGGCAACTTCAGAATGAAGAGTACTCACAGAATTCAAAACGTCCTTTCAGCTTCCGAGCTCGCTGCACATCTGGCAACTGCCCTCAACCTTTGGATGCGGCTGAACAGCGAGTTGGCTCAGTTGCGATCGTCGCGTCTGCCGATGGATGGCGTGCAGTCTTTCGGATAGCCTTACAAACCTGATTTCAAATCAGCTTCCTTCTCGATGCCGGCGACCTCGAGAGCGCCCGCATGAGACTCATCCGCCTTGTTTCGGCGATGAAGCCATACGTGACGCGCCACACCTGCCGCTGCAAACAGCAGCCCCCCCAGAGACACAAGTAGGGCAATCATGAGCCAACGCATGGTACATGCTCAGGATAACAGATGACTGCCTCGGAACTCGTTTTCCACCTGGCCCAATCGAATCCGACTTACGGACCTTTCAAACTGGAGATGAGCCATTCCAAATAACCTGCGCTGGCGCGTTCGACCTGCAGCACAAGGAACTCGGGCGTCTGGTAGCGATGCAGCGCGTGGAGACGCGCTTCAAGCGCAGACAACTTCTCCGGCACGGTTTTCAAAAGAAGAAGGGCTTCTGCGCTTGCCTCGATCTCGCCCTGCCATCGAAAAATGGATTTGGCTGCGGGCAGAATCGTGACGCATGCTGCGAGCTGTTCTTCGACAACGGCGCGCGCCAGTTGCTCGGCCTCTGCTGGTGTGCCGGCGGTGGTGAGAACGATCCGCGCTGGAGATGAACTTTCAGTCATTGTGTTGACTCGCCGACAGTGTACCGCGTTCCGTATACTGACCGGGCGTTCAGTGCGCTGCTGCCGGGAACGGTGGTTGCGGTGCCGACCAATCTGAGACCGTACGAATGCTGCGGCCTGCGGGCCGCATACGCGGAGAAAAGTGATGACCACACAGATCAAGTTCGGAACCTCTGGTTGGCGCGCGATTGTGGCCGACGAGTTTACCGTTGCCAACATCCGGCTGGCGGTCGCGGGCATTGCCGAGTACGTGAAGACCCAGGCTAGTCCGCATCGCGTTCTTGTGGGCCGTGACCCGCGGTTTCTCGGCGAGACCTTCGTCAGTGAGGCGGCGCGCGTGCTGGCAGGTGCAGGTGTTACGCCGATTGTGATTTCCGAAGCCGCGCCGACGCCGGCCATCGCCTATGCGGTTCGGCGCATGAAGACTTCTGGTGCGATTAATTTCACCGCCTCCCACAATCCGCCGGAGTACAACGGCATCAAGTTCTCCACGCACGATGGAGCGCCCGCTCTGCCCCACGTGACGCGGCAGATTGAAGCCGCTATAGAAAGGCTCAGCAAGGGCGGAGGCGGCGGAATCCCGAGCCCGTTTGCAGAGAAGTTCGAGACGGCCGATGTCAAACCGGATTTTCTGAAGCGCCTGACTGAACTAGTCGATCTGAAAGCGATTGCCAAGTCAGGCATCAAAGTGGTGTACGACCCGTTCTGGGGAGCCGGGCGGGGGTACAGCACCGACCTGCTGCGTGACGCGGGAGTCCGGGTCGAAACGGTACACGACACGCGCGACGTACTCTTCGGCGGCCATGCGCCTGAGCCGGATGACCATCTGCTTGCTGATGCCAAACGCAAGATGAAAGAGATGGGTGCGCAGATCGGCATAGCAACCGATGGCGACGCGGACCGCTTCGGCATTGTGGATGAAGATGGCACGTTCATCCAGCCGAATTACGTTATCGCTCTGCTTTTTGACTATCTCGTGGAGACGCGCGGCTGGAAGAACGGGGTCGCCAAAAGCGTGGCTACCACCAATCTAATCAACGCGCTCGCCGAGCATCATCGCGTGCAACTCTACGAGACGCCGGTCGGTTTCAAATATATCGGCGAACTCATTATTGCGGACAAGATTGCAATTGGTGGCGAAGAATCGGCGGGCCTTACGATCCGAGGCCATGTTCCGGAGAAGGATGGTGTCATCGCTGGCCTGCTTGTGGCTGAGATGGTTGCGAAGCGTGGCAGGAACCTCGGTGCGCAGTTGCAGGAATTATTTGGCAAGGTTGGTTCCTATTATCCAGTGCGAGAGAACTTCCGCTTGACCGAAGAGCGGAAGGCCGCGTTCACTGAAAAGTTGAAGGTCGATCCGAGAGAGTTAAGCGGGCGCAAGGTCTCTGGTGTTGTCAGGACGGACGGATTGAAGCTGATTCTCGAAGATGGATCGTGGGTTTGCTATCGGCTCTCAGGAACGGAGCCGGTCGTTCGAGCCTACACGGAGGCTCGTAGCGAGCGCGATATGGAGTCGCTCAGCGCAGCGGCCAAGGAGTTTGTTCTTAGGTGACGGAGACTCAGAGCGCCATGCACACGGGCGGTGCGAATCCGAGCAAGGCCAAGGCCTTGCGTGGAATTCCCTCCGCGCGGCAGATGGCCGAGTGGATTCAGTACGGGTGGCGTCCTGCCGGGACACTCGTCGTCGTTGGCCTCGCGCTCCTGCTTGGCTGGGGCGTGGTCAATGGGAGGCACGGGCTATCTGCCTGGCGGCAGCAACGCTTGCAGGATCGCAAGCTACAGCAGGAGATTCAAGAGCTGCAGCAGGAGAACGCGCGCCTGCACAATCATATCCAGCACCTGAAGTCAGATCCCGACGCAATCGAGCACGAGGCGCGGGAGCAGTTACACTACGCGCGTCCCGGCGAAGTAATTTATACCCTTCCGGAAGCGACGCCCGGCGCTTCGGCAGAAGCTGGAAAATAGATCGCTGAGGATTGTAGAGTCGAACCCTGAGCCGGCTGCACCCTTCGATGTTCAGAAGTCGATGTGGCATCGAACGGAGCCGACCCAGACGGGACCACGATCCCGGTTATAACCGGGATCATTGATGTGTTGGATATCAACGGCATAGAAGAGCCCGCGCCAGGCCTGCCAGTTATAGTAGCTTTCCACGATGTTTTCTCGGCCGTAGTTCAGTCTCCCATCGCCAAGCAGAAAGCCGAGCCCGCCGTAGTTCAAGTAGTTCTGGTGGTCGCGCTTGATGGCGTTGGAGACCATCACGAGGCCGACCTTGTCGATTGGACGATGCCAGCGAAAGCCGCTCAAGTCGGCACCCACCTCCACTGTCTGGTCTACTTCAGTGTAGGCAAAGGACTCGTGCTGGCCTTCATTCCATCCGAATCGGCCAAATACGCGGAGGCTGGGGGTCAGTTCCTGCTCGTTGTT
>JBBIVH010000196.1:0-5797 GCA_037439805.1 Acidobacteriaceae bacterium
TGCATGTTTTCGCTCATTAGTCTTCGCCATACATTCGCTTTTCGTTTCAGCCACCCTCCACCTCCAAACCCGTTATCATGAGGTCGAGCGCGAAGCGAGGGTCCGCGCATCCATGTCCGAGCCTACCTTCTTCATCTCGGCCGGCGAGGCCAGCGGCGAGCACTACGGCGCGCTGCTCATCGCCGCGCTCCAGGCCCGCCTCCAGTCCATCGGCCAGTCTGCCTCCTTCTATGGCATGGGCGGTGACCGCATGGCCGCCGCAGGCCTCGATGCCGGCTTCGAGCGCATCGTCCGCTCTGAAGACATGGCCGTCATGGGCATCACCGAGGTCCTCCATCACCTCCCGCGCATCTACCGCGAGTTTCGTAAGCTCAAAAGCGCCATCCGCCGCCGTCCGCCCTCGGTCGCCATCCTCATCGATTTCCCTGACATCCACTTCCGCCTCGCCGCGCAGCTTCACCGCCTCGGCGTGCCCGTGCTCTTCTTCGTCAGCCCGCAGCTCTGGGCCTGGAAGAAGCACCGCATCCGCCTCGTCCAGAAATACATCGACGAGATGCTCGTCATCTTCCCCTTCGAGGAGCAGTTCTATCGCGACCACGGCGTCCGCGCCCGCTTCGTCGGCCACCCGCTCGCCGATCTGCCCCTGCCCTCCATCGCCCGCGCCGACTTCGCCCTCCAGCACCAGCTCGATCCCGCCCTGCCCTGGATCGGCCTGCTGCCCGGCTCCCGCGCCCGCGAAATCCGCGACAACCTCCCTGAAATCCTCCGCACCGCTGCCATCCTTACCCGCGACCACGGCCCCGCTCAGTTCCTCATTCCGCTGGCCCCCACGCTCACGGCCGCCCAGCGCGAAATGACCACTCAACTCGTCAACCAGCTCAGGCAGAACCTCACCGTCCGCTTCACTAGCGATGCGCGAGCCACCCTCCACCACGCCCGCGCCTCCGTCGTCGCCAGCGGCACGGCCACCGTCGAGGCCGCCCTCATTGGCAACCCCTTTGTCGTTGTCTACCGCGTCTCGCCGCTCACTTACGCCATCGCGCAGCGCGTCGTTACCGTGCCCCACGTCGCCATGGCCAACCTCATCGCCGGCCGCCGCGTCGTGCCCGAGCTCATTCAGGGCGACTTCACCGCCGCCAACATCGTCCAGCATCTCGCGCCTTTGCTACCCGATGGCGGCCCGCGCCAGTCCATGATGCAGGAGCTCGCACGCATTCGCGCCCTGCTTGCCTCGCATCCCCCGCAGGGTCAACCGGCTGCGGGCGCTGTCGATCGCGTCGCAAGGATTGCGCTTGCCCATGCCGGACTCGCTTCCCCGCTTCAGGAATCCGTGTCATCCTGAATCGGAACCCGCATGGGCGGCAATGTAGAATCAGTGACTCCCGCATGAAGGGCTGCCACATCATGAAGATTGCTCTTGGTCGTAGGAACGTGCTCAAGCCATCCGCTTCCCCATCATCGTCCCGCCTGCAGCTCTTTGCAGGTCTAGCCGCGCTCCTCCTGCTGGCTGTTGCGCCCGTCGCCGCCCAGCGCGCAGAGCGCCCAGCCCTCAACATCACCGCCTACAACATCGACGCCGAGATTGACACCGCCACCCACCACATCGCCGCCAGGGCCGTCGTCACCTTCACCGCGCCCGACGCCGCCCCGGACGTCAGCTTCGGCTTCCATCCCGCGCTCAAAGTCACTCAGATTACCGACGCAACCGGCAAGATCCTCACCGGCGAGCGCCTCGCTGACGGCACCATCCGCGTCACGCCCGTCGCGCCCATCGACCACACCAAGCCGGAAACCTGGACCTTCCAGTACGAAGGCGTCATCACCGGCGCCGAAGACGGACCCGTCGAAGGCCTCAAACTCGCCGCGATCGAAGAGCCGATTACTTACCTGCTCTACCCCGGCCGCTGGTTCCCCATGACCGGCTACCTCACGGACCGCTTCACCGCCGAGATTCACTTCCGCGTCCCTCAGGGCATGAAGGTCTTCGGCAGCGGCCAGCAGGGCGCCTCGCATCCCGTCACCCTCGCCAGCGGCAAGCCCGGCGACCAGTTCGACTTCAAGTGGGACAAACCCGGCTTTCCCGGCACCATCATCGCCGGCCGCTACCTCGGCCCCTACACCGCAGGCCCCGGCAACATCAAGGTCTACCTCACCGTCGCCCACCAGTCTCTCGGCAACCCCTTCGCGCAGACCGCCGCCAAAGAGTACGACTTCTTCAGCGAGGACTTCGGCTCGCCAGAGACCCCGCACCTCAACGTCGTCGAGATTCCCGATGACACCCTGCCCGCGGTCTGGGCGCCCGAGCTCGCCGCCATCCTCGGCTCACGCGTCGGTGACAAGTCCGGCGTCCGCCTGCTCGCCAACACCATCGCCCACCAGTGGTGGGGTTCAGAGGTCAGCCCCAAATCCCTCAATGACGCCTGGATCACCAACGGCATGTCCCGCTACGGCGAGCTGATGTATCTCGAGGACGACAGCGGCAAGGGCGCGCTCCAGTCCGCCCTGCAGGACGTAGCCGCCGGCGCTCTCGCCTACGACACCATCCCGCTCTCCAGCTCCGGCCGCCTCGGCCCCTTCACCCCGGAGTTCCAGTCCATGACCCTCGAAAAGGGCGCCATGATCTTCCACATGCTCCGTGGCGAGGTAGGCGATGCCGCCTTCCTCAGCATCCTCAAAGGCACGCTCAGCCAGTTCACTGACCAGCCCATCACCGAAGCCGACCTCGAAAAAGTCGCCGAAGCCCAGAGCCAGAAGAACCTCACTCCGTTCTTCGCCCAGTGGATTGACGGCACCGGCGCGCCCTCCTTCAAGAACAAGTACAGCGTCTACCGTCTCGGCAATAACAAGGGCTTCCGCACCATCGGCGACATCACCCAGGACCTCGACCTCTTCAACATGCCCATGGAAATCCGCGTCGAAACCGACGGCAAAACCGTCAACCAGAAAATCGACGTCGTCGGCACTGACTCCCAATTTGTCGTGGACACCTTCGGCCGCCCCCGCCGCATCGCCATCGACCCCGAGGGATGGGTCCTCAAATCCACACCCGATCTCCAGGTCCGCATTGCCATCCTCAAAGGCCAGCAACTCGTCGCGCAGGGCGACCTGGTCGGCGCGCTTGCTCAGTACCAGAAGGCGCTCCAGGCCAACTCTCAAAGCTCGCTCGCCAGCTACCGCATCGGCGAAGTCCTCTTCACCCAGCGCAACTATCAGGCCAGCGTCAACTCCTACCGCGACGCCCTCCGCGGCGACAACGAACCGGCCTGGACCGAGGTCTGGAGCCACATCCAGATTGGCAAGATCTTTGACATCACCGGCCAGCGCGACCGCGCCGTCAATGAATACCGCCTCGCCATCCAGACCAACGACAACACACAGGGCGCGCTCAACGAGGCCCGGCTCTATCTCACCAAGCCCTACAAGCGCCCCGACAACCAGTAGGGACCGGGAATCGGTGTCGCTTCGGCGCGCTTGCCCGTTGCCCAAAAATACGAAAGGCCAGCCTCCCCAGGCTGGCCCTTCATCCCCTTTCAAAAGTATTAGTTGTTCGTGGCGCCTGTCTTGCCGTCCTTCAGGACCTCAATCGTGACGTGCGCCAACCCGTCCTGCACCATGTGCAGCTTTTCTGCCGCGGCATAGGAGAGATCAATGATCCGGCCCGGCATCAGGTCGCCCCGATCCGTAATCCGCACCACTACCGCCCGGTGATTCGCCGTGTCCATGACCCGCACCACCGTCCCAAACGGCAGCGTCGGATGGCAGGCCGTCATCGCATACATGTTGAACCGCTCCCCGCTGGCCGTCAGGCGTCCATTGAACCGGGGACCGTACCAGGATGCAACTCCCTTCAACATGGGATCGATGATTTCCTTCTTCGCCTTGCCCGCTTCCTCCATTGCGGGACCAGGGCTCGCTGCCGGCAGGGTGACCGCCGGCCTGGACAGAAGCGCATCCGCCAGAACTGACTCAATTGGAAACGTCAGCGCGGCGGCGAGCAGCGCAACACAGGTTCCACTCACAAGCACCCAAAGATGCCAGCGAGTTTCTCCGTTCACGTTGTTTGCGTTTCGTCGTATTCGCATTGGTCAATTTTACTAGCTTTGCGCCAGTATCCTCAAGAATTATCAGGAGATAAGTCGATTTTCCCAGGAGGACCCCAGTAACTCAAATAAGGTTACCAACCAAGTCTTTTCCTGACTTCGGCTTACATCCAGCAATAAAAATTATGCAACCCGGAAACCCCCGGCCGGACTGCAAGTATGCGCTGTGGAGGAGGGAAGAAGCAGCGCCACAAGGACTCAAGCAATCGCTTCGAACAGACCGCAGAAGGCTAGCACAAACCGGCTGTGAATAACTAAAAAAATGCGGCTAGTCAGAACCTGTCAAGAGTCAGACCTTCTGAATTTATGCATAACCCTAACTTTTTCATCACTTTATATTTTTTCTGGATTTGCAGATTATTTCTTCCATCCTGCTAACTTTGAACTTAGATCGGAAATATCAATTGGGGGGGGAATCTATGCAATTCAGCCTGGCAGGTCTTGCGCTTCTCAAGCAGTCCGAGGGCTTTCGTAACACAACCTACTTGGATGCAGCTGGTTACCCAACCATCGGCTACGGGCACAGGCTGGTCCACCCGGAATGCTACCCACAGGGCATCACGGAGGCTCAGGCCTCTATCATTCTGGAGTGGGACTTCCGCGAGGCCGAAAACGCCATCGAACGGCTCGTCAAGGTGCCGCTCAGTCAGGGCCAATTCGATGCACTGGTTGACTTTACCTTCAATCTCGGCTCAGGGACGCTCGCTGGATCCACCCTGCTGAGAGACCTGAATGCAGGCCAATATGACGCGGCGGCTCATCAGTTGCTTCGCTGGGACCATGCGGGAAACGAAGCAGTTGCCGGGCTCAAAGCCCGCCGCGAAGCCGAGTTCCGGCTTTGGAGCGCGGAACAATCCACCAGCAGGGCAGCAGCATGAGGCGAGTCGGCCCGGCATCCTTACCGCGGCAGCTCGCTCACGATGAGCCGCTCGCCCGCCTTCAGGTAGCCCTTGCGCCGGAACCAGTCTTCCATCGCCGGGCCCAGCCGCTCCAGCGGAACCATGGTTCCAGCCTCCAGAAGCCCGTCTCCCGCTGGCAGGGTATCGTCAAAAACCGGGTCGTTCGTAAAGTTGCGCATGGCAAAGGTGTCGATCCAGTGCACGGGGCACGGATGGCTCTGCCCCTCGGCATCCTGCCGCTCGATCCGGATTCGCCGCTGAAACATGAGTCCATGCTAATGGATCCCCTGCGCGCCCGACCTTCCGCTGCAACCGAGCCGTGTGAATGAGAGGTATCCATCTGGGTGACATGGGTAACCTCAAGCAGAGAAGAACGCCGCAATCGGCGGTCCAATATGGCATCCTAGCTTTGCTGCCCCGGCCGTGGAACTGAATTCAGAAGAAAACTGGAGAGCAATTCCGCATGTTCCGTTGGATAGTTCAGTGGATCCTGAGCGCGGTGGCCCTGATGATTACCTCGCGGCTCGTTCCGGGCTTTTACATCACCAGCCCCCAGTCGGCTCTCATTGGGGCCATCGTGATTGGCCTGCTGAATGCCACGCTCGGCTACTTCCTCAGATTCGTCACTTCCCCGCTCGTCATCCTCACCTTCGGCGCCTTCATCCTGTTCATCAATGCCGCTGTTCTGGTCCTGTCCTCGCATCTGGTGGACGGCTTCTATGTCTACGGCTACCGGCCTGCAGTGTGGGCGGGCGCCGCTCTGGCAACCCTCAGCCTGATCATCCGCGCTGTCGCACA
>JBBIVH010000197.1:0-5781 GCA_037439805.1 Acidobacteriaceae bacterium
TCGAAATTCGGGAGACTGAGACATTCTCAGACTGGCTCCGGGCGCTACGGGATGCACAGGCAAGAGCGAGGATTGCCGCGCGGGTCCGGCGTCTTGCCTTCGGCAACCCGGGCGACGTCCGTCCGGTAGGGGAAGGCATTAGCGAATTACGCATCCACCACGGGCCTGGCTACCGCGTCTACTTCATCCAGCGCGGAGCCATCCTGATCTTGCTGCTCTGCGGTGGAAGCAAGAGTTCCCAGCAACGCGATATTGAAACAGCCAAACGGCTGGCGAAGGAGACGGAATGAGCAAAGCAAAGACAAAGCCATTTGACCCGGCTGCGTACCTCGACAACAGCGCATCCATCGCGGCCTACATGAACGATGCTCTGGAAAGCGGCGACCCGGCGTTTGTCGCCGACGCGCTAGGAGTCGTGGCCCGTGCCCGTGGCATGAGCGAAGTCGCGCGGAAGGCTGGCCTCTCGCGCGAGAGCCTCTATCGCGCCCTGAGCACAGATGGCAACCCCGAATTCGCCACCATCCTCCGAGTCGTGCGCGCTCTCGGCTTGCAACTCTCCGCACTTCCAGTCAAGCAAAGGAAAACAGCCTGATTACCGCCACCCGCACCGCCGCATCTTCGTGATCCGATAGACTGTCTTCGTCATGCCGCGCACCGCCCAACCCGCTCCCTCAGCGCTCCCCTACTTCCGCCCAGAAGCCCTGACCTTCCTGCGCAACCTCGCCCGCCACAACGACCGCGCCTGGTTCACCCCACGCAAGGCCATCTTTGACGCGGAGCTGAAAGAGCCCATGCTCGCGGCCATCTGCAAAATCACTGACGCCATGCTCGACTTCGCGCCCAGCCACGTGCGCCCTGCCGAGAAGTCCCTCTTCCGCATCTATCGCGACACGCGCTTCAGCGCGGACAAGACGCCCTACAAAACCCACATCGCCGCCTGGTGGACGCACACCGGCCTCGACAAGACCTCCGGCGCAGGCTACTACTTCCACGTCAGCGCAAAGGAAGTCATCATCGCCGCCGGCGCTTACATGCCGGAAAAGGAACAGCTCGCCGCCATCCGCCACTGGCTCCTCGATCACCATCAGAACTTCAGAAAACTACTCCAGAACCAGAAAGTCCGGAGGACCTTCGAAGAGTTCGAAGGCAACGCCCTCACCCGCCCGCCCAAGGGCTTCCCTGCCGAGCACCCCGCCATGGACCTCGTTCGCTGCCGCCAGTGGGGTCTCGCCGCCACGCTGCCCGCCGAGGCCGCACTCAAGCCCAATCTCGCCGCTCAGGTCATTCGCCATTTCCGCATCGCCGCACCGGTCGTCGACGCGCTCAATACCCCGCTCTCCGCAGCCGCCGCGCCCAGGAAAAAAGTCCTCTTCGGCCTGCGCTGACTTGGTCTCCAGCGGCCCGATTCACGCCCTGTTTGACCGAACCTCCGCACGCATTTCCGACAAAAACAGGCAAATTTCGCCCAAAAACGGGAAAAAACCGAAAAAAACCTAAGAAAACTGTGGAAATCCGCAGATTTCCCATTGACTTTACCCACCCCAAAGGCTCATTGTTTTGAACGACGGGGTTCGCAAGAACCCGCATGAACACAGGGGTTTTGTGCAGCGTTGCCTCGTCGGCACAACCTCCATGCGGCACGCAATTCGCGGAAGTGAGCCCAGGCAACACCGGCTGCCCCGAGGGCAAGCCCAGAAGGAGAACATCACATGGCAACTGGAATGACCAAGACTGCTCTCACCCGGCATATGGCCGAGAAGCTGCAGCTGACCAACAAGCAAGCCGGCGCCTTCCTGGACCTGCTGGCAGAGACCGCCATCAAGGAAACCAAGAAGAACGGCGTATTCGTCATCCCCGGCATCGGCCGCCTCGTCAAGGCCGAGCGCAAAGCCCGCATGGGCCGCAACCCCCAGACCGGCGAAGCCATCAAGATTAAGGCCAAGACTGTCGTCAAGTTCCGCGTCGCCAAGTCCGCCAAGGACGTCATCGCGCCCCCCAAGAAGTAGTACTCCGGACTGCAGACACAAAAACGGAGAGCGGCCTACGCTGCTCTCCGTTTTATTTTCTGCCAGCCACGGCTAGCCTGCCACTGTGCCTGTCGAGGACTCGCCCCGCATGAGCGCGCGAGCGATCAGGGAGAGTCCGAAACTGATAAGGACAATCCGTGGCATTAGGGTGTGATCGTACGTCCATGGGTAGCAGACCAGCGCCACAAACACGCCGATGGGGATCAGTTCCGCCAGAATCGCATGGAACCACCGTGGAGACGCTCCCCTGCTAGCAAGGCTTGTGCGCGGGCGTGGCGCGATGCGCGGAACCGCCTGCAGATAGGCCCGGTAAGGCTCGCCAAGCTGCGCTGCGAGAAATTCCTCTTCGCCTAAGATGAGGCGCAGCAGGAAGAGACTGAGCAGCAGCATCGTGACGAGCGCGCCCGATGTCGGCATCAGAAACGCCAGCCCCGCGGCCATGAACCAGACGCCGAGATAGAGCGGGTTGCGCAGGTAGCGGTAAGGCCCATCGGCCATGACTGCTCCCGCTTTCATCGCCGCGTTGTTCACCGTTGCGGGGCCAAGATACGCCGTACCCCATACGCGCAGCAGGACGCCCACGGCGGCCAGCATCGCGGCAAGGCCAGAGATAGCGGTCGTTCCAATCGCAAACCGCAGTAGGCCGGCGCGGCTCAGTCCAAGCGCCAGCCACTCCAGCATTGTGATTCGCGGGCCATATCCAGAGAATCCGGCCCACGGCGCCCAGAAGCCAAGTAGGATGATGACCGTGTTGATAGCCATTCGAAAGCGAAATTCGATCTTGCTCGCGCGCATCTACCCCTTCCGCTCGTGGGAGAGCACCCTCTATGCTTTACAGAAACTGAGCGCCGCCAGTTCCCTGCCCGCTTCATCCAGATGCTACTTCGCCGGATCCACAAGCGCGCCGTACACCACGCCGCGACTCAGGTACTCCAGGTTCTCACTGCTGGGCTTCGCGCCCATGCGCTGAATCATGCCGACGAAAACAATGTCGTTCGCCGGATCGATCCAGAACCACGTGCCCGCCGCGCCGTCCCAGAAGAATGTGCCCTTGCCTTCCGGCAGATCCGCCGTCGGCGGGTCATACACCACCGCGCAGTTGTAGCCGTAGCCGAAGCCCGGCCGCATCTGCTGGTAGCCAATCCTGAACTCACCCGTCAGCAGACTCGGCGGCAAATGATTCGAACTCATCAGATGCACCGTCGCCGGTGAAAGAATCCTCTGCCCGCCCAGTTGTCCACCCTCCGCCAGCATCGTCGCAAAGCGATAGTAGTCTTCCGCCGTCGACACCATGCCGCCGCCGCCTGAGGCCATGCCCGGTTCATGCGCAAAGTCGCGCTTGTTCACCGTCTGCGGACCGTGATCCGCAAGCCCGCCATTCTGGTCCACCCAGTAAACCGTTGCAAAGCGCTGCCACTGATCCGGCGGCACATAGAAGCCCGCATCCTTCATCCCCAGCGGCTTGAAGATCTCATCGCGATCAAACTCCGGCAGCGTCTTGCCCGAGAGCTTCTCCACAATGTATCCCTGAATATCCATCGACACCGAGTACACCCACTTCGTGCCCGGCTGATACAGCAGCGGAAGCCCCGCCAGCTTCGTCACGAACTCGTGCAGATCCTTCGACTGGAAAAGATCCGCGTCGCGCACCATCTTGTCCACCGGCGTATCGCCGAAGATGCCATAGGTGAATCCCGCCGTGTGCGTCATCAGCTCGTGCATCGTCGGCGGATGCACCGGGTCCACCAGAATCATCTTCCCGTCCGCGCCCGTGCCCCCATACACCTTCAGGTGCGCAAACTCAGGAATGTACTTCGAGATCGGATCACTCGGCAGCCACTTGCCCTGCTCGTAGAGAATCATCATCGCCGTCGCCGTCACCGGCTTCGTCATCGAGTAGTCGCGAAAGATCGTGTCCGTCGTCATCGCAGCGTGGCTCGCAATGTCGCGCATCCCGTACGCGCGATAATCCACCACCTTGCCGTGCCGCGCCAGAATCGTCACCACACCCGCGACCTGCTGGTTCTTCACCGCGTCCTGCATCAGCGTGTGCAGCCGTTCCAGCCGCTCACTCGAAAAGCCCACTGACTCCGGCGGGACCGCGCTCATGTTCAACGTCGCGTCCGCAGGCGCCTGCACGTGCCGCGCCTGCCCCGGCAAAAGCACCGCACTCATCGCAACCGCAAAACTCACCGCCACCCGCGCCATAGAACCGGCAACACCAAGATGCATACAACCTCCTCAACCACTGTCCGTCCGCACAAAGACCAATCGCGCATTCGCGACGCACCGCGCCCGGTCCAGACACCGCACCCTTTATAGCAAACCGTGCGCCCGGCTCACCCATCGGCAATCCTGCCCCGGCGCACGCTCCACTACACTGTCACCAGAGCATGAACGAGCCAGCCTCCGCCAACGACACCATCGCTGCCATCTCCACGCCTCCCGGTCGCGGCGGCATCGGCATCGTGCGCCTTAGCGGGCCCGCTGCCAGCTCCATCGCCGCACAACTCGTCGCGCTCCGTCAGCCCCTTGAACCCGCACATGCGCGCCTCGCCGACGTGCTCGATGACGCCAGCGCAACCGGCGAGCGCATCGATGAAGCAGTCGTCACCTGGTTTGCCGCGCCGCACTCGTACACTGCAGAAGACCTCGTCGAAATCGCCGCCCACGGCTCGCCCGTCGTGCTCGATCTGCTTCTCCGCCGCGCCATCGCGCTCGGCGCACGGCTCGCCGAACCCGGCGAATTCACCCATCGCGCCTTCCTCGCCGGCAAGCTCGACCTCACGCAGGCCGAGGCCGTCCGCGACCTCATCGACGCGCACACACTCACCCAGGCGCGCCAGGCTGCCAGCCAGATGGGCGGCGCACTCAGCCGCCGCGTTCAGCCCGCCAAGCAGTCTCTCGTCGATCTCATCGCACTTCTGGAAGCGGGCATCGACTTCGCGGAAGATGATGTCGAGGTCACGCCGCAGACTGAGATTGCCCGCCGCATCGGCGCACTCACGCCGCCGCTTGCCGCGCTGGAAGCATCCTTCGCCCGCGGCCGCATCGTCCATGACGGCCTCACCCTCGCCATCGTCGGCCGCCCCAACGCCGGCAAAAGCTCGCTCTTCAACCGCCTCGTCGAGCGCGAACGCGCCATCGTCACCGCCGCACCCGGCACCACGCGCGACCTTGTCACCGAGCGCATCGCTCTCGACGGCATTCCCATCGAGCTCGTCGACACCGCCGGCCTGCGCGAGGCTCAGGAAGAAGCCGAGCAGATGGGCATCGCCCGCAGCCGCGAAGCGCTCGCCGACGCTGCCATCGTCCTCGTCGTGCTCGATGCCACGCAGCCCCTCAACGAGGAAGAGCGCACCTTACTGGCCTCCGTCGAAGGCCGCCCCGCCATCTCTGTCCTCAATAAGTGCGATCTCCATGCAGGCCCCGGCGACACAGCGCACTCTCCAGCCACAGCTGCGCCCCTGCTCCGCACGTCCGCCCTCACCGGCGAAGGCATTGCCGATCTGCGCCAGCGCATCCTCGCGCTCGCCACCGGCGGCGCTGCGGCGGAGCCCGGCATGCTCACCAGCTTGCGCCATCAGCAGGCCATCGCGACCGCGCACACCGCGCTCGACGACGCCGCACGCGCCAACCGCGACGGCATTCCGCATGAAATGATCCTCATCGATCTCTATCGCGCGCTCTGGGCCCTCGACTCCCTCACCGGCCAGACCACTCCCGACGACATCCTCAACCTCATCTTCTCCAC
>JBBIVH010000198.1:0-1785 GCA_037439805.1 Acidobacteriaceae bacterium
GTCGTCGTCGCCTGCGCCTTCTTCTTGCCCACCTGGTTGCCGCCCAGCCCCAGCGGGGTCGACTGCACCTGGCGATCGGCCACCTCCGCCGCATTCGGCGCTTCCGGCGTCATCGCGTCTCGCGGCTTCGGCTTATTTGCGGCTGCCTTCTTCTGCACCTTGGCCTGCTTCTGCTCCTTCGCGCGGTCGCTGAAGCGCGACTTCTTCTGCACCGGCGCAGCCTCCAGCGGATTCGCAGGCTCGTCATTTGAGGCCGTCTGCGCCGTCGCTCCCGCATCCACCGTCTCGGCGGCAGCTGCGTTCGGCAGCGTCTCCTGCGGAGCCTGACCAAACCGGATCTTCTCTTTCCTGCCCGCCTTCATCGTTGCTTCTTCGTGCTTCCGGCTCTTCTTCTTGCTCGCCTTGCTGGCCGTCGTCGTCGCCACTGCCTCTTCCACGTGCGCAGGCGCGCTCGCCCCACGGCCAGTCTCGCGGAACCGCGTCCGCTCAATCTTCTTTTTCTTCTTCGTCTGCGGCGGCGTGTAGGCCGAATACGCAATCGGATACACGCGCTCATTCGGACTCGCGCCCGTATCCACATACCCCGGCTTGATCTCGATGTACGACTCATCGCGCATCTTCGTCAGATACTCGCGAATCGCAGGCTCCATCTTGCCCATGAAGTAGGCCTGCTCCACATCCTGCTCCACGCTCTTGTAAGGCTGCGGCCCGCCTGCGTTATGCGCCGTCACCTTCAGAATGATGAATCCCTGCTTGGTCTGAATCGGCTCCGTGAACCCGCCTGCCTTCAGCGGAAACACCTTGTCCTCCAGCACCTTCGCCAGCGCGCCCCGCTTGAACTGCCCCAGGTCGCCGCCCGAAGACGCCGTCGGCCCATCGCTGAAGCTCCGCGCCAGTTGGCTGAAATCTCCGCCCGCCTGCAGCTTCGTCTCCACGTCGTTCGCCTTGGCCTGCCCCGCCGCCACCTTTGCCGGGTCCGCCGTCTCATCGTTCCCCGTCGAAATCAGAATCTCGCTCAGGCTCACGCTCTCCGGCGCAGTGTAATCCTGCTTGTGCGCCTCGTAGTAGCGCTCCACCTCGCCCGGCGTAATCTGAATCCGGTTGCCCACCTCCTGCCGCATCACATCCTGCGTAACAATTCCGTTGCGGATGTTCTGCTTGAAGTCCTCATAGGAGACGCCCTGCTCCTTGGCGGCCTTCTCCAGGTCTTCGAGCGAGTTCAGGTTGTACTGCTTGCGGATCTCATTCAGCCGGTTGATCAGCTCCGTCTCGCCCGTGATCCCCAGCTCCTTGCCCTTCGAGAGCCAAAGCTGCTGGTCAATCAGGTTCCGCAGCAGGTCCCGCCGCGCATCCGACGCTTCCTGCATCGTCGCTCCGCGCTGCCGCTCTTCCTGGTCCAGTTCCTTCTCCGCACGGTCAAAGTCCGAGCTGCTAATGATCTGGTCATTGACCCGGGCAATTACCTGCTCCACCGTCGTTCCGCCATACGGGCTCTGCGGGGTAGACGTGCGCGACTGCGCGGTTCCGGGCATCGACAGCAGCACCGTGCCAAACACGAACGCCGCGGGGATAAGAAAATTTCTGTATGTCATCATTTGGCACTGAACAGGCAGGGCGCAGCCCCACCACTCTCATAGACGTCATTGTAAATGGCTGGGCAGCAGCCACGCGAACGCCGCCACCTCAACCGATCCAGACCGCGCGGGTTCACCCCTGCACAGCCTCCACTTCCACCCGCCGCGCCTCCGCGTCCAGCGCCACAATCCTGAAGCTCCGCACCTGCCC
>JBBIVH010000198.1:1885-5707 GCA_037439805.1 Acidobacteriaceae bacterium
TTCATGCTCAGCTTCATCTGGCGCTTGTCCTTATCCAGCGCCAGCACCTGCGCCTTCACCACCTGCCCCACATGCAACACGTCGGAAGGATGATGCAGCCGCCGGTCCGCCACAATCTCGCTGATGTGCACCAGCCCTTCCACACCCTCAGCCACTTCCACAAACGCGCCAAAGGCCGTTATCCGCGTCACCGGCCCCGTCACCTGCGCGCCCGTCGCGAATCTCTGCGCCGCCTCCACCCACGGATCGGCCAGCGTTTGCTTCAGTCCCAGCGCCATCCGCCGCTCCTCCGGCTTCACCGCCAGCACCACCGCATCCACCTGGTCACCCACCTTCAGCAGATCGCCCGGATGCCGCACCTTCTTGTTCCACGCCATCTCTGACACGTGGATCATCCCCTCCACGCCCGGCTCCAGCTCCACAAACGCGCCAAAATCCGTCAGCCGAGAAACAGTGCCTCGCACCCGCTGCCCCGCCTGGTAGCGCCCCGGCGCCGTCTCCCACGGCTCTGGTTGCAGCTGCTTCAGCCCCAGAGAAATCTTCTTCGTCTCCGGATCCATCTTCAGGATCCGCACCTGCACTTCCTGCCCCAGCTGCACCACGTCTTCCGGCTTGCTCACCCGGCTCCACGCCATGTCGCTCACGTGCAGCAGTCCATCCACGCCGCCCAGGTCCACAAACGCCCCGTAGCTCATCACGCTGCGCACCGTGCCCGTCACCGTGTCGCCCACCTGCATCGCCGCCAGCCGTCCCGCCGCAGCCTCGCGCGCCTCTTCTTCCAGCACCGCGCGCCGGTCCACCACTACATCCTCATCGGCCACGTCCAGCTTCGTGATGCGACAGGTAATCTCCGTTCCCACCAGCTTTTCCAGCTCCGCCGCATCGCGCGTGCCGCTGCGGCTCGCCGGCAGAAAGGCCCTCACGCCCACATCCACCGTCAGCCCGCCCTTCACCACGCCCGTCACCGTGCCCACCACCGCCGTCTTCTCTGCAAACGCCGCCTCCAGCGCCGACCAGTCCCGCGGCTGTGCCACCTTGTGCCGCGTCAGGTCGTAGTAGCCCTCTTCGTTCCGGCCCTTCACGCTCACCATCACCACATCGCCCGGCTTCACATCCTCGGCGTTGCGCTCAAAGGCCGCCCGCGGCAGCACGCCCTCGATCTTCGAGCCGATGTCCACAAACACCTGCTCCGCACCCACTGAAATCACCCGCCCCTCGCGCTGCCCCGTGCCCTTCTGAGCCTTGCGCGCAGGTCCGCGCTCAAACGCCGCCAGCACATCCGCAAAGCTCTCCGTCGGCTCTTCAGGCGCGGACTCCTCCGCAGCCGCTTCAGGCACCGCTCTTTCAGGCGCAGCTTCCGCAACTGGCGCAGGCGCAGCCTCAGGCGCAGGCGCAGCCGCAGCCTCCGGCTTCGCTTCCGCGCTGGTCTCGGTTGCAGTCGTTTCAGTTGTCGTCGGGGTCGTCAGCTCTTCGGGCAGGTTCTGTTCTTCCGTCATGGCGTCTGCCTTTCATTCTCCCACGCCCGCCCGTGTCGCGACTTGCGTCCGCCTCACGGAAACGCCGTCACCTGCGGCGTCACGCGCGGCTCCATCGATGTCGCCCCGCCCGCATCATCAATCACGTTCGAGATCTCCCCCAGATTCCCCAGCGCCACCGTCATCATGTCGTGAAAGCGAATCCCCGGCCCCCGCGTCGTCTCGATCGCGCGCGTCAGCGTCACATGCGGCTTCAGAAAGACGCTATACACACCCATCCCCCACGCCTCATGCGTCTTCACCCCGTCCGCCACCTTATAGGAAGCCCACCCGTTCGTCCCCGGGGCGCTCGTATAACTCGCCTGGTCCGGCGGGTCATACGGAATCTCCGACTGATAGAAATACGTCCGCCCGCCCTCGCCCTTCCACAGCACCTGGAACTGCTCGTGATGCTCCACAAACAGCCCATACGCCGTCACGTTGTCCCCATTCACCACCAGCCCGTTGTCACTGGGATTCACCGTCCAGCCCACGCCCTTGCCGTGATCCGCCCGCCAGATCCACGTGTGGTCGATGATTGTGTCGCGGCTGTTCACCACCAGGTTCACACCCGCGCTCCCCGCGCCCGCGCCGCCCACCCGAAAGAACACATCATGCAGGCAGATTGGGTTCGCCGCATGGCTGCGCGTGCTGCCCGCCTCGCCCACCTCCATCAGCACCGGCGACCGCGTCGCGCCAGCATCCACCAGCACGCCCGCAATGTCGATCCCGTCCACATCCGCCGTCGTCAGCGCCGCCGTCCCCTTCACTGGCTTCAGCGTCGCAAATCCCAGTCCCATCACCACCGTCCCCGCCCGCGTCACGCGCAGCGGCTCATCCAGCTCATACGTCCCCGGCGTCAGCAGCAGATGCATCCCGCGCCCCAGCGCCGCATTCATCGTTGCCGCCGTGTCCTTCTCCACCTGCGCAATATAAAACCGTTCCAGCGGAATCGACCGTCCCGGCGTCTCGTCTCCGCGCCATGTAATCCCCACGCTCTCCCGCCGCAGCGCCGGCACGCGCACGCTCCACGCGCCCTTCCCATCCACCATCAGAAACGGCTTCTCCCGCACCACCGGCGTCGCCGCCACCTTCGTATACGGCGGCTTCGGCCACTCGCCCGCCGGAGCATTCCTGTCGCCCACAAACACCATGTTCCAGTTCGCGCCCGTCCAACTTCCCCACTCACTGTTCCGCGCTATCCACTGCTGCTGCGTCCCCGAGTCCACATTCCCGCCCACCAGCACATCGGCCATCCATCCGCCGCTCGCCCACCCGTGCTGCTGGTGCAGCACCATGCTGCCCTCCACGTGCATCCGCCGGAACGGCGCCGCCTGCGACACTGCCCACTGCATCGTCCCGCCCGCCGGCGTCACCGCCAATCCCTCCAGCGCCCGCCAGAAGGTGCACGTCGCATTGTTATGCGGCAGGCTCGCATCCGCATGCACATTCCCCACAATCTGCACCGCATCCGGCGTCGCGCCCAGCCCCATCACCTCGGTGTAAAAGCCCACAGGCACATCCACGTGATACGTCCCTGGCAGAAACACCAGCGCAACCCGCCCGCTGCCAAACTCGCTATGCTCCTGCTCCGCATACACGCGGTCAATCTCCGCCTGCACGTCCGCCGCCTTCATCTGCGGCGTAAAGATCAGCACATGCGGCCCCATCTGCGGCATCGTCTGCGCCGTCCGGGCCTCAGCCGCAAACCCCGCCGTCCCCAGCCCCACCCACAAACCCGCCGCCAGCAACCCCGTCCTCTTCCGCATCCCGTTCATCGCGCAAAAAACTCCCCTCCGGATGCTATCCCCTTGCCCCGCAACTACGCCCGCCGAAAAATCCACCCCGCGCCCCGCCCGCCGCATCCAATACGCTGATAACCATGAACGTCTTTGACGAAAAACGCACCGAGCTCGAACAGCACGAGTTCATGATGGGCCCCGAGCGCGGCCGCCTCGCCGTCGCCCTCGACCTGCTCACCGACTCGCTCATCCTCATCGGCCAGCACGGCGTCTACTGCACCTCCGCCCGCAACCCCGGCAAGCCCGCGCTCGACCTCCAGGCCGTCCTCAGCGGCATGGAAGGCGCCAAAGCCCTCATCCAGTCCGTCATGGAAGAGCTGCGCCAGCAGCGCGACGCCGCGCGCGAACCCGGCCCCGCCCAAGCCTGACCGCACCCCATCCCCGCGCCCCGAACCCCAAAGTACGATATGCTGAAAGAGCGCGCCCGTAGCTCAGCTGGATAGAGCGAATGCCTCCGGAGCATTAGGTCGGGAGTTCGAATCTCTCCGGGCGCACCATCCCATCCC
>JBBIVH010000199.1:0-5700 GCA_037439805.1 Acidobacteriaceae bacterium
ATGGTAGGCACGATTGGATTCGAACCAACGACCTCTTCCGTGTCAAGGAAGCGCTCTAACCAACTGAGCTACGCGCCTGCGCACTGATTGCATTCAGTCTAACAGGAAACTGTTGGGCCGGAAAAGCATGCTGCACGGTCATCGCGCCCGGCAAGCTGGTGCGATACCATCGAGGGTTGAAGGCAGCCTGCGGGATTTTGACCAGTCTGGCGGTGACTCGCCAAACTACCCGCATGAAATGGGGCTGCGGCGCTTGCGGCGCGCATCCGCGATGGCGAAGCGAGCGGCCAAGTTATTCACGAGACGCTGCCAGGTCGCGTTGAAAGAGCATGACCGAAGACCCGAAGGTACGGCTCAATCCTTTCCGATCAGCGCCGAACATTCTCACCCTGATGAGGATCTGCATGGCCCCGTTTCTGGTGGCTGCGGTCCTCGACGGCCGCTACGAGACGGGCTTCGTCCTCTTTGTGCTGGCGGGGTTGAGCGATGCGCTCGATGGCCTGCTGGCGCGCAAACTCAAGCAGCGCACCGCGCTGGGGCAATACCTGGATCCCGTCGCCGACAAACTGCTGCTGAGCACGCTGTTTGTAGTGCTCACCTACAAGGGGCTGATCCCGTTGGAGGTGACGGTACTCGTCTTCGGGCGGGACATCGGCATTCTGCTGGTTGCGGCCATTCTCTTTGCTGCCGCCGGACGCCGCGAGTTTCCTCCCAGCAGTTTCGGCAAGGTGAACACTCTGGCGCAAATTGTCGCCGTGGCCGCTGTGCTTCTCCACCAGATCACCGCAGGCTACTGGGTGGTGGTTCTGCGCAGCCTGGCGCTCGGCGCGACAATCATTTTCACCGTCATCTCGGGCTTGCATTACGCATGGATGGTGGCTCACAGGGGATCGGGTGCCGCGGAGGGCAGCGCCGGGCCGCACTGATCCACACTCCTTGTTGGCGCGGGCGCGAACGATGTCCCTGGTGGTTTGCTCCAATTTTCAGGGGGCTTCCCGGCGCGCTCAATCGTCGTCCGTAGGCACCTGCTCATCCGATTCGCCGGGCTCTTCAATCGCCATATCGTTAAACTCTTCGGCGTCAAAGACTTCGCCACACTCCAGGCACTCGACGAACTCCGTGTCTTCGTGCCGGGAGACGATTCGTACCCTGGGATGTTTGCAGGCGGTCGCCATCGGTCCATCAAATAAAAGATTGAATTCTGGAGCTCTTTCCGCCGATTGTAGCGACCCCGGCAGTTTTTTCAAGATGCAATTTGTTCAATAGTTAGACCCGGTGTCTCCCCTACCTCCAAGGCCTGCTTTCAAACCGTGGTACGAGGCGCGAGGGGCTGGCTTGAAACCCGGACGGATTTGGTCGTATACTGAATCCGGACTGAAGAAGTCGGATATCGATGCTGAAGCTGACAAAAAAAGCTGATTATGGGCTGATAGCCCTGAAGTATCTTGCCGAGCACCCTGAGATTGCGGCGGTGAGCGCGAAGGATATCGCGGACTCGTATGGCATTCCAGCCCAGTTGCTGGCCAAGATTCTGCAGCAGCTTACCAAGTCCGGACTGCTCAAGTCGCATGCCGGCATGAACGGCGGCTATGCCCTGGCGCGGGACGCCCGCGAGATTTCTGCCTATGAGGTGATTCACTCGATCGATGGGCCGTTTTTCATCACCTCCTGCACCAAGGGGTCAAAAAGCTGTGAGCTCACGCCGAACTGCACCATCAAGGAGCCGCTGGCGCGGGTGAACGAGACGATCGCCGGAGTCCTCAGGAGCATCAGCATCCAGGACCTGGCAGAGCATGAACACCCGGCGGTTGCTTCAACTGCGAGCCCGCTGGTTTCCCTTACGCACTGATTTTCAGGATTGCCTTCGCCGGGCAGCGCAGGCCGGGCGAAGCCGGATAGAGATGGAGAGTCAACGATGAGCACAGTCACAAGCCAGATTGAAGTCCCGGCGGGAGTCCAGCTTCCCATCTATATGGATAACCACGCCACCAGCCCGCTGGACCCGCGGGTGCTGGAGGCGATGATGCCTTACATGACCACGGTCTTCGGCAACGCAGCGAGCCGCAATCACTCGTTTGGCTGGGAGGCGGAGCAGGCGGTGGAGACGGCGCGCGAGCAGATCGCGAAGCTGATTGGCGCGACGGCGAAGGAGATTATCTTCACCTCGGGTGCGACAGAGTCCAACAACCTGGCCATCAAGGGCATCGCGGAGATGTATCGCGAGCGCGGCAACCACATCATCACGCAGGTCACCGAGCACAAGGCCGTGCTGGACACCTGCAAGCGGCTTGAGAAGTACGGATTCCGCGTGACCTATCTGCCGGTGAAGGCCGATGGACTGATCGATCTGGAAGATTTGAAGCGCGCCATCGACGACAAGACGATTCTGGTTACGATCATGTCGGCGAACAACGAGATTGGCGTGCTGCAGCCGATTCGCGAGATTGGAAAGATCTGCCACGAGAAGGGCGTGCTCTTCCACACCGATGCGGTGCAGGCGGTCGGCAAGGTTCCCGTCAACGTCATCGCCGACAACATTGATGTGCTGTCGTTGAGCGGACACAAGATTTACGGGCCGAAGGGCGTAGGCGCGCTGTATGTGCGGCGCCGCAACCCGCGTGTGCAGATTGCCGCGCAGATCGATGGCGGCGGCCACGAGCGCGGCATGCGTTCCGGCACGCTCAATGTTCCGGGCATCGTGGGACTGGGTAAAGCCTGCGAGATCGCCATGAACGAGATGGACAGCGAGGCAGCGTATCTGCGCGGCCTGCGCGACCGGCTGAAGGCCAAGCTCGAATCCGAACTTGACTACGTGCATGTGAACGGCTCGTGGGAGCACCGGCTGGCCGGCAACCTGAACATGAGCTTTGTGTATGTGGAAGGCGAGTCGCTGCTGATGGGCATCAATGATGTGGCCGTTTCGAGCGGTTCGGCCTGCACCTCGGCGACGCTGGAGCCAAGCTACGTGCTGAAGGCGCTGGGCCTGGGCGACGATGTGGCGCACAGCTCGATTCGCTTTGGACTGGGCCGCTTTAATACGCAGGCGGAAGTGGACTACGTGGCAGCGAAGGTCATCGACATTGTGAAGAAACTGCGCGAGCTTTCGCCGCTCTACGAGATGGTGAAGGAAGGTATCGACCTGACGAAGATTGAGTGGCAGGCGCATTGACCAACTGCGGTGGGCAGACGCCGCCTACGCGGCAGGAGTCAGGCGCCTGAAGAGGTAATGAGCGAATCGGTGGCAGAGGCTTCCGAATCAAACAGGGTGAACGCGGCTTCCCCCCGCATGAGGAGACGAGACATGGCATACAGTGACAAGGTTGTGGACCACTACAACAATCCGCGCAACGTAGGCACGCTGGACAAGGCCTCGCAGGAAGTTGGCACGGGCCTGGTGGGCGCGCCGGAGTGCGGCGACGTGATGCGGCTGCAGATCAAGGTCAATCCTGAGACGCAGGTGATCGAAGAGGCGAAGTTCAAGACCTTTGGCTGCGGCTCGGCGATTGCGAGCTCGTCGCTGGCGACCGAGTGGATCAAGGGCCGCACGGTGGAAGACGCGCTGGCGATCAAGAACACGGATATTGTGAAGGAGCTGTCGCTGCCTCCGGTCAAGATTCACTGCTCGGTGCTGGCGGAAGACGCCATCCGCGCTGCGATTGGCGACTGGAAGAAGAAGAACGGCGTTGCCGAGACAGCGGCGACAGTGGCCGCTGCAAAGTAACTGCCGGGCAAAAGTAGCTGCCGCACAGTGGAAAGGCAATCATGTCGAACATGGTGACCATCGAATCGAAACCCGCAGAGGGCGCCTTTGCCGCCGCACCGCAATCGAGTGCGCAGGCAGTGGCGCCTGCATCGGGCGCTGCCCAGGGAATACAGCTGACGGAGCGCGCGATCAAGCGCATTCGCGCGGCGATGGCGAAGGAAGGCATTTCGCCCACCGAAGGCGGGCTGCGCCTGGGCGTGACGGGCGGCGGGTGCTCGGGGCTCTCCTATGCCATCAAGTTCGATTCGCAACCGAGGGAGCGCGACCGCATCTATGAGTTCGACGGTGTGCGTGTGTTTGTCGATCCCAAGTCGTTTCTATACCTGCACGGCATGACGCTGGACTACGAAGAGACACTGATGCGGCAGGGCTTCAATTTCATCAATCCGAACTCCTCACGCTCCTGCGGCTGCGGTTCGTCGTTCACGTCCTGATTGCTGCGCGCCGGAGTTTGCCATGTTGAAAGTGATTGAATCCGCGGTCCCCGTTGCGTGCTGGTCGTGCTCGGTGGCCCACAATGAATCCACGCTCTTCTGTCCGCACTGCAGCAAAATTCAGCCGCCTTCGGGCGGCGATTTCTTCTCCGTCTTCGGGCTGAAGCCGCGCCTGAATCTGGACCTGACCGAGCTGGAGCACGAGTTTCACCGTCTCAGCCGCAGGCTGCATCCGGATCGCTTTGCGCGCGCGGGCGAGAACGAAAAGCAGTGGAGCCTGGCCGACACGGCGCTGCTGAACGATGCGTATCGCACGCTGAAGGACCCAATCCACCGCACGGAGTATCTGCTGAAGCTGCACGGCGCGGAGATTGGCGAGGAGCACAGCGGCAAGGACCGCCAAGACCCATCCAGGGTGCCTGCGGATCTTCTGGAAGAGGTCTTTGACTTGAACATGCAGCTCGAAGAGATGCGCGCCGCAAAGAAGATGGGCGAGGACGATCCCGCGCTGCAGGCGAGTCTGGAGCAGGCGCAGGCAAAGTTCAATGGTCTGCTTGATGAGGTGGACAACGACCTGCGCGTGCAGTGGAACCAGTGGGAAGAAGGTGATGCGGGCGCGCGGGCTGCCGCACAGAAAGACATGGTGGCTCTGCTGGATCGCCGCCGCTACCTCAATAACCTTGTCCGCGATGTGACAGAGACGCTGGGAGCATAGAGAACTGACGATGGCGGAAGGACGCGTAGTTGGAATCGACCTGGGAACGACGAACTCCCTGGTGGCTTATATGCAGGGGGAGACGCCGGTGGTGATTCCCGGCGTGGACGGGTCGAATCTTGTGCCCTCAGTGGTGGCGCTTGACCCGATGCCCGCGGATGGAAGCCGCCCCACGGTGACGGTGGGCAACAGCGCGCGGCGCGCATTGATTGAGACGCCGGAGCGCGCCATCTACTCCGTGAAGCGGCTGATGGGCCGCGGCCTGAGCGAAGTGCAGCGCGAGCTGAAGTTCTTCCCGTTCACGCTGGCCGGCGATGTGGAGCAGGGCGAGGTGCCGCGCATTCAACTCGGCGAGCTCAAGTTCACGCCGCCGGAGGTTTCTGCTTACGTGCTGCGCCAGCTCAAGCGGAACGCGGAGCGCTACTTTGGCGCGCCGGTGACGCAGGCGGTGATCACGGTGCCGGCGTACTTCAACGATGCGCAGCGGCAGGCCACAAAAGATGCGGGACGCATGGCGGGTCTGCAGGTGCTGCGGCTGGTGAATGAGCCAACGGCAGCGGCGCTGGCCTATGGGCTGGATCGCGCGAAGGAAGGCACGATTGCGGTCTACGATCTCGGCGGCGGCACGTTTGATATCTCGATTCTGAAGCTGCGCGACGGCATCTTCGAGGTGCAGTCAACGAACGGCGATACGCACCTGGGCGGCGATGATATTGATAACCTGCTGCTGACAATTGCGCTGGATGAGATTCATGCCGAGCATGGCGTCGATTTGCGCAAGCATCCAG
>JBBIVH010000200.1:0-5634 GCA_037439805.1 Acidobacteriaceae bacterium
GGCACGAGGCTGAGGGCGGCGAGGGCGGCGAGGAAGATGAGGCTCTGTGTGCCGGTTTTGCGTCCGGCAAGCGAGAAGGCGTAGATGCCCTTGATGACGTTGTTGCTGGCGGCGGCAATGATGATGGCGACGGCGGCGACCTGCAGCGGCGTGGCGGAGCCGGCGGCCTGAGTGAGGCCCATGATGAAGGGGTCCACATCGCTGACGCCCATGATGGCGGCGAGAGCGTTGAGGCCGCCGCGGCCGAGGTAGGTGACGGCGAGCTGGGTGGCGACGAGCATGACGAGAAAGAGCGCGGCGAAGAAGAAGGCGGCGAGCAGGTCGAGGGGGTTCTTCGGCTCGAGGGACTGCTGCGCGGAGGGCTGCGCGTGGTCTGCGCGGCGGGACCAGAGCCAGCCTACTCCCGCGGCGAGCGCCGCGAGGATGAGAAACGGCACGAGGACGAGGGACATGAGGGCGCGGTTGAAGAGCGCGAGCAGCGCGATGAGGCGGAGGTACATGATGCCGGAGGCGATGAGGATGCTGCCGGAGTAGAGATGCGGCTGGTCTTGCTGCGCGGCGCGGCGGGCGAGCACTACGGTGGTGACGGTGGATGAGTATGCGCCGCCGAGCAAGGCTGCGAGAAAGATGCCGCCCTGGCCTTTGGTCAGCTTCTGCAGAACGTAACTGGCGTAGGAGATGGCGCTGATGGCGACGACGACCAGCCACGTTCTGAAGGGATTGATGTGGAAATGGGTGAAAGGCTGGTTGGGCAGGACGGGCAGGATGACGCCGCTGAGCAGAAGGAATTTGGCGAAGGTGAGAATTTCGTTGGGCGCGATGCGGACGGCGAGGCGCTCCAGCGCGGCCTTGAGATCGAGGAGCAGGAGACTGGCGACGCTGAGGGTGGTGGCGGTCCAGAGGTGGCCGTAGAAGATGAGCGCGCCGACGATGAAGGTGGCGAGGCCGGAGATTTCCGTTGTTACGCCGGCGGCTTCGGCGCGGGAGATCTTGTGCCAGTAGGAGATGAGAAGAAACGATGCGATGACGAGGAAGCCGAGGATGAGCGGCAGGACCTGTGTTCCTGAGAGAAGCGCGACGGAGTACCCGACGAGGCCGATGAGCGGGAAGGTGCGCACGCCGCCGAAGGAGTAAGCGCCGGTCGCCTTGTGCTCTTCGCGCTCGAGCCCGATGAGGAAGGAAAGGAAGAGGACGAGGGTGAGCCTGAAGACATCCGGGGGCAATCCATGCAGGAAATCCATGCTGTCCACACCTCCGGCCGTGCAGAGCGCGATGTGCAATGAGTCGCGCGAAAGGCAAGGCACTGGATGGCACACAGCTTACACGGTTGTGCGCGCCCGCGTAAGGGGCAGTGCGCAGGGGCGAGCGCGCTGATGCGGTGATAGCCTCGTGATGTGAGCCGGGAACAGGGACAAGTGGGTTATGTGGTGATGGGCGCGGGCGTGGCGGGGCTGCGCGCGGCGGTGGAGCTGGCGGGGCATGGCAAGGTGCTCGTGGTCACCAAGGAGGCCGTGGCCGAGTCGAACACGCACTATGCGCAGGGCGGCATCGCGGTGGCGATGGAAGGCGAAAGGGACATCGCGCTGCATCTCGAAGACACGCTGAACGCGGGCGATGGGCTTGTATACCGGAAGGCCGCCGAGGCGCTGGTGGAAGAAGGCCCGGTGCGGGTGCGGGAGCTGATGGAGTGGGGCGCGCAGTTTGACCGCGAAGGCGGGCGGCTGCTGCGCACGCGCGAAGGAGCGCACAGTCTCCCGCGGATTCTGCACGCGAATGGGGATGCGACGGGCGCGGAGATCAGCCGGTCGCTGGCGGCGTTTGCGCGGGCGCACGAGGGCATCGCCTTTGCCGAGTGGACGACGGTGACCGGGTTGGTGACGGCCGATGGCCGCGTGGTTGCAGTCGATTTGCTGGATCGCGAGGGGCAGAGCCGGCGGGTGAGAGCGCGCGCGGTGCTGATCGCAGCGGGCGGCGCGGGGCAGGTGTATAGCGACACGACGAACCCCGCGGTGGCGACGGGCGACGGGATTGCGCTGGCGGCGAAGGCGGGCGCGGCGCTGGCGGACATGGAGTTCTACCAGTTTCATCCGACGGCGCTGTCGCTGGCGGGCGCGCCGCGGTTTCTGCTGTCGGAGGCGCTGCGCGGCGAGGGAGCGTATCTGCGCAACGACCGCGGCGAGCGCTTCATGGAGCGGTTTCATCCGCTGCTGGAGCTGGCGCCGCGCGATGTGGTGGCGCGGGCGATTACGCGCGAGGGAATGGGCGCGCATCCGGGCGAGTCGCGCGTGGTGCACCTGGACATGCGGCATGTGAAAGGCGTGAATCTGCGACAGCGGTTTCCGGGGATCAGCGCGGTGCTGGACCGCTACGGGCTGGCGCTGGAGCGGGACCTGATTCCGGTGCGTCCGGCGGCGCATTATCTGATGGGCGGCGTGCGGACGGATCTGGATGGGCGCACGACGGTGCGCGGGTTGTATGCGGCGGGCGAAGCGGCGTGCACGGGCGTGCACGGCGCGAACCGGCTGGCGTCGAACTCGCTGCTGGAGGGACTGGTGTTTGGCGCGCGCGCGGCGAAGGCGATTCTGGCCGATGCGCTGGAGCGGATGGAAGCTGACGGAGAGCCGGCGGCAGGCGCGAACCTGAGCGCGGCTGAAGAGCAAAAGCTGAACGCAGTCATCACGCGATTGCAGCAGGGGATGTGGACCTATGCGGGGCTGCTGCGCGAGGAAGGCACGCTGCGCGAAGGCGTGCGCGTGCAGGAGGCTTGCGCGGCGGAAGTGGCGGAGCAGCGGGGCGATGCAAGGGCGAGCCGGAGTATGGCGGAAGCGGAGGCGCTGTGCGCGGTGGCGCGGGCGATTCTGGACTCGGCTCTGGCGCGCACGGAGAGCCGCGGTGCGCACTACAGGAATGACTACCCGCAGCGGGACGACGCGCGGTTTCGGAAGCATTCGGTGAGGACGAGCGACGGACGCGTGACGTTTGAGGCGTGGTGACTCGGGGGCCGGTCAGTTCTCGCGTGTGTTCGGATTTCGGGTGTCCAGCTTCCGCGTGTTTAGCTTCCAGGAGACGAGCGCGCAGACGCCGAGGATGAGCCCCATGATGGCGAGCGAGAGGGTGATGGGAATCTCGAGCCATCGGGCGGCAAGCATCTTGAAGGCGACAAAGGCGAGCAGCGCGCCGAGGCCGTAGTGGAGATAGCGGAAGCGGCCGAGCAGCGCGGCCAGCGCGAAGTAGAGCGAGCGCAGGCCAAGGATGGCGGCGATGTTGGACGTGTAGACGACGAAGGGATTGCGCGAGATGGCGAGCACGGCGGGGATGGAATCGACGGCGAAGAGCAGGTCAGTGAGCTCGACGGCGAGAATGACCGGCAACAGTGAGCCGCCTGAGGTGTGCAGGTTGCGAATCCAGCCGGGAACGGCGGCGTGGGCCGAGCCGCCGCGGAGCAGCCGCCAGGCTGCGTAGAGCAGAACGACACCGAAGAGGAACGGAATCCACTCGAAGCGTTGCAGGAGCGAGACGCCGGCGGCGATGAAGAGACCGCGGAGGAGGATGGCGCCGAGGACTCCCCAGAGCAGGGCGCGATGCTGGCGTTCGGCGCTGGTGTGGAAGCCGTGAAAGAGGACGAGGAAGACGAAGAGGTTGTCAATGCTGAGGGAGAGCTCGATGGTGTAGCCGGCGACGAACTCAAGCGCCGGCTGGCGGCCCTGCGCGAAGGCGATCCAGCCGGCAAAGAGCGCTGCGCCGATGGCGAGAGCGGCTGTCCACGCCCATGCCGCGGCCTGGGTTTGCGGGATGTTGTGGCGGTGGCGGGTGAGGAAGGCGTCGAGCGCAAGCAGCAGAAAGACAACGGCGTGAAAGCCGATCCACCACGTCCATGAAGCGCCCGCGAACATGAGGTCATGCTACAGGGTGAGGGCGAGTGGGGCTCAGAGCGGCTCCACAGCCGGTGTAGCCATTTCCGGCGTTTTATGAAGGCGGCTTTTTCCTGGGGAAAAAGCCACCTGGCAGCGCGACTTCGGGATACGGCAACTGTGGAACCGCTTTAATGGAGCGCGGCGATGGCGGTGGCGTTCACGGGATCGGTGCCGGTGGCGGAGGAGATGGCGGCGTCGAGCAGGCCGGCGGTGGTGGCGTCGAAGGTGAAGCCCATGAGGTCGGGGTTGCCGTCGTAGTTGACCGCGAAGACGAAGGTGGAGGTGTTGTCCTCAGCAAGCGCGACGGGATGGGTGCCGGCTGATGTGGTGGTGCTGAGCGCGGTGAGGGAGTCTACGCCGCCGGTGGAGGAGATGGTGAAGCCCTGAATGACACCGGTGGAGCTGCCGCTGACCTGGCGGTTGACGACGTAGACGTAAGTGCCTGCCTTCTCTGGAAGGATGTCGTAGGGCGCGAGGCCGCCGGAGGCGAAGGGTGAGCCGGAGATCTCTTTGAGTGTGGAGAGATTGACGACGCGCAAGCCGCCGGAGTTGGAGCCGGAGGAGGCGACGGTCTCACCGATAAAGAGCAGGCTGCTGGCAGGATTGAAGGCGACAGACAGAGCGGCGCCGGCGGAGTTCTTGACGGCGGCGGTGGTGACCGCGCCGAAGGGGTTGGTGTTGGCGGAGTTGAAAGGAATGATGGCGGTGCCGCCGGAGCCCATGGCCACGGAGACCATGGTATTGGCCGGCGAGATGGCGATCTGCTGGAGCGTTGTGCTGGACAGCGGCACGTACTGCTCGGTGGGCTGAGTGACGAGGCCGGTGGTGGGGCTGATGGGGATGGCGAAGGCCTGCGACGCGCCGGAGGCAACATCGAGGAGCCAGGAGTTGGTGGCATCGACCTGCATGCTCGCGGCCTGATCGGAGGAGATGGGGTTTCCGGAGTTGCCGGGGGTGAGCTGGCCGTTGGAGGCGATGAGGTAAAGATAGATGCCGCTGATGGTGCTGACGTAGAGGAAGCTGTTGTTGGGGGAGATGGCAAGCGCCTGCGGCGTGGCGGGCAGGGTGTACGGGCTGCCGGGGAGCGAGGTGAGCACGCCGGCATTGACGTAGTAGCCGACGAGCTGGCTGGTGGCGGCGTTGAGCACGAAGAATTTTCCGCTGGATGCGGTGGTAGTGGGCGTGGTGGTGGACGTGGCAGGTGCGTTCCAGAAGCCCTTGCAGCCAGTGAGAACAAGAGTCGCGGCGAGGGCGAGTGTTGCCCACTTCGACGAGGTCATTGCAGCTCCCATGCGGGGCAGACTTGCCTATCCCCTGAGTACAGCCTATGCCACCGGGCCGCTACGGTGAAGAAGGCGGCGCGGCAGAACAGATGGCTCATCCGAATAAGACGCGGAAGAGGCGATTTCGCTTGCGGGAGGCGCGCCGGGTGGCAGAAGCCGGTGAACACGAGCGGATTGCGATCAGTTGGGGCGGTTGTTGGAGCGGCGGCGGAATCGATCGTCGACGGGCTGACGGCCCTTGAATCCGGCCTCGACGGTGTGCCAGTGCTCGATGGCGGACTCGCCGAGGCGCCAGCAGAGGAGGACCACTTCGTCGTCGATGCGGCAGGGAAAGTCGAGCAGGCCGGAGTCGAGGTCTTTGACCTGCACACCGATGGCGTCCATCTCCGCCACGGTTTCGCGAACACGCTGGAGGTGGGCCTCCATCTCGGCGCGCA
>JBBIVH010000201.1:0-5621 GCA_037439805.1 Acidobacteriaceae bacterium
AACTGCGCAAGGGCATCGGCGCGGTGGACGATATCGACCACCTCGGCAACCGCCGGGTGCGCGCCGTCGGCGAACTGCTCGAGAACCAGTTCCGCATCGGCCTGGTGCGCATGGAGCGTGCCATCAAGGAAAAGATGAGCGTGTACCAGGAAATGTCGACGGCCATGCCGCACGACCTGGTCAACGCCAAGCCGGTGATGGCCGCCATCCGCGAGTTTTTCGGGTCCAGCCAGCTCAGCCAGTTCATGGACCAGACCAACCCGCTCAGCGAGATCACGCACAAGCGCCGCCTTTCGGCGCTCGGACCGGGCGGATTGAGCCGCGAGCGCGCCGGTTTTGAAGTGCGCGACGTGCACCCCACGCACTACGGCCGCATCTGCCCGATTGAAACGCCGGAAGGGCCGAACATCGGTCTGATCAGCTCGCTCTCCTGCTTCGCCCGCATCAACGAGTACGGCTTCATCGAGAGCCCGTACCGCAAGGTGGTCAAGGGCGCGGTGGTGGACGAAGTCAGAATCCTCAACCCGGGCGACACCGATTACAAGGTGGGCGACATCGTCCGCCGCGGCGAAGTGGAAGACGCCAACCGCAAAGCCGGCGCCAAGAAACAGCCGGCCGAGTGCGAAGCCCACTGCGAGTACCTCTCCGCCTGGGAGGAAGACAAGTACATCATCGCCCAGGCCAACGTGGCGATCGACGAGAAGGGCCGGATCGTCCCCGACCTCTCGAACGCGCGCCAGGCGGGCAACTTCGTGCTCAAGCCGCGCGAGGAGATCCAGTACATCGACGTCAGCCCCAAGCAGCTCGTCAGCGTCGCCGCCAGCCTGATCCCGTTCCTCGAAAACGACGACGCCAACCGCGCGCTCATGGGTTCGAACATGCAGCGCCAGGCGGTTCCGCTGCTCCGCGCCGACGCTCCCTACGTGGGCACCGGCATGGAGAAGGTCACGGCGCGCGATTCCGGCGCGGTGGTGCTCTGTAAGCGCAGCGGCATCGTGGACTCGGTCGATAGCGAGCGCATCATCGTGCGCGTGGAAGGCGCGGCTCACGAGGGCCAGCTCTCCCGCGAGGTGGGCGCCGACATCTACCAGCTCATCAAGTTCAAGCGCAGCAACCAGAACACCTGCATCAACCAGAAGCCGATCGTGCGTGTCGGGCAGCGCATCGTCAAGGGCACCGTGCTGGCCGACGGTCCCTGTACCGATTTCGGCGAACTGGCGCTGGGCCGCAACGTGCTGGTGGCCTTCATGCCCTGGCGCGGCTACAACTTCGAGGACGCGATCCTGGTTTCCGAGAAGATGGTGAAGGAGGACTATTACACCTCCGTCCACATCGAGGAGTTCGAGATCGAGTCGCGCGACACCAAGCTGGGTCCGGAAGAAGTGACGCGTGACATTCCCAACGTGAGCGAGTCGGCGCTGCGCGATCTCGACGAGAGCGGCATCATCCGCATCGGCGCGACCGTGAAGGCCGGCGACATCATCGTGGGCAAGGTGACGCCCAAGGGCGAAACCCAGCTCACGCCGGAAGAAAAGCTGTTGCGCGCCATCTTCGGCGAGAAGGCCGGCGATGTGCGCGACGCATCGCTCACCTGCCCTCCCGGAATCGAAGGCACGGTCGTGGACGTCAAAATCTTCTCCCGCAAGGGCCAGGAGAAAGACGAACGCGCCAAGTTCATCGAGGCGCAGCAGATCGAGCGGCTGCACAAGAACCTCGCCGACGAGATTCGAATCCTCACGGACGAGCGCCTGAAGCGCCTGGAATCGTTGCTGGGCGGCAAGGAAGTGCTGGCCGACCTGCACGATGAGCGCACCAACAAGCGCCTGCTGACCAAGGGCGTACTGCTGGACCGCGACACCATTGAGCACATCTCGACCAAGAACCTGAAGCGCATCAAGTTCCCTGACAAGGACCCGCGCATCAACGAGCAGATCGACGAGATCGAGGAGATGACCTCGCGCCAGATCGACGTGCTGCGCAAGATCGTCAAGGAAAAAGAAGAGAAGCTGCAGAAGGGCGATGAGCTGCCGCCGGGCGTGATCAAGCTGGTGAAGGTTTACATCGCCATGAAGCGCAAGCTCAGCGTCGGCGACAAGATGGCCGGACGCCATGGCAACAAGGGCGTCATCGCCCGCATCCTGCCCGAAGAGGACATGCCGTACCTCGAGGACGGGACGCCGGTCGAGATCGTTCTGAACCCGCTCGGCGTACCCAGCCGTATGAACGTGGGCCAGATCCTGGAAACGCACCTGGGCTGGGCCGGACATCAGCTGGGCCAGAAGATCAACCAGTTATTGCAGGAGAACTCGAAAGCCGAGACCCTGCGCCGCGAATTCAAGACGCTGTTCAAAGACACGCCTTTTGTGGACCGGCTGGCGGACCTCGACGACGAGACTCTGGAACACGTGGCCGACGGCATGAAAGAAGCCGTTTACTTCGGGTCGCCGGTGTTTGACGGCGCCAAGGAGCACGAGATCAAGTCCTTACTGGCAGAAGGCGAGTTGCCGACTTCCGGGAAGACTTATCTGTACGACGGCATGACAGGCGACAAGTTCGAGCAGCCGGTAACGGTGGGCTACATCTACATGCTCAAACTCTCTCACCTGGTTGACGACAAGATCCACGCGCGTTCCATCGGACCGTACTCGCTGATTACCCAGCAACCGCTGGGCGGCAAGGCGCAGTTCGGCGGCCAGCGCTTCGGAGAAATGGAAGTGTGGGCGCTGGAAGCCTACGGCGCGGCCTACATCCTGCAGGAGCTCCTGACGGCGAAGTCCGATGACGTTTATGGCCGTACCAAGATTTACGAGGCCATCGTCAAAGGCGAAGCAGCCATCGAGCCGGGTGTGCCCGAATCGTTCAACGTGTTGATCCGTGAGTTGCAGTCGCTCTGTCTGGACGTGGAACTGATCAAGACCAACGAACCCAAAGGGCTCGTGGCCGCACCCGTCGCCGCAGACTGATCTTGCAAGATCGAGGTAGCTGCCTTCCAAGCTCCCGCGGGAGGCAGCCCCTGATGAATCGATACAAAACGGGAGCCGCCAGCGGCCGCGCCAGGCCGCGGGTCTCTGCAGTCCGCCACGGCGGGCCCCGCAGGGAAGGAGGACAATTTGTTCCGTTCAAGTCCGTTTGATCTCGGAAACGCCATCGCCGATTTTGACGCGATCCGCATCAGCCTGGCATCCCCGGAGAAGATCCGCAGCTGGTCGCACGGCGAAGTCACCAAGCCGGAAACGATCAACTATCGCACCTTCAAGCCGGAGCGCGACGGTCTGTTCTGCGCCCGGATTTTCGGGCCGGTCACCGATTGGGAATGCTTGTGCGGCAAGTACAAGCGCATGAAGCACCGCGGCGTGATCTGCGACAAGTGCGGCGTGGAAGTCACCCTTTCCAAAGTCCGCCGCGAGCGCCTGGGGCACATTGAGCTGGCGTCGCCCTGCTCGCACGTTTGGTTCTTCAAGGGACTGCCCAGCCGTATCGGGCACATCCTCGACATCTCGCTGCGCGACCTTGAGTCCGTGCTCTACTTCGAGGCCTACGTGGTCATCGAAGCCGGCGAAGCGCCGGTCAAAGAGCGCGAGGTCATCAAGGACGAGGCCAAGTTCCGTGAGCTTGACCAGCAGTTCCGCGCCACCGGCTTCAAGGCCCTGATGGGCGCCGAGGCCATCAAGGAACTGTTGAAGCGGGTAGAAGTAGACACCGTGTCGGTCGAGTTGCGCGAGAAGATGCGCAGCGAGAACTCGGTGCAGAAGCGCCTGAAGTATGCCAAGCGCCTCAAGGTTGTTGAAGCCTTCCGCAAGAGCGGCAACAAGCCGCAGTGGATGATCCTCGATGTGATCCCGGTCATTCCGCCGGAGCTGCGTCCGCTGGTTCCACTCGACGGCGGCCGCTTTGCCACGTCCGATTTGAATGACCTGTACCGCCGCGTCATCAACCGCAACAACCGGTTGAAAAAGCTGATGGACCTGCACGCTCCGGAAGTGATCGTGCGCAACGAAAAGCGCATGCTGCAGGAAGCCGTCGACGCTCTGTTCGACAACGGACGCCGTGGTCGCGTGCTGCGGGGAGCCAACAACCGTCCGCTGAAGTCGCTGTCGGACACGCTCAAGGGCAAGCAGGGACGCTTCCGCCAGAACCTGCTCGGCAAGCGCGTGGACTACTCCGGACGTTCGGTGATCGTTGTCGGCCCCGATCTCAAGCTGCACCAGTGCGGCTTGCCCAAGAAGATGGCGCTGGAGCTGTTCAAGCCGTTCATCTACCACCGGCTGGAGCAGACCGGGCACTGCACCACCATCAAGCAAGCCAAGGAAATGGTGGAGCAGCAGGAACCGATCGTGTGGGACATCCTGGAAGAGGTCATTAAGGACCATCCCGTCCTGCTGAACCGCGCTCCTACGCTGCACCGGCTCGGCATCCAGGCGTTTGAGCCCGTGCTGGTGGAAGGCAAGGCCATCAAGATTCACCCGCTGGTCTGCACCGCATTCAACGCCGACTTCGACGGTGACCAGATGGCCGTCCACATTCCCCTGTCGCCGGAAGCGCAGGTGGAAGCCAGCGTGTTGATGCTGGCCTCGCATAACATTCTGTCCCCCGCCTCGGGCCAGCCGATTACGGTCCCGACGCAGGACATGGTGCTGGGCATCTACTACCTGACGAAAGCCAAGCCGGGCGCCAAGGGCGAGGGCCGCGCTTTTGCCAACATCGAAGAAGTTCTGCTGGCGAAGGAAATGGGCGCCGTGGAGACGCTCACGCCCATCCGT
Source organism: Acidobacteriaceae bacterium (assembly GCA_037439805.1). GTDB lineage: Bacteria > Acidobacteriota > Terriglobia > Terriglobales > Acidobacteriaceae > Telmatobacter. Next base: position 4,761 of record JBBIVH010000201.1, read on the forward strand.
CTGCGCTACAGCGGTGAAGTCATTGACCTGACCGCGGCCTACGACGATCAGGACGTCATCCACACCGAGCCGACTCGCTTCGAGCGGCAGTACATCTCCACCACGGTGGGTCGGGCCATCATGAACGATCACCTGAAGCGCGGCGCCGCGGAGATGCCCTACATCAACGGCCTGATGAAGAAAAAAGGCATCGGGCAGCTGGTGAACTACTGCTACCTGCGTTTCGGCCTGGAGACCACGGTGCGGATGCTCGACGGCATCAAACAGCTGGGCTTCCAGTACGCCACGCGCGCGGGATTGTCGATCGGCATCGACGACATGGTCATCCCGCCCAGCAAGCCGGAACTGGTACGCAACGCCGAGAAGCAGGCCATTGTCGTGCAGCAGCAGTATCTCGACGGCGCCATCACCAACGGCGAGCGTTACAACAAGGTGGTCGAAATCTGGTCGAAGATCACCGAAGAAGTGGCCGACGAAATGTTCGGCAACATGCAGAAGCAGGACAAGGCCGGCGAGATGAATCCTATCTACGTCATGGCCGACTCCGGCGCTCGCGGTTCGAAACAGCAGATCCGCCAGCTCTCGGGCATGCGCGGCTTGATGGCCAAGCCTTCAGGCGAAATCATCGAGACGCCGATCACGGCGAACTTCCGGGAAGGCCTGACCGTGCTGGAGTACTTCATCTCCACTCACGGAGCCCGCAAGGGATTGGCCGACACCGCGCTCAAGACGGCGGACTCAGGCTACCTGACTCGCCGCCTCGTGGACGTGGCGCAGGACGTGATCATCAGCGAATACGATTGCACCACGGTCGATGGCATCTACGTGACTTCCATCGTGGAGTCGGGCGAGATCATCGAG
>JBBIVH010000202.1:0-5538 GCA_037439805.1 Acidobacteriaceae bacterium
CCGAGAAGATGCTGAACTACTTCATCCAGAAGGCGCACAATCGCAAGATGCTCGTCCATCCGCGCATCGTCATCGGCGTGCCCTCTGAGATTACGCAGGTGGAAAAGCGCGCCGTTGAAGACTCTGCGTATCGCGCCAAGGCGAGCGAAGTCTACCTGGTCGAGCAGGCCATGGTCGCCGCGATTGGCGCGGGTCTGCCCATCACCGAGCCCGGCGGCAACATGGTGGTGGACATCGGCGGCGGCACCACGGACATCGCCGTCATCTCGCTCTCGGGCATTGTCTACTCGCGCTCCGTGCGCATGGCCGGCAACCAGATGGACGAGGCCATCACCAACTACCTCAAGCGCAAGTACAACCTTCTCATCGGCGAGCGCACCGCCGAGCAGATCAAGATGGAGGTTGGTTCGGCCTTCCCGCTCGACAAGCCTCTGACCATCGAGATCAAAGGGCGCAACCTCATCGAAGGCGTACCCAAAACCATCACCATCGACGACAGCGAAATCCGCGAGGCGCTCAGCGAGTGCATCGCCGTCATCATGAACGCGATTCGCGTTGCGCTGGAGCGTACCCCGCCCGAGCTCTCTGCCGACATCAGCGACCGCGGCATTGTGCTCACCGGCGGCGGCGCGCTCATCAAGAATCTCGACAAGCGCATCCGCGAGGAAACCGGGTTGCCCGTGTCGGTCGCAGACGATCCGCTGGCCTCCGTCGTGCTCGGCACCGGCAAGATGCTCTCCGACTTCCGCCTGCTGCGCAAGATCAAGATCGATTAGGCCGCGGCTGACGCGGATGGCGCGCGCAGCTTCCCCTCGAGCAGCTTGCATCGACACCGAGCCTGGCCATGGAATCATTCTTCGTCCGCTACCGAAATCTTCTGGTGCTGCTGGCTCTGCTGGCCGCCCAGATCATCGGTCTCGCCACGCAGGTGCACCGGGCCGACAGCGGGCGGATGAGCCTGGACCCGCGCGATTCCAGCGGCGTCCGTCTCATCCGTCTCTGGGCTGATGCGCTGGTTTCCCCGCCTGAGCGCATCCTTCACTCGGGCGGCTCGAGCTTCGCCTCGCTCTGGTCCAACTACCTCGACCTGCGCCATGTCCGGCAGCAGAATCAGCAACTGCAGCAGACCGTCGACAGGCTGCGCTTTGAACAGGCCGCCCTGCTCGAGGATGCGCGCCAGGGCCAGCGCCTGCAGCGGCTCCTGAACTTTCAGACCCAGTACCTTTACAAGACGCTCGCCGCGCAGGTGATCGGTTCCAGCGGCACCACGCAGTCCCGCGTCTTCTATATTGACAAGGGCGCAGCCGACGGCCTGCAGCACGACATGGCCGTCATCTCACCCGACGGCATCGTCGGAAAGGTACGCGACGTCTTCCCGCACACCTCGCAGGTGCTGGTCATCAATGACGAATCCAGCGGGGCCGGCGTGATTCTTGAGGCCACGCGCATCCGCGGCATTCTGCGCGGCAACGCAGCGGGACAGCCGCAGATTGTCGGCATCATCGCCGATAATCGCATCAAGCCCGGCGAACGCGTGTTGACCGCGGGCGGCGACCAGATCTTTCCCCGCGGCCTTCCTGTCGGCGTGGTCGATCACGTTGCGCGCGACCCCGAGCGCGACGGCTTCATCAACGTCATCGTCAAGCCCTACGCCGCCCTCGACCGCCTCGACGAAATCCTCGTCATTACTTCGATGGAGCCGCGCTTCCCGGCCGATCAGCAGCAGGACATGGCCGAAAGCGAGGCAATCAAAGGCGCTGAGGTACAGCAGCAGGAGGCCCAGAAGAAGGCCTCAGCCGTCATGGCCGAACGCCTGCCCGGCCTGATCGATCCCAACCTCCCCGCCGATCAGCAGCCGCTCAATGACAGCACACCGCCGCCTCCTGTTGTGCACACCATCCAGCCGCTGCACCCCGATCGCTTTACGCCCGGCAACGCTCCCGGCGCAGACAGCGCGCAGCCGCCTGCGCAGAGCAGCCCAACTCAGCCGAGGACTCCCTGACCATGCCGGTGCTTACGGCCACCAGTCGCCGCGAACTCGAGGTCCACCGCTATCCCGCGCTCGTCTACGCGCTGGTTCCGCTGGCGGCGCTTGTGCTGCAGGCCTGGCTGCCGCGGGTGATGGGCCGCTACGCCTGGTTCGACCTGCCTCTGGTCGTCGTAATCTACTTCGCCATGGGCCGGCCCAGCCCCATTCAGGGCACCGTCATGGGCTGCATCTTCGGCATCTTTGAAGACGCTCTCACGCAGCACCCCATCGGCATCAACGGCGTCGCCAAAACCCTCGTCGGCTTCCTCTCTTCTTCCCTCGGGATCCGGGTCGATGTTGAAAACCACACCGTCCGCGTTCTGCTCACGTTGGCGCTGTCGCTCGCCTCCAGCGGCATCTACTTTTTCGTCTTCCGCATCCTGCTCGGGCTCTCCCTGGCGTGGAATTGGCTCGATGCGCTGCTGGTTGCAATCGGGAATACGGTCCTCGCGCTCATCCTTTTCCCGTTCCTCGACAGGTTCCGCATCCGCGACTGACGCCACCTCCCCGGCCCGAATCGCGGCACTCGCGGTATCCTGAATGTGCAGGCAGAATGGTTTTTGACAGCTCCACTCGCGGCGAAAAGCTCTCCAGCGCCAAGCTGACAGCGGTCCAGTACGGCATCCTCCTCATGATGCTGGCTCTCTGTGCCGGCCTGTGGCGGCTGCAGGTCATCGGCGCGGACAGCTTCCGCGTTCTGGCCGAGCAGAACCGTATCCGCAAAGTCCCCATCCTCGCCCCGCGCGGCAAGCTCTTCGACCGCGAGAACCACCTCATCGTCGACAACTATCCCTCCGTCTCCTGCTTCCTCGTCCGCGAACAGGGCCGCAATATCGATGCCGACCTGCCCCTCATCGCGCGCGGCCTTGACCTTGACCTCGACCAGCTTCGCGCCACGCTGCATCGCTACCGCACCGCGCCCGGCTATCAGCCCATCCCCATCAAGCAGGAAATTACGCCGGACGAGCAAGCCTTCATTGCCGCGCACGCCGGCGAACTGCCCGAGCTGGAGACCATCGATCAGGAGCGCCGCCTCTATCCCCGCGACGGTTACGCAGCACATCTCATCGGCTACGTCGGCGAGGTCAGTGAAGACATGCTGAATGATCCGCGCTACGCGGCCTACGAACCCGGCGACGTGGTCGGCAAGGCAGGCGTGGAGGAGAGCTACGATCAGCTCCTGCGCGGGCAGGACGGCTCCCGCGATGTCATTGTGGACAGCCGAGGCCGCGAGGTCGGCTACCTGCGCACGCAGCACGCCATTCCCGGTCAGGACCTTCGTCTCACCATCGATAACGACCTGCAGCGCGCCGCGGAACTGGCCCTGGGCGACCGCGCCGGCGCGATTGTGGCCATGGACCCGCGTAATGGCGAGATCCTCGCCATGGTCTCACGGCCGAGCTTCGACCCGAATGCATTTGCAGTACGCATCGACCGCACGGCGTGGAACAAGCTCGTCACCGACCCCGACCATCCGCTGCTGAACAAGGCCATTCAGGCGCAGCTTGCTCCGGGGTCCACATTCAAGATCCTCATGTCCGTCGCCGGGCTCGAAGAGGGCATCGCGCAAAACCTGCACGTCTTCTGCAACGGAGGCGCCAATTTTTACGGCCACTTCTATCACTGCGACGAGAAGCACGGCTCGGTGGACATCCACAACGCCATTCCCATGTCGTGCGACACGTACTACTACACCCTCGCCGACAAGCTCGGAATCGACCGCATCGCGCGCTACGCCGAGGAGTTCGGTTACGGCCAGAAGACGGGCATCGACCTGCCCGGTGAACAGACCGGCCTCATGCCTTCTGCGCAATGGGTGATGAAGAACTACCATCGCAAGTGGTACGCGGGCGAAACCATTTCGGTCGGCATCGGCCAGGGCGCCATTGAGGCTACTCCCGTCCAGCTAGCGCGCATCATCGGCGGCATCGCCTCCGGCGGGCACATGGTCCGCCCCCATGTCGTCTTCCCGGACCAGCTCCCCGCGGACTTTCAGCATGCGCTGGTGGACTCATTCCCCGGCTCCGGTCAGCAGTACATTCCCATCGACCCGGATGCCTGGATGACCATCACCGACGGCATGGCTGAGGTCACCGAGCCCGGACTCTACCACACCGCCAGCTCGGCCCACCTTGAAGGCATCGACCTTGCAGGCAAGACCGGCACCGCCCAGGTGATGAGCCATGAAGCCCTCGACCGCACCAGCAAGGGCCGCTCAACCTTTCCCAACGCCTGGTTCGTCGGCGTCACACCGCGCCGCAACCCCGAGCTGGTTGTGACTGTCCTCTGGCAGAACGGCGAATTCAGCTTCTACCCTGCCCGCATTGGCGCCGAGGTTGTGGCTGCGTACGTCGAAAAGCAACGCCGCCTGGCGCACAATCTGCCCGCAGTCCAGGCCAACAACCCACCCACTGCACCTCCTAAGCCCGCCGAGGTGGGCGCCCTCTGGTCGCAGCCCGAAATGAAGAACGGCAAGGAGGTCGCGCAAGTCCACGGAGGCCGTTTCTTCGTGAACCCGCCGACAGCCGCCGCCGCGCCCGCTCAGCTTGCTGCCGCACTTCCTGCCCGCCGGATGCAGACTCCATGAGCCCCATGCGCCGCTTCATCAGCTTCCGCGACTTCGATTGGCCCCTCCTCGGCATGGTCCTGCTGCTGTGCGCCCTCTCCGTCTTTGAGATTTATTCCGCCACTCTGCACACTCGTTACACCGGCTTCCATACCAAGCAGGTCTTCTGGATCCTCGGCGGTCTCATCGGCATGTTCGTCTTTGCCAAGATCGACTACCACAAGCTCATCGATCTCACGCCGTGGATCTACGGAGCCTTTCTCTTTCTGCTGGGCATCGTGCTGATTCCCGGCATCGGTCACAAGGCGCTGGGCGCGCGTCGCTGGATTAAGGCCGGCCCCATCCTCTTTCAGCCCTCGGAGTGGGTCAAGCTCGTCCTCATCCTCGCCGTGGCCCGCTACTTCGCCAACCTGGGCGGCCGCTCGCTCACCTGGCGCGACATCTTCAAGGCCTTCGCGCTGGTTGGCGTTCCCATGCTGCTGGTCCTCAAGCAGCCCGACCTGGGAACGACTCTGACCTTTACGCCGATTCTGATCGCAGGACTCTTTCTAGGCGGTATCAACCTACGCCAGTCTCTGGTGCTTCTGGCCGCCGGGCTGGTGCTCGTCGCCGGCGCATGGACGAGCGGCAAGGTCCTGAAGCCCTACCAGAAGGCGCGGCTCACGAGCTTCATCAATCCCGACAACGACCCGCGCGGAAGCGGCTACCAGATTCGCCAGTCGCTCATCGCCGTGGGGTCCGGCGGAATCTGGGGCCAGGGCTCGGAAAAGGGTACCCAGACACAGGGTAATTTTCTGCCCATCCCGCACGCCGACTTCATCTTTGCTGCCTTCAGCGAGGAACATGGCTTTATCGGCGCTTCTCTCGTCCTGCTGCTATACTTCTTTTTATTGATGCGTTTGATTCAGAACGCTCAAACAGCCGCCGACCTGCCCGGGTCCCT
>JBBIVH010000203.1:0-5525 GCA_037439805.1 Acidobacteriaceae bacterium
GGCACGCTGCTGCTGCAGATGGACCGGCACGCGCTGGCCGGCGAGCAATTTGTGAAGGCCCAGCAACTCGAGCCGGAGAGCTACGACACGAACCACGACCTTGGGGAGTTTTACGTGCAGGCCGGCAGACTTGCCGATGCGCAGCCGCTGCTGGCGAAGGCGCAGGCGATTCAGCCATCGTATGACAATGGCTACGATCTGGTGATGGCGGATTTTATGCTGGGACGCCTGGAGGATGCCAGGCAGACCGCGAAGGAGTTGCTGGCGCAGCACAACACGGGGGAGCTGCACAATCTGCTGGCCAGGGTCGACGAGAAGGATGGCAAGTTTCTGGAAGCGGCGAATGAGTACGAGACGGCTGCGCACCTGGACCCCAGCGAGGATAATCTTTTTGACTGGGGCAGCGAGATGCTGCTGCACCGGACGTACGAGCCGGCGATTACGATCTTCAGGCAGGCGACGCTCCGCTATCCAAAGTCGCCGCGGATTTTTATCGGACTCGGGCTGGCTCTCTACTCGCGCGGCACTTACGACGAAGCGGTGAAGGCATTAATCGCCGCGGCGGATCTGGCGCCCACGGACGCGCACTGCTACTACTTTTTATCCAAGGCGTATGACAGCTCTCCGGGCCAGGCGGACGAAGTGATCCAGCGATTCAGGCGCTATGCCGAACTGGAACCCGGCAACGCGCTTGCCCAGTACTACTTTGCGTTGAGCCTGTGGAAGGGAAAGCGGTCGCAGAACACGAGCGTCGATACGACGATGGTCGAGGCGTTGCTGAAGAAGTCGATTGCGCTGGATGACTCGAACGCCGACAGCCATGTTCAGCTCGGCGACCTGTATGCGGACCAGCATGAATACGAGAAATCAATTCCAGAGTACGTGCGCGCTCTGGAACTCAACCCAAATCTTTCGGACGCGCACTACCGGCTGGGCACGGATTATGTGCACACCGGCAAGCGGGATCTGGCGCAGCAGGAGTTTGCGGTGTATCAGAAGCTGCGCGCGGAGCATTTGGCGGAGATCGACAAGGAACGAGCCGAGGTGCAGCAGTTTGTTTCCTCGGCTACGAACGCGACAGGGCCTCAGCACTAGTGTTTCGAGATGCGCGGACGGCGCAGGAACGAGTGCAGGCGAAGACGATGGAGCGAGCAACCGGAATGAGCGATTTCGCACAGAGCTGGACGAGGGCCGGCAGTCCGCGCGCGATGGCGATGCAGCTCAGCCGCACCCGACGCGAATTCCTGCGCGATGCGGCGCATCTGGCTCTCGGCGGCGCCCTGCTGAGCAAGAGCCCGCTTGTCCGCGGCGAGGCAGCGCAGAAGCGGCGCAAGATGATCGTGGTTACCTTTGGCGGCGGAGCGCGCGATCAGGAGACCTTCGCTCCCGAAGGCCAGCACAACATTCCCAACATGCTGAGTCAGATGGCCCCGCAATCCAGCTTCTTCACGCACGTGACGAATGACGGCATCCTGGGGCACTATGTTGCGACGGCGAGCCTGACGACGGGCAGCTATGAGACGCTGAATAACTTTTCGGCGGTGCCGCCGGAGCATCCAACCGTTTTTGAGTATTTCCGCAAGGACCTTCGCCGGCCAGCGACGGATGCGTGGGTTGTGGCGCCCAGCAATGGGTTCAATCGGATCGGCGAGAGCGACAGCCGGTCGTATGGTCAGGGACTGGGTGCTGCGGTGATCCTGCCGAAGCATCTGCTCGCTGCGGCCACGCCCGGTTCCACGGTCGATGTGGATCACCTGCTGCGCGACAACTACGAAAATCCGCTCTACACGCCGCAGCTTAGCGGGAATCCATTTGACCTGGAGCAGCTTGAGACTGTGCTGCGCCTTTCGGTCAGCGACTTTCTGAGCCATGCGCGAACGTTATCGAGTCCCGATGAGCTTTCGGTGTACATCGCAAAGCGGTTGATGGAGCGCGAGGCTCCGAGTCTGCTGTGGATCACGATGCACGATATTGACGTGGCTCACTCGGGTGCGTACTCGCTCTATGTGGATGGAATTCGCAGAACTGACAGGCTGTGCGCGGAGCTTTGGCAGGCGGTGCAGGCGAATCCCGAGTACGCAGGCAAGACAACGATGATGATCCTGCCGGATTTTGGGCGCGATTCGGATTACGATGCCGGCGGCAACGGATTCCAGCACCATCGCACGGGAGATGTGGCGAGCAGGACGACGTGGATGATGGCGCTGGGCGCGGGCGTGCGCGAAGGTGTGGTCTATGACCAGCCGGTGCAGTCGATCGATCTGGTGCCGAGCGTCGGCGCGATGATGGGATTTTCCGCGGCCCAATCCGCGGGCAAGCCAATACGGGAGCTGCTGTAGAAGCGATGCAACCACGCGATCTCCAAGCCGAGCAGTTTGGCAAATATCCGCCGCAAGCCAGGCAGGTTGCGGTGGCGCATCTGCAGTTGCTGCGACAGTTGCCGATTGGATTTGTACCAAGCCTGCTGCGCCAGGTAAAAGAGTACGACTTCAAATTTCCAGCCGAACGCGCATCCATCGACAAGGAGCTCACGTGCCTGAGTGCACTTTCTGCGCCGCAGCGAGTGGAGTGGTTTAAGGGGTTCGACTCGCTCAAGATCTCGCCGGCACTGGAACGGTTCGATTGGGTCAACGCGCCCTCGCAATTCGTCGAGCAGCAATCGGCCTACCTGTGGTCAACGCATCAATTGGATGCGTTTCGCGAAGCAGCAACAGCCTACGGCGAGCGGCTGAGAGCAGCCACACCGTCCGAACCGAATCCGATGCGACGGCTTGGCATTGCGGTCATCGGGCAGGGAGTGGCGTCGTACGACGAGGAGTTGTTTCACAATCTGCGGCCGCATGGCACGTACTTCCACCAGATCCGGCCGGAGCACGGACTCGACCTGCTGCTCAGCGCAGTCGCGGAGCGGGCAAAGCAATCTCCGCAGCCTTATGCGCACTGGTATGTGGACGGCGCAGAATCGGCAGCAGTTAATGCGCCGGGCATAACGCGCGTCTCCTATAAGTCGCTGGAGGGCACGCGCACCGCGCTTCTGAACTTTATGCAGCAGCAGATTCAAAAGCCGGGAATGGGCCCGGAGGAGCTGCGGACACGGCTTGCCGAGCTGGAACCTCGCGATGCAGGCATGGATGCGGCGGCCGATCCTGTGCTGAGCCGCTTTGAGCTGAAGCTGCTGACGGAAGGCTCGGGAACGCAGATCTTCAGCACGACGTTTGCGCAGTGGACCGCGCGCGAGGCGCTGCGCAGAGCGCAGCCTCTCACGCTTCTGGTCCGGTTTGCGCCTCGGCAGCGGCAGAGGCCGATGAATGAATTGCTCGCCAACACGCAGCCCGATGCCGCGCCGGATCTGATTGGATCTCTGGTCGACGCGGATATGGGCGCGTACTACCACTGGATTAACCAGCAGCGGCTGGACGGAGCGAATGAGGCAGTTTTCATCGCGTGGTTTGAGGGGCACAACCAGGCCATCGCCGTGGGTCCGACACTCGCACGCGGCGTGCAGTCCGGCTCAGCGATGGACCTTGGGCAACTCATGAGCTTCGCAATGGGTTGATGGAAGCAGGACGATAAGCGGGACCGAACGGTACAACGCGCATCGTTGCTGCACTCGCGTTTACACGGCTATAATCCGGGCAACTTCCAGGCGACATGGCTGAAGGGGCAGGACTCACAGGGCACTTCCTGAGAGAGGGCGAAGTATGGAAAAAATCCGGCAGATCGTCACACAGGTTGGTGACGGCGGCGGTGTGCCGCGCGCCGGCCTGGTTGATGGCTCGAAGCGCAACTTTCTGCGCGGAGCGGGGCTTGTGGCAGCCGGAGCGATGCTGCCTCATCTGAATCTCGCAGCGGCCCAGGACAAGCAGGCTATGCCGGGAAGTGGACACAAGGTTATCGTGGCGATTGTGGGTGGCGTGCGGCGCGCGGAGACCTTCTCTCGCGAAGGACTGGAAAACATTCCCCACATCGTGTCGGATCTTTTTCCGCGCTCGGTGTTTTATCCACATGCTCGGAACGAAGGCGTAACGGCGCACTTCAATGCGATCTCGAGCATTTTGACGGGTAACTGGCAGCGGGTCGACGACTGGGGCAAGCTTGCGCCCACATCGCCCACGCTGTTCGAACAGTTTCGCAAGGATCTGCATGTGGGCAGCAGCGACGCATGGATAGTGGCCAGCAACAAGGCGCTGACGAGCCAGATTGGCGCCAGCTCGGCAAGCGGTTACGGACCGGCATACGGCGCGAATGTGGTCTTTCCCAAGCAACTGATGCTGCAGGCTGTGGTGGACGCGATGCGCTCAGGCAGGACCGCCAACATGGCAGACCGCGCCAAGGTGGAGGCCGAGTTGGAGAGCGCCCTGGAAGGCAGCAACTATGAGGGTCTGGGATGGAATATCTTCGACGCGGCGGAGCAGCTTGATCCGCGCGTGGCGGGCAGCATCAAGGCGGCCATCGCCGGGTTTGTGCAGAATGACGGCCCCACCTCCGGCGATGAGCTGACCTTCTTTATGACGCGGGAGATCATGCGCAAATTTGCGCCGGGCTTACTGGTCGTGGTCTTCTCCGACGTGGAGGCGGCGCACTTTGGCTCGTATGCGATGCATGTTGCCGGCATCCGCACGATTGACCGGCTGTGCTCGCAGTTGTGGCAGGAGGTTGAAGCGAATCCGGACTACAGAGGAAGGACGACGCTGGTCATTCTGCCGGAGTTTGGCAGAGACCCGGATGGTTCTTCCACAAACGGATTCTTTAACCACCGCGCCAACGCAGACTCGACGCGGGATACATGGATGCTGGCGGCGGGAGCAGCGGTGGATCGGCCGCAGGTGATTGAGCGGCCTATTCAGCACGTGGACCTGTGCCCGACCCTGACCGCGCTGCTGGGAGCAAAACCGTTGGATGCGCAGGGGACCAGGCTCGGCGAACTGCGAGGCTAGCCAAGCGAAGCGATGAACACACAAACGGCATTCCCGGAAGAAGTGCAGCAGGCGCTCAGGAAGAATCTGCCCACGCGCCTGCCGCTGACCTTTCAGCCGTTTGTGAATCAGCAGCTTCGCGAATGGGAGTATCTCTTCCCCAATGAGCGGCGGTCTGTGCAGCGGCTACTGGTGTATGCGGCGAGCCTGAACGCGGAGCAGTTCGATGCGCTCTTCTCTGAAGTGCGAAGCCTGGAAGACCAGATGGGAGTGCGCAACTGGCAGTTTTCCACGAGCGAGCAGACCATCCAGAATTCTTCTCTGCTGGCGCGGTCACCGCATTTCCAGCAGTGGCGACAGGCGGTGCAAACAGTCTTTGACGCGGCGGACCGGTATGCGCTGCGAACGAATGACAGAGAGGGAGCCAAGCGCCGTCGTCTGGTGCTGCTTGACCTGCCGAAGCAGTTGCCGGTGAAACAGCCGACGGCGTGGAGCCGGTGGCAGGGAATTGGCAAGGTTCAGCCGCTGACGTTTCAGGATCACGACAACGCGTTCGATGCGGCACAGTTTCTCCTGTGGGGCGATGCGGGCAGCGGCGGCGACTGGGCC
>JBBIVH010000204.1:0-5523 GCA_037439805.1 Acidobacteriaceae bacterium
GATCGGGTGTACCCGAGATGGTCTTCTTTTCGATCCCGGTGCATTGCGCAGGGCTATAGCGCTTCTCGCCTTCCGGAGCATCGCCGAAGAGCTTGATAAGCATTGCGTAGTCTATGAAGCCCTCGAAGGCGTGCTCAACGGCGTTCAGGTCCAGCTTGTGACCGTCCGTGGTGAGTTGAATTCGGCTCGCTAGACGGCCCGCCAGATCGTCCACAAAGTGCCGGCCGGTCCCTGCATCGCGTCCGCCGACCATCCAGCAAGGAACCAGCTTTGTATCGGCGTCGATGGCCGTCCAGGTCCACACGTCGCCGCAATAGCCGTCTCGCTCTTGCTTCTCGGCGGTGACGTTCTTCTCTTTGCAGCCCACGAAAGACCAGATCGCATCACACTGGATGCGCTTAGAGCGCAAATTGCGGAAAGCCTTGTCCTGGTAGTTAGAGCAGGCCGCGCCGATCTCGACCAAGAGCTTTACGACAGTGTTCTTCGCCACTCCGGTCATGCGAACCGTGGAGCGGATCGAATTTCCCTCGACCAGGGCCGCGATCACTTGGGCTTGGCGTTGAGGATCTAGGCGGTTCATTCTGACCATTATGCTTGAGCAGATAGTCGTTGTCAACTCTTATCCACTGACTACCATAAACAACCAATCATTGCGTTCAATGTGAGTCACTTGGTAAACTTACTGCTGAAATGAGTGAAAAACACGCCTTGCGCGATGTCCAAGTGAGCCGTGTCCTTTCGGCAAGCCTGCGTAACTCTGACAGGATCTCCCCGGGCGAAGCTAAATGGGCTTTGATTTCTTCACCTGGCGGCGTTGCAGGGATGCGAGTTTCCGGTTGACGTGGTCAAGCGAGAATGCCTCTGGATCGAAGCTGCCAATCCATTCCAGCATTTCCGCATGCTCTTCGTGTTCCGAATCTGCAATGGCTTCCAGAAAGTTGTCGTAGCCGCCAAGGCCGCCGCAATCCTCTGGTGGACCATGCCGTTTGCCGTCGGTACAGACGGGATATACAGCTCCCGGCTCCGGCGTTAGCACCTTCTCCAGGACAATGCTGTGTTCCCAGCTATCGCCGAAGTCGTAGGTGTACTCCGCCTTGGCACCAGCTTTGCCGAGCACATCGGAGAGCCGCACCTTCCGTTCGTTGATGCAGCCAGTCCCACCCATGAGCCTGTCCTCCGGATCGGGAACGCCAAACCTCTGCCGGCCGACGCGGAATTCGTGCAAGTGGCAATTCTCCCACCCCACGACCGTTTGGAGCACGTTGTGGAACTGCGCGAGCGTCAGATCGGCGGGCGCCAGCACCCGACGCCAGATGGGCGGCCTCGTGCCGATCAGAGTGATTTTGAGTTGGTAGATGTCGTGAAGAATCGGGACATTTCCGTTGGGCATTTCAAGTTCTCTTTTCTGTTAGCATACGGTGCACGGAAGTGCGCCCGATCTGCAGCCGGCGCGCGATCTCAGCCTTGCTCACGCCAGCGCGGAACAGTTTCCGCACCTGGACAGCGTGGAGAGCCGCTGTTACCGGCCGGCCCAGACGCTTCCCGTTCTGACGTGCGTACGCCAAGCCGGCCCGGACCCGTTCGCGGAGAATATCTTTTTCAAACTCCGCGAATACAGCCAGCAGCCCTGCCAGGGCTCGTCCAGTCGGCGTAGTCAGGTCCAGGGCCTCGGTCAGTGAGACAAATCCGACTCCGAGATGCTCCAATTCCTGAAGTGTCGCCAGCAGGTCCGCCACAGACCGGCCCCATCGATCGAGCCGCCAAACGAGCACCACGTCGATGTCGCGGCGACGTGCAGCATCGAGCACTTTTTCGCGCAGTTCACGCTGCGACGTGCCGGAGCCGACCTCCTTCACCTGCAGGGCAACAGTCCATCCCCGCCGCGCGGCGTACTCCCGCAGGGCGCGAAGCTGCAACGGAATGGTCTGTTGGTCTTTGGTGGAAACGCGCGCGTACAGGCCGACGCGAAACATTTTCGCCGGCTTGCGTGCCTGGCCAAAAACCATTGGTAATTTTGCCTTCTCAGAGGCTCGCTTTTCAGCCATTTCGAAGAGTCCGATCCGCATGGCCGAAGACTATCCTTTCCGGCCATGCGGGATCCATCATAACTCTACGAGGAATCAGCGAGGCACACGGTCCGCGCGAGCGTCTCGCGATAGTTCCACGGCATCCACTGCGCGGGGCTGGCCGCTAACTCCTGGGCGTGCCGTTGCAACTCAGTCAGGTAGTCGAAGGAATTGGCGCCGCATAGCTGGCAGGTGTGGATCAAGCTCATGAACAGATCACCGACCTGTGCTCCGTTCAGCGTCTTGTAGAACAAGGCATTCTTTCTGTGAAGAACGGCCCTTTTCAAGGCCCTTTCGACTATGTTGTTGTCCACAGGCGCCCCTGCTACACGTAGAAACAGTGTCAAAGGCCGCCAGTGCCGCAGCAGATAGGTGATCGCCTTACCCAGACCGGAGTTTGGCTCCGTCTTGCGCTCGGCAAACTGCGCCTCCAGCCAGCCGTGCAGTTGGCCCATCACCGGACCGCTACACTCCTGATGAAGCCGCAACCGTTCTTCGGAGCGCAGTCCGCACTCACGCGCTTCGGCATCGTAGCCATACACCTGGCCCAGCATCTCCAGCACAAACCGACATTCGTCGGGAAAGTTCGCCGCAACTTCCACAAACTGTCGTCTTCCATGAGCGAGGCAGTTGGCCAGCAGAATCTCCGCGCCCGCGGACAACTTCGGAACGTTGCGCGACAGCGCGTCACACATTTGAATGGGCGGATTCGACTGCTGGGCCCGCTGCTTCAAAACGTCGGCGAGGTTCTCGCCGGCATGCTGGCGTCCGGTGAAGTACAGCGCGATCTTCCAGCCCTGTCCCGTCGATACGATGCCGCTGGTGAACACACCCGTCCGTTCGTCTGATGACTCGCGCGCGAGCTGCAGCACTCGCATGCTCGTGTCATCGTTGTGCACCACCTCGCCCTGCGCCGCCTGCCGGATCAACTCATCGCGCGCCGGCTCGAGTAAGTCCGCTGCCTCTTCCACAATTTCCCATTGGGTCGCTGCCGGTAGCGGAATGCCGAGTTGATCTTCGAGCTGCTCCAACCGGTAGAACGGCACGCCGCTTCCGTACTTGAGTTGCGCGATCATCGCCGCCGCGGTCTCGTCGTACTTTTCCGCTCCCACTCCTTCCGGCTCTTGTGCCGTGAACACCTGCCCGCACGCGCCACAGCGCAACCGCTCGAGCGAGTAGACGGTGGCCGCGAGCGGCGCCTGCCCCACAACTCGCACCAGAGTCTTGGGCTCCTTCTGCCCGTAAACATTGCCTTTCCCGCACTCCGGGCAGCGGTCGCCGTGTGTCAGTACCGGGTGCTTGATGTCGATCTTCCGTGCGCTGCTGAACGCCTCCGCGCTATTGCGCCCGTGTCCGGGCGGTTTGGCTGCGTCGGCATCCGACGGAGTCCCGGTGCCAGTCTCCACGCCTTCCGAATTCTCCAGCACGGCGCTGGTCTTCTCCGTACTGCGCGGTCGCACCAGCAGTGCGACCAGAGCATGCAATGCGCCTTTAAGTTTGTCGTAGTCGGTCTCGCTCAACGGCGCTTGCCGTGCTCCATCGAGGACCTGATCCAGTTCTTCCAGGTTCACATCGACACGTCGTCTGATGGGCGTCATGCTACTCCCCGAGCAATTCACGAAACCGCTTCGTCAATCGATATCCCAGAACCTCTTTGATCGACCGGTTCGGTACGTAGCTGTTGGATTGTTTGCCGCGTCCTGTTGTCTTGCCGAGCACTACCCAGTTGGCAGCGCGGTAACAGGTTCCGCGGAATCGTTCCGGATCGACGAACGTCTCCAAAAAGTAAATCGGATGTCCGTACATTGCCTGCCAGTCAGCGGAGATCCGCGCCGCCATGCGGCCCAGGATATGCGACGCCAGGTGCTCGACCCTGACCCACGGCAGGATCAGGAACCGGGTGTTGTAAGCGATGAAGCGGATATTGCGGCGTCGCGCTTCAGCGCTCCAGCCGATGTAGCGGTCGCGACTACCTATGTGACGCGGAGCCGAGGACCATGCCAGACAAGCGACTGGCCGCCCGTGCGCCCACACCAGATATTTCAGGTGTTCCCCCACCGGCTGCTCGTAGCCGAGATAATGATGCTCCTCCATCAAGCTGTTAAACAATGGCTCGTCGGAGGTGCGCCGAACCGGCTCAAACTCCAGCGGCTGGAGCTGGCGCAAAGGGCCTTCTATGGGTGTGGCGTCGATCAGCACCGACTCCGGCCTGACTCTTCTGGCCAGCGGATTATGGCGCACGTAACTCACCGGTGGCAACGTGATCTGACCGGCCCGCTCCAGCATCAGCAGCAGGCCACGGCACACCATGTCGCGCAACGCGCCATTGGCCTGGCGCCACTGCCAGGCCTCACAGAGCTGGGTCGATAGTGTGCGGCGGCTTTCGTTCGGGTATCGCTCGATCAGCGCGCGTATATAAAGGATGTCTTGCTGGCTGATCTCCCGGCCGCGATACTTGAACTCGACCATCGAAGAGCAGAATGAACCAGTTTTGCTTGGAACGCAAGGGGGATAGGAATGGTTTTTGCAGATTTCACTTCAGCGCATTCACTCGCCGCCACATCGGCGCCGCGCGAACGCGCGACACATCGCCGGCCGCCATCAGCAACTGTGCTTCGTAGGCTTCCAACGGCTTGGCCGCCGTGCTGCCCTCCGGCCACCACACGAATCGACCCTTCGAGAGCCGCTTTTGTGCGAGCCAGTATCCTTGGCCATCGTAGCTGAGGAGCCGAATCGACGTCCCCCTGCGGCTCCGGAACACGAACACGCAGCCGGAGAAAGGGTCCTCGTCGAGCCTTTCACGGCACAGTCGCACCAGGGAGTCGATCCCCTTCCGTCCATCGACTGCTTCGATCGCCACCAGCACGCGCATCTGCGCCGTGATCTGAATCATCTCTCGGCATCCCGCCAGGCGCGCATCAGGCTGGCCCAATCCGGTGGCGCGACCGCCTTCCACTGGATGCGCATCTTGCCGCCGCTCGAAGATTCAAACTCGATGATGCATTCCTCCGGCGTCGCCGGAGGTGGCGCGATCAGCTCTACGAATGTCGGCTTGGGCGTCTTCTTTCGGAGGCTCGGATCTCCGCCGAGTCGTTTCTTCAGCCGCATGTAGTCAAGGCGCAGCGGGTGCGCAACCGAATGCACACCGTGTTGCCGGGCCAACTCGGCGGCAGCCTGCCAAAGCGATTCCGGCAACTTCGCGCGCCCCGGCTGAGTGCTCCGAAACTGATCCAACTCGCGCTTCAGCTGCTCGATTGGCTCGGGGATGGGTTTGCTTTTGCGGTTCATGATCAGTCGCCCCCGGCGACTGAATGAACTTAACAGGCAGGCTAGCTGAGATCACGCATGCTTGCCGAAAGCTCACGATGCTCTATATCAACAATTTGACGACGGATTTCCATCAAAAACGAACCCATAACGAACCCATAACGAACTCAGGGAGTATGGCCGCGCGCCA
>JBBIVH010000205.1:0-3800 GCA_037439805.1 Acidobacteriaceae bacterium
CTGGTCAGATCCACTTTCCCGCGGAAGACGGCATTATCTTCGATGGCCAGCCGCAGGGCCTGCACATCTCCCTCCACGACGCTGCCAGCGCGCAACTCCACGCGACCGGCTGCCACGATGTTGCCCTGCACATGGCCCATAACCAGCACGTCCTTGGCGGAAAGGTCCGCCGTCACATGCGCGTTGGGCCCAATGGTGAGGCGGTGCTCCGCCAGGTTGATCAATCCCTCGACGTGACCATCGACAATGAGGTCTTCACTGCCCTTCACTTCTCCTCGAATTACAACCGTCTTGCCGATGCGTGCTTGTCCGGTTTCAGCAGCCATGTGGAGATCCTTCCTGCTTGTTGTTGAACCGCGTCAAAGTGGACTGGGGAGAAATGCAGCGCCCAGACAATGCAGCCACAGAGTCCATTATAAAAAAGGCGCCTTCGCCGTCGAAGCCCTGCGGCGTCGATGGCGAGAGTCCTGTCCGCACTATACGAAACCAAGCACCCCCAGTTCAATTCCAGCAACCTGAAGGGCCAAATCGAGTCTAATAGCCAATAGCGCCAGTCCATAGGCGTGAGAGATCTATGTCCGCAAAAGGCCAGCAACTCCGGCACGTCTTAGCACTCGCCCTCCTTGCCCTGACTTGCTCCAGCGGGCAATCTGGGATCGTGACGCAGGGCGTACCCAGGGAGGTCCAGAGGGCGCTTGCGGCCGAGTTGAGCGCGGCGCAGGACAAGAGCCACCCCATGTGCTACGAGCTGCGCCGTTCAAGCCCCCGGGCCACATCGACAAAGAAGATCTGTGAGACCCGCGATGGCGCCATCGCGCTGCTCGTTGCTCTGAACGACCGCCACCTCACCAGCACCGAAACAGACAGAGAGCAGGCGCGCCTCAACGCTCTTCTGCAGGACCCAAAACGCCAGATCCATCGCAAGGATTCCGATGACGCCGACATGGCGCGCGTCCTGAAGATTCTTCGCGCGCTTCCCTACGCTTTCCTCTATCGGCCTGCGGGCATGGAAGCCGGACCGGACGGCCCGCTGGAACGGTTCAGTTTCGTCCCGAATCCAAGCTTCGATCCTCCCAGTCTGGAGACCCTGCCCATGACGAAGATGAGCGGCGATCTCTGGATCGATCCCGCGCACGGGCGTATCACAAGGCTGGAAGGTCACCTTCATGACGATGTGAACTTCGGTTGGGGTATCCTCGGCCAGTTGGATAAGGGAGGCTGGATCCGTGTAGAACAGGCTGAGGTGACCGGCGGCCAGTGGCGCATCACCCATTTCCAGTTGGAGATGACCGGCAGAATCATCGTGAAGTCCAGGGTCTTCAGCTCGGACCAGCGACTCACCGGCTTCATACCGGTCCCAGCCGATCTCGGCTACCAGCAGGCGATCCATATGCTGCTTACTGGAAGCAGCGACGCCCACGCGCAAAACCACTGAGACGATCCGCCGCAATAAAAACGGCGCAACCCGGTTGGATTGCGCCGCACAGCAGATGCGTTTTCGCTGTCTACTTCACCTTGATGATGATCATGGCGAAGGTAAACAGGGTAAGCGACTCGATGAACGCAAGACCGATAATCATGAAGGTGAGCAGAGCGGGGCGCGTCCCTGGATTCCGCGCCAGCGCCTCGGTTGTCGATCCGACCGCACGGCCCTGACCAAGGCCGCAAAGCCCAGCAGCCAGGCCCATGCCCAGCCCTACGCCGATTGGCACCATGTCGATGGCAGGCGATCCGCCATCCGCGAAGGCCGGAATGGCGAAGCAAAGCGCCGCCAGGGCCATGAACAGATATTGAAGTTTCCGCATAGTTCTCCAGCTTCCCTTTGAATTGACCGTCAGTGGGTGGTTGAGGCTCACCGTGCTGGCCCCCTCACGCTTGCGGTCTTACCGTTGGTCCGGAGCGGAAGCACCCTCCGGCGGAATCCTGTTGCGCCGCCGGCAACGCCGCGGCGAGGCCGATCAATGTTCGTCGTGCGCCACTGCCATCGAGAGATAAATCATCGCCAGCAGCATAAAGACGAAGGCCTGAATAATGGCGACCGCGAAGTGAAGCCCCAGCAGAGCCAGAGGCAGAATCGCCGGGAAGATCGAAAAGGCAATCAAGGTTAACAGGTCGCTGGCCAGCATATTGGCGTAAAGACGAATGGTGAGCGACATGACACGCGCGAGGTGCGAGATGACTTCAACCGGGAAAAGCAGCCACGACATCCACCACACCGGCCCGGCGAAGTGCTTGAGGTAGCCGATGGGCCCCTGCACGCGAACTCCATGAAAGTTGTAATAGAGAAACGTGAGCGCCGCGATGCCCAGCGGAACCACCGGATGGCTGGTGGGCGTCTCGATGCGCGGAAACAACCCGAGGAAGTTATTCAGCACGACGAAGAGGAACACGCAAGCGATGAAGGCCTGGAAGCGCTCAGAGCCGTGACCGATTACCTGCTCTGCCTGTTCGCCCACAAAGCCGTGAATCATCTCCGCAATCTGCTGCGCCGGGTTGGGCTTCTCTACCGACAGGCTCAGCCGGACCACGATGAAAAAAACGATCAGCGCGGCAACGACCAGCAGTTCCAGCGCGAACGTATCGTCGATGGGGGCTGCTGCATTCGCTGGGTGAACGCCCACGGCCTGCATCATGGACGTCACGAATCCGCCGAACAGAAAATTCAGCAAACGAGTCAGGGCTAGCGATTCCGGCATGAAAACTAGGGTCTTTCTGTCTCCGCAGAAGGCCTTCTGCAGTCACTTGAATAGCTCAATTGCGAAGCAGCCGGAGCGCCTCCCAGCCGAGGGTCAGAACCGCCAGACCAAGGCCGCAAAAGAGCGCCACGGACGAACCATGGAGACACTTCAGGCTACCATAAATGACCCCGGCAAATACCATCAACCTGAGCACAAAGAACAGCACCACCACCGGCGATCCGACGGGTGCTTTGCGGTTGTCCAGTCTCGCGTTAATCAGCCGCGCGAGCCGGCGCCACTCCCAAATGCTGGCCGCCGAAATCAGCGTTCCCGCCAGCAGCATTCCCGCGTTGCGCCAGCCGCTCGCCATCCACAGCACGACGGCGGGAACCGCCCCCAGAATCAGGGTGTTCCGCATCGAGCGCTTCAGCATCGCATCGAGGTGCTCGTCGGTCAATTCTTCAATGGGTTGTGCGTTCTCGGTCATGAGCCGCTGCCGGAGTCGGATCTGCCGCTCCCATCTCCATCCTTGCCTTCAGTTTTAGCACCCGCGCCGGCTGTCAGCGCCATCTGCACCGCGCTGGTCAATCCTGCGATGCTGCCGAGAACGATCCCCGCAAGCGTCAGCCACGATTGATGAAAGTGCCTGTCGGCCCACGCGCCTCCCAGCCATCCAATTACCACGGCGCTGGGCAGGACAAGAGCGATCTGCGCCAGCTTCTCGGCTTGCACGTAGGCTGCGAGCCCGCTCTTTGCAATCGACGTCTCTTTCTGGCCGGGAATCGGGCGATGGAAGGGCATGGCGGCTAATCTCAAGCATACAGGGTCACCAAATGAGCGGGTATACTTCCCTTTTGGGCATCAGCATTGAACGGAAGGACCTATCGTGTTCGAATCGGAGTTTGAGCGCAACCTGTTTGAGTTGCGAAGGACCAAGCTCGCTGAAATTGAGAAGCTCGGCCAGGCAGCGTATCCCAATCAGTTTTCCGCCTCGCACACCATCCCCGACGTGCGGGCAGAGTGGGACGCAGCCACCGGCGAGGCGCTGGAGGCAAATCGCACTACTGTCACCGTGGCCGGACGCATCATGGCCATCCGCGCGCAGGGCAAGGCAGGCTTCGC
>JBBIVH010000205.1:3900-5498 GCA_037439805.1 Acidobacteriaceae bacterium
CTCTTCACCAACCTCGACAGCCGCGAGGTCTTCGTCAAGCGCGCCAAGGTGTTGCGCGCGCTGCGCAAGTTCTTCGACGAGCGCGGCTACCTCGAAGTAGAAACGCCGATGATGCAGCCCATCGCCGGCGGCGCGGCGGCACGGCCATTCGAGACGCACCACAACGCGCTGGACATGAAACTCTACCTGCGCATCGCGCCGGAGCTCTATCTGAAGCGCCTCGTCGTGGGCGGGCTCGACCGTGTCTACGAGATTAACCGCAACTTCCGCAACGAGGGAGTGAGCACGCAGCACAATCCTGAGTTCACCATGCTGGAGTTCTACCAGGCGTATGCGAACTACAAGGACCTGATCGCATTGACCAAGGACCTGCTGAAGTTCGTAGCACTGGAAGTGAATGGAACCACGAAGACCGTCTTCAACGATGTGGAGATTGACTTCGCATACGTCGAAGAGCTGACGATGCGGGAGGCGATCATTAAATGGTGGCCGCCGGAATTCGGTCCAGCGCCAACGATGGAAACCTTTGAAAGCTCCGATATACTCTGGGAATTCCTCACAGCGTCCATCGAGCATTTGGGCGAACATTATCCGCAGATCAAAACACCGTCCAACGATTTCCAAGGTGAGAGTATCGAGCGACATCGCCGTCTTCGTAGCCTTCTCGTCCTCGTGAATGGACAACGCATTCTGCTCCGCGGAGAGCTGACGGGGGCGCAGACAGACGTGATCTATGAGTCGCTTGGTCTGCCGCGACCAGCCGATCCCTTGACATGGGAGTCTCAGTCGCTCGGCAAAACGATTGCGGGAATATTTGAAGCCGTTGCTGAACCCCACCTCATCCAGCCCACCATCATCTACGAATTCCCCACTGCGATCTCCCCGCTTTCCAAGCAGAAGCCCGACGAGCCCGACTGGGTGGAACGCTTCGAGATTTACTGCGGCGGATTCGAGCTCGGCAACGCCTTCAGCGAGCTGAACGACCCGGTGGAACAGCAGAAGCGCTTCGAAGATCAGCTCAAGGAGCGGGCTCGCGGTGACGACGAAGCCCACCAGATGGACGAGGACTACGTGCGCGCGTTGGCCTACGGCTTGCCTCCGACCGGCGGCGAAGGCATCGGCGTGGATCGATTGGTCATGCTGCTCACCGGCTCCCGCTCCATCCGCGATGTGATTCTCTTCCCGCTGATGCGAAGTCAGGGGACAAGAGATCAGGGATCAGGGACCAACGACGGGGTGTAAGGCTGACTCAGCTTGTCCCGCCAACTCGCCTTTAGCCAGGAGCTGCATTTTTTGAATATTCTTTTCGTCGGCGACATCTTCGGCAGCGCAGGACGCAGAATCGTGCGCGAGCACATCGGCCACGTCTGCGAAACCTATAAGGTCGATCTCGTCATCATCAACGCGGAGAACGCGGCGGGCGGTTTCGGCGTGACGCCGCAGATTGCCGAAGATCTCTTCGACCTTGGAGCGGACGTGCTGACCACTGGCAACCACGTGTGGGACAAGCGCGAGCTGATGGATTACCTCAACTCCGTTTCCTCCGACAGCCAGGACCGGCCCCGCCGCGTGCTGCGCCCGGCGAACCTTGCACCCGG
>JBBIVH010000206.1:0-5479 GCA_037439805.1 Acidobacteriaceae bacterium
CCCGGCCAGCGATTCTCGCATCCGTGGCTGCAGCCATTCCTTCTCCCAAATGCTGTTCCCGCATGCGAACGGATACTCGATGAAGTACTCTTGAGGCAATGAAAATGAGGCATATCGCTATTCTTCTGCCCGGTATCGATCGCATCGGCGGGGCGGAACGCCAGGCGCTCATCGCCGCAAATGCCCTCATGCAGCGCGGCTGGCGCGTCACCCTCATCGCTCTTACCGGAACGGGAGGCGAAGCTGCCGCACAACTCCGGCAAGACGGCATCGGCTTCCTCAGCCTCCACATGCGCAAAGGCGTGCTCGACCCCCGCGGCTGGCTTCAGTTGCGCAAGTGGCTGCGCGAAAACAGGCCCGATGTGCTCCATGCCCACCTTCCGCACGCATCCTGGATGGCCCGCGGCTCGCGCATCCTGGCCCCTGTCCCGCTCCAGCTCGACACCTTGCACACCCCCGCTGCGGGCGGCTCGATCCAGCAGTGGTGCTATCGCCTTACCGGCTTCATCCCGGATTGCGTTACCGCCGTCACGCAAAGCGTCGCCAACACCTATACCGCAGCGAGGCTCATCCTCAGCGACCGCCTCTTCGTCATCCCCAATGGAATTGATACCAACGCCTGGACTCCGGACGCATCCGCTCGCTTGCAAATTCGTCAGCAGCTTGGTCTCGGCGACGAATTCCTGTGGGTAGCCACGGGGCGCCTGGAGCCGGTCAAAGACCACGCCACCCTGCTCAGGGCCTTCGCATCCCTGCCCTCCCATGCCCACCTCGCTCTGCTCGGCGACGGATCTCTCGCCGCTCCTCTCAAGCGCGCGGCGGAGAGACTCGGAATCGACCAGCGGACCTACTTCACAGGATTCCTTGAAGACCCGCGCCCGTGGCTTCAGGCCGCAGACGGCTTCGTCCTCGCCTCTCGCTGGGAAGGGCTCCCGATGGCCCTTCTCGAAGCCGCTTCCTGTGGTCTTCCCAGTGTCGTTTCCGATGTGCCCGGAAACAACGAGGTCATCTCCCACTCCGTCAACGGCATCCTCGTGCCCCCTACGAATCCGGATGCCCTTACCGCCGGAATGGCTCGTCTGATGGATATGTACCCCGAAGAGCGCGCCATCATGGGCAAGGAAGCACGCGAGTCCATCATCGCGCGCTATCACCTCGATCGCGTGATGGATCAGTGGATCGCGCTCTACACTGGACTCCTCGGCGACGGCTCGCAGAACGCCGCCACGCATCGCAGCTGACTGGCTTGTGTCCTCCGCCGCCTTCAACCCTTCATCCGCATCCGCCAGTACTGCGCCGTCCCCCACGCCTGCGCGCCCGTGCCGAACCAGCATGGCTTTGCGAGCCCCTTCGCTTCCTCTGCGTCGATGAACTGCGCATGATGCTTCTTCACAAACTCGCGGAGCGACTCCACCTGCGCCTTCGTCGCAGTGTTGCTGTGCGTGCAAATGGTCCACACCCCGCTGCGCCTTTCCGCCGGCCCCCAAAGCTGCTGCGGAATCCACAGAATGTCGCGGCATCTGCTCGGCCTCGCGCCAAATCCATCGCTGATAACCGGCAGCTTCGCCCGGTGCAGTGCGCGCAGCGTGGCGCGGTCGAATCCATGCCGTGGCGCAACAAACAACTTCGGCTCCAATCCTTCCTCGCGCAGCTTCTTCATCCCGTTCTCGATCCAGGCCAGTTGCGTCTCCTCCGGAATGCCCGCAAACTCAGTGAACCGATGCAGCGGCAGCAGACTTCCTCCATCGCTCGCGCACACATGTCTGTATCCGTGCAGCGCAATCGCCGCGCCGCGCGCCTGCCACTCTCGCATCCGTTCCCAAAATCCATCGTCCCAGGCCTCTCGCATCAGCTCAGGATCCTGATTCTCCGGCACAATTGTCAGAACAGGCCTTATGCGAAACTCCGCGAGCCATCCCTCAAAACGTTCCCACCCTCCCCGGTCCATCGTCGGGCATAGATCGTCAAAGCGCAGCAGGTAGCGAGCCGGTCGAATCGTCACAGCGCCGCTCCAGTCTTCGCCTTGAGAAGTCTCTCCGTCCAATACCACAGAAAGAAAAGCGTGCTCACCGTCCACAGCGTCGTTGCCAGCGCAATGCCTGCAACTCCCAGCCACCGCATCAGAATCAGATTTAGAACAATGTCCAGCGCCAGATTGATCATGCCGCACCAGAGAACCAGGTCCGTCCTGCGCAGCGCAACCAGAAAGCGGTAATACACGCGGCTGCTCACAAAAAACGGAATCTGCGCGGCAAACATGGCCAGAACCGGCGCTACCGCAGCCGTATCCGCCGCCCCGAACACGCCATGCTGAAACGCAGTCCTGACCAGTTTGTGCGAACCCACGATCAGCGCCACCGAAACTGGCACAGATGCCGCCATGGTCCTCCATGCCCATGCGCGAATCGTGCGCCTCGATTCCTGCCACGCTCCATAGGCCACCATTCGCGAGAACGAAGGCGTCATCGCTGCACTCAGCGTCCCGCCTGCCAGCGCAAGAAATGCCCCGGCAAAGCGGTTTGCGTAAGCCAGCGTCGCCACGCTGCCCGCAGGCAGCATCGCCGCCATCGCCTGGTCCACCAGCAACCCACCCGAGGCCACCACGCTGCTCAGCAGAACCGGCCCATACTGCCCCGCCACCTCGCGCGTCGCCGCGCTCATGCCGTGCCACCACAAGCGCAGCTTGTAACCTCCGCGCTCCATCCACCACACCAGCAGCAGCGTCTGCAGCAATGTTCCTGCCAGTGCGCCATCCACCATCGCCCACACGCCATAGCGGGCCGCCAGCAGCGGCGCGCAGATCACGATCCCCAGCGGCGTCATCGCCGCGCTCAGCGCCGGCCACGCGTACCGGTCCAGAGTATTCAGCACGACCGCGCAGTTGCTCGCGATTCCCGCCAGCACAACCATCGGCAGCAGCGCATAGAACAAATGCTCCGCGAGCAAGAGCTTTTGCGAACCAAAGTGTGAAGCCATCACCGGGAAGACCACCCGCGCGCTCAGCCCCAACCCTAGCGCCGCAAGTGTCAGCAGCACGAACGACCACAACATCGCGCTTGAAAACAGACGCTGCGCCGGCTCATCCCCTTCAAGTTCCTTCACACGCACCAGCGTCGGCGCCAGCGCCTGGTTCATCGATTCGGCGACAAGATTCACCAGTAACCCCGGCACGAGAAATGCCATCAGAAAGGCATCCATCGCATCGGATCGACCGTACACTCCCGCGACAACAAACTCCTTCGCCGCCGCAATCAGTTTCACCGCGACACCGGCCGCCGTCACCGTCAGCGCCGCGTTCAAAATCCGCGCGCCGGAGCCTGCCGCTCGAACCGGACTCGCGCTTGCGCTCATTTCGCCACCGCCTTGTTGCGCTGAAAACGCGACAGGACAAACATCGCAGGAGCGACCGGCCATTGAAGCCATCGCGATGCCACGCCCGCAATTCCCAGTCCCCTCCGCGCTTCGCCATCCGTTGGCGCACGCCTTGTCTCAATCGCAACTTCCCCTTCTTGCGAAAGCCGCGCCGCCACTGCAATCAGCGCAAAGATCAGCCATGGCATGCGACTCTCGGCCACGGTTCCCACAAGCGATGCGACACTCCACACCGCCATCCAGCTCAGCAGCGCGATGCGAAGACTCCCCCGCGTACTCCACGCCAACCGCGCCAGCATCATCAGCAGAGCTGTCATCAGCCCAACGCCGACGATTCCCTCTTCCACTGCGAGCGACAGCGCGGTATTGTGCGCCGTGTCGCCCTCCGCCACGCCCGCCGCTATCACAAAGCTCCCCGCGCCTTGCCCAAGCAACGGTTCACGCGTGAAGGCTCTCC
Source organism: Acidobacteriaceae bacterium (assembly GCA_037439805.1). Taxonomy (GTDB): domain Bacteria; phylum Acidobacteriota; class Terriglobia; order Terriglobales; family Acidobacteriaceae; genus Telmatobacter. The sequence continues at coordinate 3,830 of JBBIVH010000206.1, forward strand.
ATCCGGCCTCCCAGATATTCAGGCGCTGATTCATATCGCCGTCCGCAATCTGCGCGGGAATCGTCTCCAGCCGTTGAACGGTCGCATCGGGCAATGCAATCCAGATTCCCGCTGCGACGACCGGCAGCGCGAGCGCAGCCCACAACAAACCCCGCGCCGGACGGCGAAGCAGAAGAAGCGCGCAGCCTGCCAGCGCCACCAGCGCCGCCAGAAATCCTCCGCGCGACGCCGTTAGCAGCACGGCCGTAATGCCGACAGGAAAATACCCAATCGCCACAAAGCGCCAGACCAGCGCCTCATCCCAATCCAGAAGCAGCGCCGCCACCGGAAAGGCAAAATCCAGAAACCGCGCCACATCGTTCGGATCCTGTCCGGCCGCGGCAAATCGAATCTGCCCCGTGTCGGCGCCATGCGCTGCGAAGGCATCTGCAACCGTCAGTAGCGCAAGCACCCATGAACCGGCCAGCGCGGCTCGCAGCATGTCGCGAAAGTCTTCTGCGCTCTCCAGCCATTCCCACGCGATCCAGACAATCATCATCACCTGGGCGTCGCCGCGCAGCCGCTCCAGCGTCGTCTCCAGATCAACCGCCCAGAATGCCGTGCAGCAGAGCCACAGGAACAGCAGTCCAGCCATCCACTGCAACGGACCAGGGTTCCGCAGTCGGCCCCTTGCCAGCGCCGCGGGAATGCACACCAGTAGCAGCGCCAGCCCTGCCATGCGCGCAATGTTTCCCCACGGCTCTCCGAGATCGAGCGAGTACTCCCACGGCACAGCAAACGCAAAGAGCAGCAGCAGCCATCTCGTCGCTCTTTGCATCGCTAGAACCTCTGCGAGTACACCATGCCCGCATAGATGCTCACGCCTGCTGCCGACTGCACCACCGACTCCATCGTGCGGTTCCACAGATTCTTCGCAGCCGAGTCAGGCACAAACACAATGTCGTGATCTTCGATTGGGAGGTCGGGGTCCAGCCCGCGCAGCAGCCGCTTCAGGTTCAGTTCTGTCAGCGTGCGTCCGCCTTTCTGCTCCCGAATCAGCACAGCCTTTGTCAGCGCCGCGTTCTGCGTCGGACCCCACGCCAGCGTGATCGCCTGCAGCACGGTCAGCTTCTGCGTCGGATCAACCGGGAACCCGCCGGGACGAATCACGTCGCCCACCACATACACCAGCCCCGCGCGATTCACCTCGACGGTGTCGCCCGCCTGCAGCTCAGGATTATGATCTTCGCCCGCGCCCCCGGCTCCCGGATCGAGAACCACCGCCTGAGGCGGCAGCTTCGAATCCCGATGCACAATCGTCACCAGACTGCCCGCATCCGGCGCCAATCCCGATGCCGCGGAAATCAGATCCAACAGCCGATGGTGCACCGCCAGCGGATACACGCCTGGCCGCGCCACCTCACCCAGCACGCTCACATCCAGCCCCGCAAAAGACATCACCAGCACGCTCACCTGCGGGTGCAGCAGCATCCCTTTCTCTACCAGAGCCGCCTCAATCGCGCGCGCCGCGCCTTCCTCATCCAGATCCGCAACATGCACCGCGCCAATCATCGGCAGGGTCACCGTGCCCGCGCTTGAAACCCGCACCGTCGATCGGAACTCCGGCGTATGCGACTCGGTCACTTCCATCACATCCCCTGCGGCCAGCGG
>JBBIVH010000207.1:0-1985 GCA_037439805.1 Acidobacteriaceae bacterium
AGGATGGCTCCGGCGGCGAGGGTGGCGGCGGTGTGTCCGTAGGCCCAGAGGGGAATGACGGGCAGTGCGAGCAGGGCGGCGGCGATGATGGCCCGCTTGCGGCCCCACTTTTCAGAGAGAACACCAAAGACAAATCCGCCGGCGATGGAGCCGAAGCCGTAGAGAACGCCGATGAGGCCGACGGTCTGCGGGGTGAGGTGCATCTGGACGGAGAGGAAGGTGGGGTAGACGTCCTGCGTGCCGTGGGAAAAGCTCATGAAGGCGGTCATGAGCAGGATCAGGAACAGGAAGCGCGGCAGGAAGCGCGCGATGTGTGCGGGGACGAGGCGGGTCGAGGTTTTGGTTTTGGGTGCGGCGGAACGGGCGAGCCAGACGGGGCTCTCCTGCACGCGGGCCTGGACGTAGAGGACGAGGAGGGCGGGCGTGGCTCCGACGAGGAAGAGGCCGCGCCAGCCGATCCAGTGAAAGAGGAGACCGAAGGCGGCGGAGGCGAGGATGGAGCCGAGGGCGTAGCCCTCCTGAAGGATGCCGCTGAAGGCGCCGCGGCCTTCTTTGGGAAGGGATTCAAAGGTGAGCGCGGCTCCGACGCCCCACTCGCCGCCCATGGCGATGCCAAAGAGGGCGCGCAGGCCGAGCAGGACAGGGAGGGACGGGGCGAAGGCGCAGGCGAACTCGATGACGGAGAAGCTGAGGATGTTGAAGACGAGGATGGGGCGGCGGCCGTAGCGGTCGGCAAGGAGACCGAAGAGAAGCGCGCCGACGGGGCGCAGGGCCTGCGTCCAGAAGACGGCGACGAGGACTGCGGAGGGGCGGGTGTGGAAGTCGGCGGCGATGGCTTTGACGCAGAAGATGAGCAGGAAGAAGTCGAGGCTGTCGAGGGTCCAGCCGAGGAAGGATGCCAGGAAGGTGTGGCGCTGCGCGGAGGTCAGCCGCTGGAAGTCTTGAAGGAAGGACATCACGGGGAGGATAGCAGAGGTTGGGCGCGAGGTGAGCGAGCTGAAGCGGGGCGGAGCGGTATGTGATTTGAATCACATAAGCGGGTGCAAGATGTCACAGCCTACGCCGGGAAGTCGATTCAAACTCAAGAGTTAAAGGGTCAGGAAAAGGCGCCGTGAGCGGCGCCGTGGCGCTTTCTGGGAGGGAAGCGGAAGTATCACTGCGGCGGAACGGAGTTTGGAGGCTGATAGGAGGCGTGCGATGAGCATACGCGGAGGCCTGAAGACGATTGTGGTGGCGACGGCTCTGGATGGGGGGTCGGACGGGGCGCTGGAGTATGCGCGGAAGCTGGCGGGCGCCTATGGAGCGCGGATTGTGCTGGCGCACGGAGTGGACCCGGTGGACTACGCAGCGGTGGGAGGCGTTCCGGGGCGCGTGTTGACGAGGCTGCCGGAAGAGGCGCAGGCGACGCTGGAACGGATGGCGGCGGAGCTGCTGCAGGCGGGGATTCCTAGCCACTCAGAGGTGCGGCAGGGCGAAGTGACGGAGATGCTGGTCCGCGTGGCGAAGCAGTATGACGCGGGGTTGATCCTGGTGGGCACGAAGGGGCGTTATGGGGCTGGGCCGGTGCTGGTGGGCTCGGTGGTGGAGCAACTGGTGCGGGTAGCGCCATGCGCGGTGATGGCTGTGGCTGCGGACTGGAATGCGGGGCAATTCAGGCCGACGCCGGGCGGGCCGGTGCTGCTGGCGATGGAGAAGAACGAGGCGACGGCTGCGGCGGTGGACACGGCGCTGTCGCTGGCGGAGACGTTCCAGCGGCAGCTTCTGGTGGTGCATGCGCGGACGGCGGCGGAGGCTTCGGCGTTTCTGAATCCCTGCGCGACGACGCTGGAGCAGTTTGGGATTCATGAGACGGGCGCTGTGGCAGTGCGCTGCATGGTGAAGGATGGGACGGCGGTGGACGCAGTGGTGGCCGCGATTGAGCAGAACCGGCCGAGCGTGCTGGTGGTGGGAGTGAAGCGTGCAAGCGGCACTCCGGGACCGCATGG
>JBBIVH010000207.1:2085-5452 GCA_037439805.1 Acidobacteriaceae bacterium
GAACAAGGAAGCGCAGCGGCGCATCCGCTGGCGGAGCTTTTGGCGTGTCCGCCGGAGACGGGCCGGTTGTTGAGTTCGGCGGTGCAGAGCCTGGAATTTCAAAGCGGAGCGACGATTTTCTCGCAGGGGCAGGAGAGCCGCGGACTGTATGTGGTGATGGCGGGGGAGTTACAACGGCGGACGGAACGGCTGGATGCGCGGCTGACGCTGGGCACGGTACGCGTGGGCGATGTGGTGGAGCTGGCGGCTGCGCTGGGTGAGCCGCGACATACCTACACGCTGCGGGCGTTAAGCCCGGCAACGCTGCTGTTGTTTCCGCATGAGGCGCTGGAAGCGGCCTTCAAGGCGCATCCGCCGCTGCGGATGCAGCTTTTGGAGGAACTGGCGCGGGAGGTCTCGCGGGCGTATGACGCGTGCTTCTCGCTTCGCGTGGCGGGGATGCGCCGGCGCAGAACAGAGGGCGGGTACTCTTCCAGTGCCCAGGGGGTGCGATGAGGGAGGATGGCGCAGTGGTGGAGGATCCGGAAGCGGGGGCTTTGGAGGTCGTAGAAACGGATGAGAGTTCAGCGCGGCGAAGTGGGTTATACTTGTCGCAGAGTCGCGGCAGAACTATGGCTGAGTTTCATACCCATCACCCTCCGGAAGATTGCCTGAACTGCGAGCATCGCCATCTGCGGATGTTCTGCAATCTGACACCTGAAGCGCTGCGGGATTTCGACGCGATCGGGATCATGATGAATCATGCGCGCGGCGCGAAGCTGTTTTCAGAAGGCGATGTGGCGCGGAACGTATTTATCGTGTGCTTCGGGCAGGTGAAGATTTCGTCGACGTCGCGGGACGGCAAGACGATGATCCTGAAGATTGCCGGACCGGGCGACCTGATGGGGTTGAGCGCGGTGTTGGCGAACGTTCCGCATGAGGTGACGGCCGAGGCGCTGGAACCGTGCCAGGTGAAGACGATCCGCAAGCAGGAGTTTGTGGATTTCCTGGGGCGGCATGGAATTGCGAGCATGCACGCGGCGCAGGCGTTGTCGGGCGAGTACCTGACGGTGTTCCACGACGCGAAGCGGCTGGCGCTTTCCGGGTCTGCCGCGGGGCGGCTGGCGCGTTTGCTGCTCGACTGGGGCCGCTCGGCCTCGAATGGAAAGCCGGAGATCCGGTTCACGATGGCGCTGACGCATGAGGAGATCGCCAATATGGCGGGAACCTCGCGCGAGACAGTGACGCGGCTGCTGAACCAGTTCCGGCGGGACCAGTGGATCACAATCAAGGGCGCGAGCATGACGATTGTGAAGCCGGACCAACTGGAACGGCTGACGGCGTAAAGGCCAAGAAACTCACAGAACAAAGGAAGCAGGGATGCCGCGCGAAGGGTCATGCGCAGCGAGACCTGCGCGCACGCTAGAAGGTAGATTGCGCGCTTTCGAGGCTGACTTCGGTGCACTCTTCCGCGCTGATTTCGCGCAGCGTGAGAACGGGGCAGCTGGCGTGCGCGAGGACGCGGTAGATGGTATGGTCGCGCGTGAGGTTCTGTAATGTGGAGCGATGTGTGGCGCCGAGGATGATGAGAGCGGCATTCAGCTCAGAGGCCGTGGCGAGAATCTCAATGCAGGGATTGCCGTGAACAATGCGCAATTCGACAGGAACGCTTGCAGTATCCTGGTCGCGCGTCTCGCTCGCGAGAAGTTCCAGCTCGCGGAGGGTGGTGGCGTCCAGGCGGAGGCTCGCTTCGGGATCATGCATGGGTGGAAGGACGTGCAGCAGAACGAGGCGAGCGTTCTGGGTCGCGGCGACATGGCAGGCAAGCACTGCGCTCGGGCGAGAGGTCTCTCTCAATGTGGTGGCGTGCAGGACGACCTGTTTGCCGTCGCCAACGCCGACCGGGAGATGAGCCTCGGGTCCCACGGTATAGACCGGGAGGTGAACCGAGCGCAGCACCTGCTCTGCTACGGAACCCAGGAGAAGCTTGCTAATCTTCCCCCGGCTTCGAGTGCCTAACAGTATACGACCAACGTGGAACTGCCGTACACAGGCAGCGATCTGCTGGGCCGCAATTCCTTCGCGCACCAGGGCGTGACACTCAACACCCCTATCGCGGGCGAGGCAGCTCCAGCGATGGAGCTCGCGTGCGGCAAGTTCCACGGCGGCCGAGGGGTCGTACTGGGGCATGCCGGCGGGGTCTGTGCCAAAGCCAGCAGCCGGAGGCAGTACGTGGAGGAGAATGAGGCGCGATCCGGTTTCGACGGCCTGCAGAACTGCAAATGGCATGAGGCGGTCGAGATCGAGCAGATCGGTGGCGACGAGGATGACCTCGGGATGCGCCCATCGTTCCTCGCAGGGAGATGTCATGGCCGAATCCTCGCTTCTCTGAGAGAAAGATGGCACGAAGCGAGCCTGAGTACTGTGGCGTGTCGCACCGCAAGATGTGATTTGGATCACGGAAACGGCGGTGGCGGTAGGTCCTGTGAAGGGCTTGTGTCGTGGCTTGTCGGGTTGCGGAGGCAGGGCCTATACTCCCGGAGCATGAAGACACAACCGGTACTGACAATTGCGAAATCGCTGGGAGTCGCTGTCCTTTTCGCGGCCATTCTCGGATGGAGTCAACCTTCTGCCACAGGCCAGAATGATGGCGTGAAACACGACATGAAGGCCGCCGGGCACGATGTGAAAAAAGACACCGTGAAGGCTACGCACGCAACGGAAAAGGACACAAAGAAAGCCGCTGATGCCACGGCGAAGGATACGAAGAAAGTGGCTCACGCGACGGAAAAGGACACCACGAAGGCTGCGCATGCGACCGCCAAGGACACGCGGAAGGCATGGGACAAGACGAAGGACACGACGGAAGGCGCTTTCCACGGGGCAAAAAAGGGCGCGGAGCAAAAGACAAACTGATTCTGCGCGGAGCCTGAGTGTGGCTGCCTTCGCTAAGCTGGCAGGCGAGGCGAGGGCGGCTGTGTGCTGGATTTGCACGGGACAAAGTGAGTGAAAGCGCGGAAAGAGCGTGCTATGCTTCGGCAATGGCTACGGCTTCCCCTCCGTCCATCTCGGCTGCTCCGCGGCACGCGGTGGTGGTGCGTGTGACGCACTGGCTGACGGTGGCTGCATTTCTGGCGCTGCTGGTGACGGGCGCGGAGATTTTGATTTCTCATCCACGTTTCTACTGGGGCGAGAGCGGAAATGCGAATATGCGGCCTCTGTTCTCGCTGCCGCTGCCGACGTCGCGGCCGTGGGTGAACAACGGATTTGGGACGGCGATGCCGGACGGAAACGGCTGGGGCCGGTATTTGCACTTTGAAGCGGCGTGGGTGGTGGTGCTGACGGGCCTGGTATATGTGCTGTGGGGCGCTTGGCGCGGGCACTTCAG
>JBBIVH010000208.1:0-5429 GCA_037439805.1 Acidobacteriaceae bacterium
TGCCGGGTGATCGGCCATGCGCGAGCACTCTCCGTGGGATGGGGCTTCCCTGCTCTATCGTCACCCGGTGAGGTGGGGCGGGTCAATCAGGGGTTGCAAGAGGTCATGAGACGGCGCGCTAACACTCAAGGTACGAATGGGATGGAGGGAATCCGCGGGATGTTGAAGGGATGTTGAATTTCCGGTGGGGTGGAGGCGACGCTCTGCTGAGGCGGCGGAAACGCGATAGACTTGGCATCACAGCGCGCGGCGCCGCAAGCATGGCACGAACGACCCCCAAACAGAGGCTCTTCAACGGACGCGACCACTCATGGATGCAGTTCAACCGGCGTGTGCTCGAAGAGGCCGAGGACGCGACGAATCCGCTGCTGGAGCGGGTGAAGTTTCTGGCGATTACGGGGTCGAACCTGGACGAGTATGTGGAGGTAAGGCAGGCGGGGCTGCTGCAGCGGATTGAGGATGGGTACCAAGAGCCGGGATACGACGGGCTGCGTCCGGACGAGTCGCTGACGGTGCTGACGGCGGAGATTCACAGTTTTGTGGAGGCGCAGCACAAGTGCTGGAACGAGCACCTGCTGCCGGAGCTGAAGCAACAGGGCATCCGCCTGCTGGAGTGGGAAGAGCTGAGCGACGAGGCGCGGACCTATGCGCAAGGCTATTTTGCGCGCGAGGTCGATCCGCTGCTGACGCCGATTGCGATCGACCCGGCACATCCGTTTCCGCGCGTGCTGAACAAGGCGCTGTGCCTGGCGCTGCTGCTGAAGCGGAAGCGGCGCACGTCGGGGCCGGCGATTCTGGGCGTGGTGACGGTGCCGCGGGCCCTGCCGCGGTTTGTGCGCCTGCCGGGCGAAGAAGGACGCCACGATTATCTGTTGCTGCAGGACCTGATTGCGCAGAATCTGTCGGGGATGTATCGCGGCTATGAGGTGATGGCGCGGGCGGCGTTCCGGGTGACGCGCAACTCGAACCTGTATTTCGAAGAGGAAGAGGCGCGGTCACTGCTGGAGACGATTCGCGTGGAGCTGCACAACCGGCGCAAGGGCGACGCGGTGCGCCTGGAAGTAGAAGCCGGCGCGCACACGGAGATTGTGGAACGTCTGCGCGTGAACTTTGAGCTGGAAGAGAACCAGGTCTTCCAGTGCGACGGGCCAATGAATCTGTCGCGGCTGATGTTTTTCTACAGCGATATTGAAAAGCCTGCGCTGAAGTTTGCGCCTTTTACGCCGAAGCCGCTGCATCTGAGCCGCAAGGCAGCGAATATCTTCGATGAGATGCGGCTGCACGATATTCTGCTGCACCATCCCTATGACTCCTATGAACCAGTGGTGGATTTTATCCAGCAAGGCGCGGAAGACACAGCCGTGGTGAGCATGAAGCAGACGCTCTACCGCACGAGCAGCGACTCGCCGATGTTCACGGCGCTGACCGAGGCGGCGGCGACGAAGGAAGCGACGCTAGTGGTGGAGCTGATGGCGCGCTTCGATGAGGCGTCGAATATACGCTGGGCGCGGAGCATGGAAGACGCAGGAGTGCAGGTCTTCCACGGCGTGGTGGGGCTGAAGACGCATTGCAAGCTGGCGATGCTGGTGCGGCGCGACGAAGACGGGGTGACGCGGCGCTACTGCCACCTTGGGACGGGCAACTACAACCCGGTAACTGCGCGTTTCTATACGGACCTGAGCCTGCTGACGAGCGATCCGCAGATCACGGAGCGGGTGCACATGGTCTTCAACTACCTGACGGCGCACGCGGAGGTGGATGACTACCGGCCGCTGCTGGTGGCTCCGCTGACGATGGCGGAGAGCTTTCTGGGGTTGATTCGGCGCGAGGCGGAGCATGCGCGCGCGGGACGGCCGGCGCACATTGTGGCGAAGATGAATGCGCTGCTGGAGCCGAGCGTGATTGAGGCGCTGTATGCGGCTTCGCAGGCAGGCGTGGAGATCGACCTGATAGTGCGGGGACTTTCCATTCTGCGGCCGGGGGTGAAGGGGCTGTCGGAACGGATTCGGGTGCGGTCGATTGTGGGACGGTTTCTGGAGCACTCACGGATCTTCCACTTTGCGAATGGCGGGCACGACGAGATCTATGTGGGATCGGCGGACTGGATGCCGCGCAATTTGTTTGAGCGGTGCGAGGTGGCGTTCCCGGTGCGCGACCCGGCGGCGAAGGCGCGAATTCACGATGAGATTCTGCCGGCGCTGATGGCCGATACGGCGAAGGCTCGAATGCAGCAGAGCGACGGAAAATATGTCCGCGCGACTGCACTGTACAAGGGTGCGCCGGCCTTCAATTCGCAGGAGTTCCTGATGAAGCTCGCGGAAGGCAAGGCGGATCTGGATGCGATTCCGGAGGCGCGGCCGCTGAAGGGCCCCGCGCGGCAGAGAGCGCCAAGAATGGCGCGGAAGGCAGATGCGGCGGACTGAGAATCGCGGCTATGGCACGCGCTGACGAGCACCCCACCAAGCGCTGTGCGTCTCCTACAATGAGAACAGTGCCGCTTCCCCTGGCCAATTCGCCTGCGCAGATGCGCGCGCGGCTGCACGTGCGCCGCGAATCGCACAGAGTCCAATTTCCCGGCGCCCTGAGTCTGTGGCATCTCGCGAGCATGGATGCGCCAACCGTAGCGGTGGTGTGGGTGGTGGCCTTTGCCTGGGCGGGCGGGTTGCGGCTGCCGGCCTGGGTGCCGGTGATGCTGGCGATGGGCACATGGACGGTCTACATCGGCGATCGGCTGCTGGACGCGCGTGCGGGATTAAGGACAGGAGCCGCAGACCGGCTGCGGGAGCGCCACTTTTTTCACTGGCGGCAACGGAAGGCGCTGATACCACTTGCGCTGGCAACGGGTGGAACAGCGGCGGCGATCATCCTGCTGCGGATGCCGGTGGCGATTCGTGAAAGAAATGTGGCGCTGGGTGCGGCGGCGCTGGTGTACTTCTCAGGGGTGCATGCGCCAGGGGGGCGATGGTTGCAACGGCTGCCCAAGGAAATGCTGGTTGGTGTGCTTTTCACGGCGGGGTGCGCTCTGCCGACGCTGACGCGGCTGCGGCTGATGGGAAATGATTGGGCGGATCTGGCGCCGCTGCTAGTGGCCGCGGCCACCTTTGCGGCGCTGGCGTGGCTGAACTGCCATGCGATTGAACGGTGGGAGTCAGACGCGGCGGGTGAAACGTCTACGGTCTGGAAGGCCGCCGCGATGCTTGCGCTGACGACGCTGGCGATGGGAGGGCTGCTGGCGGGTATCGGCGCGCATCGCATCGCCTTGCTGCTGCTATGCGCCGCCGGGAGCGCGCTGCTGACTGGCTGGCTGGATCGGATACGGGGACGGCTTGCTCCGCTCGCGCTGCGCACTGCAGCGGATCTTGTGCTGCTGACGCCGCTGGTGTGCCTGCTGCGATGAACCGCGCGCCAAACTTCAACCGCGTCGCGCGGGTCTATGCGGCGATGGAGATGGTGACGTTTGGCCCTTGGCTCTGGCGCTGCCGGTGCAGCTTTCTGCCGGAACTGACGATGCAGCGGAGCGGCCTTGTGCTGGGCGATGGGGATGGGCGATTCACAGCAAAGCTGCTCGAAGAGAATTCGCAGGTGCAAGTAGACGCGGTGGATGCAAGCGTGAAGATGCTGCGCGAACTGACGCGCAACGCGGGCCTACGCGCAGGACGCGTGCGCATGCACCAGACCGATGCGCGCGAGTGGGAGCCGGAGAACTCGGCCTACGACCTGATCGTGACGCACTTTTTTCTGGACTGCCTGACTACGGCCGAGGCCGCAGCGCTGGCGCACAAGATTCGCAGTCATGCGAGCGCCAACGCAGTGTGGGTCGTGTCAGAGTTTGCCATTCCGAAGGGGTGGCTTGGCTGGCTGATTGCGCGGCCCTTGGTGCAGGGGCTGTACTGCGCGTTTTTCGTGCTGACGGGGTTGCGTGTACAGCGGCTGCCGAAGTACGGCGAGGCGCTGGCCGAAGCGGGATGGGCCAGGCTGCGTGAGAAGAAGCTGCTGGGCGGGTTACTGGTAAGTGAACTGTGGAGTACGGAGTCGCAAGCAAAGTAGATGGCGAGAGCCGCGGCAGGGGCGGCGAAGAATTATTACTTTCATGTTAAAATCTCGTCTAATCGAACGGTACCTGACACAGGCGAGCCTGGTAAGACCTTCCGTATGAATCTCTATCTGATGCGCCACGCGAATGCCGGATTGCGGCGCGACAATCCAACTCTGGACGCCAAGCGCGCTCTCATCCGAGAGGGCAAAGATCAGTGCATGCTGATGGCGCGGATGCTGAACGCGATGAAGGTGCAGTTAGACGTGATTGTGTCCAGCCCGCTGAAGCGCGCGTTGCAGACGGCGCAGTTTGTAGGAACGGAGATGGGGTATGAGGCGAAGGTGGAGATCAGCCCGGCCCTGGGGCCCGATGCGGACGTTGCGGCCTTCCAGGCGCTCATCGATCACTATGCAGAGTATGAAGATGTGCTGATGGTGGGACACAATCCCAACCTGTTCAAGTTCCTGGGCAGGATCATCACGGGCAACGGCGGCGCTGGCGTGCGGATGCGTAAGGGATCGATTGCGCGGATTGCGATGGATAAGCATCCGCCGCTGCTGCAGTGGCTGATCGACCCGCGGATGGCGCGCAACATCTATGCGAGTGTGGCGAAGAGTTCGCGGCCAAAGACCTCGCGGAAGTAGCCTGCCTCTTTTCTCAAGGACCACAATTCCAATTCTGCGCCGGTGCGGCCGGGCTTAATTTCTATCTGAACGCGCCTGGGATAGGCGCGGGTCGTCACGCGCAGCACGTCGCTGGCGCGGTCCTGATTGAGCGCAACGGCAAGGCGCAGCAGGACCACGGCGCGATGCACATGCTTGTGCTCCTCGGGTGGAATGTTGCGCAGAGCGCGGTCGCCGGGCTGCGGGCGGCTCTTGCCGAGATAGCGCGCAATCGCAGAAACAACAGTACGCTGCACGGGCGTGAAGCCATACATCTCGGAACTCGAGATGATATATTGCGCGTGCCGGTGGTGCCCCTGGTGGTTGATGAACTTGCCGGTGTCGCGCAGAATCGCGGCGGCGGCGATCCAGCCTTCGTAGTCAGGCGGAAGCTGATGGAGTGACTTGAGCTCCTGAAAGAGCTGGAGAGCGTGGGCACGCACAGGCTCGGATTGACGAGGGTCGATGGCGTAGCGGCGGGCCGTAGCGACGACGCTCTCCCATCGCTCCTGCTCGAACTCGCGATGGCCGGCTGCGCGCGCGTCCTGTTCGGCGAGCATCTGCGCAAGAATGCCGTCGCGCAGGCCAAGCGGCGAATAGCGAAAGCCGGGAAGATTGAAGGACTCCAGAAGCTCGGCGAAGACTTGCGCGCCGGCGACGATAATCTCTGCGCGGCGCGGACCGATGCCGGGAACGGTCTCGCGCTCGGGCAAAGACATGCGCGCAACGCG
>JBBIVH010000209.1:0-5425 GCA_037439805.1 Acidobacteriaceae bacterium
GCTATGCTCTGCGCAATCGACTCAATCAGGACCTGATCGAGATGCTGCACGAGCATCCTTCCTCCACTTGATGCAGCCAGCAGCAGACTCCTGTTGACATGCACACGGGCGCACCCATACAGTAATAATCAGATGCAGAGCCACCGCCACCACGGTCACCACCATCATCATGGACACTCCATGACGGCGGACTGCACTGGCCTGAAGTAGACAGGCAGAGATCAGGATCCAAGCAAGCCCGCCGGCCAAACGCCGCGGGCTTTTTTCTTGCCAATCAACACATCCACACAGAGGAATCATGAACGCACCGAACGCCACAATTGACTTTGAAAAGATGGACGGCCTCGTGCCCGGCATCGTGCAGGACGCGCGCACGGGCGAGGTTCTCATGCTGGGATTTCTGAATTCCACCAGCTACGCGAAAACCATGGAAACCGGCTTCGTCACCTTCTGGAGCCGCACCCGCCAGAAGCTCTGGATGAAGGGCGAAACCAGCGGCAACCGCCTGCGCATCGTCTCCGCCTCGACCGATTGCGACAACGACACGTTGCTCTTCCGCGTGGAAGTCGAGGGCGACGGACTCGTCTGCCACGAAGGCACCGTCAGTTGCTTCACCCGCCCGCTCGCACTCGATTCGAGCAAAATGGAGGCCGCCCGTGGCTAGCAATAAACTTCGTCTCGGACTGCCGAAGGGCAGCCTGCAGGATGCGACCATCGCCCTCTTCAAGCGCGCCGGCTGGAACATCTACGCTGACGGCCGCTCCTACTTTCCATCCGTCGATGACGGCGAACTGGAATGCATGTTGATCCGTGCGCAGGAGATGGCGCGCTACGTCGATCACGGCGTCCTCGATGCGGGCCTCACCGGCATCGACTGGGTTGTCGAAAGCGGCCTCGATGTCACCAGCGTCACCTCGCTCACCTACGCGAAGCAGAGCCGCCGCAAGGTGCGCTGGGTGCTCGCAGTGCCCGAGCAGAGCGGCTTCGAGCGCGCTGAAGACCTCGAAGGCAAGATCATCGCCACCGAGCTGGTTGAGGTCACCAAGAGCTACTTCGCAAAGAAGGGCGTCCACGTGAAGGTTGAGTTCAGCTGGGGCGCGACCGAAGTGAAGCCGCCCAGGCTCGCCGACGCCATCGTCGAAGTCACTGAGACCGGCAGTTCGCTCAAGGCCAATCACCTCAAGATCATTGACACCGTGATGGAGAGTGAAACCCACCTCATCGCCGGCAAGCCCGCGCTCGCCGATCCGTGGAAGCGCGAGAAAATCAACCAGATTGCGCTCATGCTGCGCGGCGCGATTGACGCGCAATCCCAAGTCGGCCTCTTGCTCAATGTCAGAAACTCCGACCTTCCCGCCGTGCTCGCCGTCCTGCCCGCGCTCAACTCGCCGACCATCTCGCACCTCAGTGACTCCGACTGGGTGGCCGTCAACACGATCGTCGAGGAGCGCGTCGCACGCGACGTCATTCCCAAGCTCAAGGCCGCCAACGCCACCGGCATCGTCGAGTACCCGCTGAACAAAGTGGTTCTCTGACCGGAGGAAGAGGATGAAGCTGGTCCGAACAAAAGGACGCGGCGCGCAGCAGAATCAGGCACTGCTCGCCGCTCTCGAACGGCGCGGCGGCGCGGCGCTTGACTCCGTGCTGCCCGCCGTCCGCCGCATCGTCTCCGACGTGCGCAAGCGCGGCGATCGCGCCCTCTTTCAATACGCCACACAACTCGACGGCCTCATCTGTCCGGCGCAGCTTCGCATCACGCGGGCCGAGATGGCCGCGGCATGGGACGTGACAGACCCCGCGCTGCGCAAGGCCCTCACCACCGCTGCCGCGCAGATTCGCGCCTTCGCGAGGCGCCAACTCCCCACTTCGTGGAACCGCGCCGCGCGGCTCGGCCTGGTCACCGGCCAGCTCGTCCGCCCCATCCCTTCGGTCGGCTGCTACGTGCCCAGCGGTCGCCACCCGCTGCCGTCCACACTGCTCATGACCGCCATCCCCGCGCAGGTCGCGGGCGTCGAGCGCATCGTCGCCGTCTCCCCCAAACCCGCGCCAGAGACCCTCGCCGCCGCGCACATGCTTGGCATCACGGAGTTCTATCGCGTCGGCGGCGCGCACGCTGTCGCCGCACTCGCCTATGGCACGCCGAGCCTGCCCCGCGTCAGCAAAATCGTTGGCCCCGGCAATCTCTACGTCACCGCCGCCAAGCGCCTCGTCGCCTTCGACTGCGCCATCGACATGCTCGCCGGCCCCACGGAAATTCTTGTCACCAGCGACGCCGGCAACCCCAACGACATCGCCGCCGATCTCGTCGCGCAGGCCGAGCACGATCCCGAAGCCCTCGCCATCTTTCTCACCACGCGCACCGATCTCGCCCACGCCGTACTCGCAGAGACCAAGCGCCAGAGCCGCGGCAACCCCATCGCGCGCGAGTCGCTCGACCGCAACGGCCTCATCCTCATCGCCTCTTCCGTCGAAGAAGCACGCGACATCACCAACCGCATCGCCGCCGAGCACCTCACCGTCGACACCGCCGCCGATCTCGAATGGGTCTGTAACGCCGGCTCCGTCTTCGTCGGCCGCTGGTCCGCGCAACCCATGGGCGACTACATCTCTGGCCCCAACCACACGCTGCCCACCGGCGGCATGGCGCGCGTCCGCGGCGGCCTCAGCGTCAACGACTTCGTCAAGCTCATCACCGTGCAGCAATACTCTGCGCAGGCCATGCGCGAGCTCGGCCCGCAGGCTGCGCTGCTCGCTCAGGCTGAAGGCCTCACCGGCCACGCCGCCGCCATCACCACGCGTCTGTGCCCCATCCGCAAGAAAGGAGCCCGCTCGTGAACAACGCTCCAGCGGCCATCTCACCCACACCGCGCGCTCGTGTGCAGGCCATGAAGGAGTATCACCCTCCGCTCGGCAGCCGCGACGCGCTTCGCCTCGACTTCAACGAGAACACGCTCGCCTGCTCGCCCAAAGTCCGTGAAGTCCTCGCCCGCATCTCCACAGGCGAGCTCACGCGCTATCCCGAGCGCGAACCCGTCGAGGCCGTCGTCGCGGCGTATCTCGGCGTCGAGCCCGCGCAGCTCGCGCTCACCAACGGCGTTGATGAAGCCATCCACGTCCTCTTTGAAGCCTTCCTCGACTCCGGCGACGAGCTGCTCCTGCCCGTCCCCACCTACACCATGTACGAGGTCTACGCCGCGTCCACCGACGCGCGCGTCGTCGCCGTGCAGGCCGCCGCTGATCTGCAATTCCCCTACGAGAAGCTCCTCGCCGCCATCACGCCGCGCACCAAAATCATCGCCATCGCCAACCCCAACAGCCCCTCCGGCTCCATCGCCACACGCGCGCAGATTCTTGAAATCGCCCGCAGCGCGCCGCAGGCCGTTGTCCTCATCGACGAGGCTTACTACCACTTCCACGGCGAAACCGTTCTCGACCTCATCGGCAAAGTGCCCAACCTCATCGTCGCGCGCACATTCTCGAAAGCCTACGGTCTCGCCGGTCTGCGCCTCGGCCTGCTCGCCGGTCCCGTCGAACTTATGCGATGGATTCGCCGCGTCCTCTCGCCTTACAGCGTCAACTCGCTCGCGCTCGCCTGCCTGCCCGCCGCACTCGCCGATCAGCCTTACCTGGACTGGTACACCGGCGAAGTCCTCGCCGCGCGCGCCGAGTTCGAGGCCGCGCTCGACGCCGTCCAGATCCGCCGCTGGCCCAGCCACGCCAACTTCGTCCTCGTCGACATCGGCCCGCTGCACGCCGAGTTTGCCCACCGCATGCGCGAAGCAGACGTCCTCGTCCGCGACCGCTCCAGCGACCCCGGCTGCGACGGCTGCGTCCGCATCACCATCGGCACACGCGAGCAGATGCAGCAGGCCGTCGAAGCTCTTCAAAAGACACTCGCGGCGCTCAAATTGAACTGACGTTTTCGCTGCTTGATCTTGTACTGTCTTGGGTGCCCCAGGTCTCGATGTTGAGACCTGGGAAAGCAAGAACCTAAACGAACGACTGCACGCAGTCACAGACTTCGAGAGAAACCATGACTGACACGCACCAGCGCAAAACCCGCACCGCCGCCTTTGAGCGCAACACCACCGAGACGAAGATCGCCATCCGCCTCACCGTTGAAGGCCAGGGTCGCTACCACATTTCCACCGGCATCCGCTTCTTCGATCACATGCTCGAGCTCTTCACGCGTCACGGCGCCTTCGATCTCGACCTCACCTGCAAAGGCGATCTCGACGTCGATCAGCACCACACCGTCGAAGACGTCGGCATCGCCCTCGGCGAGGCCTTCAATCGCGCCCTCGGCGACAAGCGCGGCATCCTGCGCGCCGGCTATTTCCTCATGCCGATGGATGAAACCCTCGCCATCGCCGCCATCGATCTGAGTGGCCGCCCTGCCTACGCGGTCGACACCAAAGTCCGCACGCGCCTCGTCGGCGACTTGCAAACCGAACTCGTCACCGATTTCTTTGAAGGCTTCGCTCGCGGCGCACGCGCCAACGTCCATGTCAAAACCATGTACGGCCGCTCCAACCACCACAAGATTGAAGCCATCTTCAAAGCCTTCGCCCGCGCCCTGCGCGTCGCCTGCAGCCGCGACAAGCAACTCGGCGAAATGCTGCCCAGCACCAAAGGGCTGCTCTAAGGCAACGCAAGGGCAGTTGTGAGGGGTACGGGCTTTAGCCCGTACGTCGAATCCGGCAAAGGAACGGGGCATTAGCCCCTGAGGGAAGGAAAGAATGCGCATCACCGTCATCGACTACAAAGCCGGAAACCTCACCTCGGTGCTCAAGGCGCTGCGCCATCTCGGCGCGGAGCCCGAGGTCACCGACAGCGATCTCTCGCTCGTCGCTGCGGCAGAGCGCATCGTCCTTCCCGGCGTCGGCCACTTCCAGGCCACCGAGCGCCTCGACCGTACCGGCCTCACCGGCGCCATTTGTGCCGCCGTCGCGCGTGGCGTGCCCTTCCTCGGCATCTGCGTCGGCATGCAGTGGCTCTTCGCAGGCTCTACTGAAGCCCCACAGCAGCCCGGCCTCGCAGCCTTTCCCGAGTCCTGCACGCGCTTTCCCGAGGGCCATGAAAAAGTCCCCCACGTCGGCTGGAACTCCCTCGAGGTACGCCCCGCCTCACGCCTGCTCGCAGGCGTCGAGCCCGGCGCATTCGTCTATTTCACCCACTCCTATAAAGCCCCGGTCACCGCCGACACCGCCGCCGTCACCACCTACATCGAGCCCTTCGCCGCCGCCGTCGAGCGCGGCAACATCTTCGGCACGCAATTCCATCCGGAAAAATCCGGTGACACCGGCCTCAAAATCCTGCGCAACTTTCTCGCCGTCCCAGCGGAGGCCGCATGCTGACCAAACGCATCATCGCTTGCCTCGACGTCCATGCCGGCCGCGTCGTCAAAGGCGTCCAGTTCGTCGAC
>JBBIVH010000210.1:0-3442 GCA_037439805.1 Acidobacteriaceae bacterium
TGGACATCCGTCAGGCCTCGGACTACCTCGGCATCTCACCCGACACCCTCTATAAGTACGCCTCCGAAGGCTTCATCCCCGCATTCAAACTCGGCAACCGCTGGCGCTTCAAACGCAGCCGCCTCGACGAGTGGATGGACCGCCAGTCCGACCAGCACACCGCCGAAGCCGAACTCGATCCCCACCAGAAGAAGCCCGTCAAATCGGCTCTGTAGCCCACCGCGTCCGCTGCCGAACTCGTTGTATCTGCTCGCCCGTGATATACCAATGCGGTGGACCATTTCCGCCGTATCGGCCAGCTTCGCCGCCGCATGACCCGCGCCGGTTTTCCCGGCCTCCTCGTTACTCATCTGCCTGACGTCCGCTACCTCTGTGGATTCACAGGCTCCAGCGCCGCCCTCGCCGTTACCCGCCGCGCCGCCCGCCTCTTCACCGATGGGCGCTACACCGCGCAGGCCGCCGAAGAGGTCTCCGCTGCCCGTGTCGAAATCGTCTCCAGTTCTCCTGCCGTCCACGCGGCTCAATGGCTCGCAGCCCAGTCCGGCGTCAGCCTCACTGGCTTTGACCCCGCATCCACCACCGTCGCCGAACTCGCCCGCCTTCGCGCCGCTCTGCCCGCCAGTCTCCGGCGCGCATTTCTCCAGCCGCTTCCCGCGCCCCTCGTCGAACACCTCCGCATGGTCAAGGACGAGGACGAGCTCACCCTCATCGTTGAAGCCGCCCTCATCGGCTGCAGGCTCTTCGACCAGATTCTCGGCCACATTCGCCCCGGCCTCGCCGAGTTCGAGGTCGCCGCCGAGCTCGAGCATCAGGCCCGGCTTCTCGGCGTCGAAGGCATGTCCTTTGACACCATCGTCGCCTCCGGCCGCCGTTCCGCCTTGCCCCATGGCCGCGCCACCGCCGCGCGCCTTCCGCGCAAAGGCTTTCTCACTCTCGACTTCGGTATAATCCACAAGGGTTACTGCTCTGATATGACTCGTACCGTCCACCTGGGCAAGCCGTCCGCCCGTGAACGTAGCGCCTACCAGGCCGTCCTCGACGCCCAGATGGCCGCCGTCTCTGCCGTCTCCGCTGGTGTCTCCTGCGGCGAGGTGGACGAGGCCGCCCGCGGCGTCCTTCGGCGCGCGGGTCTGGCAGACGCGTTCACTCACTCCACAGGCCACGGAGTCGGCCTCGAGATTCACGAGCCGCCGCGCATCGGCGCCGGACAGACCACCCACCTGCTTCCCGGCATGGTCGTCACCATCGAGCCAGGCGTCTACCTGCCCGATCAGTTCGGCATCCGCATTGAAGACATGGTGGCCGTCACCCGCAACGGAGGCCAGGTGCTGACCCCCGCGCCCAAAGCCCTGATCGAAATCTAACCAAATGAAAAGCTCAACCGCGCACCACGCAGGACCCGGAGAGGCACCGAACGCATGAAACCTCAGGACATGAAGGATCTCAAGGAACTCATTGAATTCCTCAAGCAGTATCAGGTCGCAGAGTTCGATCTCGACCGGGGCGACACCAAGATCCGTCTCAAGTTCGATCCGCCCCCGGTCTCCACTGCCAGCCTCGCCGAACTCGCGGCACGCGCTGCCGCAGTTCCCCCTGTACACGCCGCCCCGGTCCATCATGCTCCATCCGTACCCGTCGCCCCGGCCCCCGCAGCCGACCCCGACGCAGGCCTCCACACCGTCAAATCCCCCATCGTCGGCACCTACTACGGCTCGCCCTCACCCGGCGCATCGCCCTTTGTCGCTCCGGGCGACCGCGTTCAGAAGGGTCAGGTCATCTGCATCGTTGAGGCCATGAAGCTCATGAACGAGATTGAGGCCGACGCCTCGGGCGAGATCGTCAAGTGCCTCGTCACCAACGGGCAGCCCATCGAATTCGGCCAGCCGCTCTTCACCATCCGCGAGGGCTAGACAGCTCAGCGCAGCGGACAGGCGTTTCCTGACTCCGCTAACTCCGCTAGCCTGCTAACTCCGCTAACTTGCTTTCCTGGACTTCCTCTATGTTTCGTAAAGTTCTCATTGCCAATCGCGGTGAAATTGCTCTGCGCGTCATCAACGCCTGCCGCGAGCTCGGCGTTCGCACCGTGGCCGTCTATTCTGAGGCCGACCGCAACTCCCTCCACGTCCGCTTCGCCGACGAGGCCATCTGCATCGGCCCGCCGCGCCCCACCGAGAGCTACCTCAACGTCCCCGCCGTCATCTCCGCGGCGGAAATCGCCGACGTCGACGCCATCCACCCCGGCTACGGCCTGCTCAGTGAGAATGCCAACTTCGCCGAAGTCTGCCGCGCCTCCAACATCAAGTTCATCGGCCCGCCGCCCGAGGTCACCCGCCTCATGGGCGAAAAAGAAAAAGCCCGCCAGGCCATGAAGCACGCGAAAGTCCCCATCCTCCCCGGCTCCGACGGCGTCCTCGCCAGCGCCGACGAGGCCCTTGAAGTCGCCAAGACCATCGGCTATCCCGTCATCCTCAAGGCCAAGGCCGGCGGCGGCGGCCGTGGCATGCGCATCGTCCGCACGCCGGAAGACCTGCCCAACCTTTACCACGCGGCCAACACCGAAGCCGCCAACGCCTTCGGCAACGGCGAGCTCTACATGGAGAAGTTCATCGAGCAGCCGCGCCACATCGAGTTCCAGATTCTCGCCGACGAGCACGGCAACGTCACCACGCTCTTCGAGCGCGAGTGCTCCATCCAGCGCCGCCACCAGAAGCTCATTGAAGAAGCGCCATCCCTCCAGGTCACGCCCGCGCTGCGCAAGGAAATCAGCGACACCCTCTGCCGCTGCCTCAAGGAAATCGGCTACCAGAACGCCGGCACCATCGAGTTCCTCATGGACGAGGACCGCAAGCTCTACTTCATCGAGATGAACACCCGCATCCAGGTCGAGCACCCGGTCACCGAGGCCATCACCGGCGTCGATCTCGTCAAGGCCCAGCTCCGCATCGCGTCAGGCGAAACCCTCGCCGACATCCTTCCGCCCAACATCGAGCTTCGCGGCCACGCCATCGAGTGCCGCATCAACGCCGAGCACCCCGTCAAGTTCACCCCATCCGCCGGCAAGATCACCGCCTTTAACGTCCCCGGCGGCAACGGCGTTCGCGTCGATACCGCCCAGTACGCCGAAGGCGTCGTCCCTCCCTACTACGACTCGCTCATCGCCAAGCTCATTGTCCACGGCAAAGACCGCGCCGAAGCCATGGCCCGCATGCAGCGCGCCCTCTCGCAGTTCGTGGTGCAGGGAATTGAAACTTCCATCCCGCTCCACCAGGCCATCTTCCAGGACGCGGACTTCCAGGCCGGCAACTTCGACACCAAGTTCATGGAGCGATTCCTCGCCGCTCGTCCCTGACTCCAACAACACACTCGGAGGCCACTCATGGATCGTCGTTCGTTCTTGCACTCCGCCTCACTCGCCGGCGCGTATGCCTTGGGCGCGAATCTC
>JBBIVH010000210.1:3542-5384 GCA_037439805.1 Acidobacteriaceae bacterium
CCGAACTTTCTCTACGTCGATACCGTCTTCGACGCCATGCTCGATCGCGGCCTCAAGCCCCTCGTCGAGCTGAGCTTCATGCCGGGAGCGCTCGCCAGCGGCTCTCGCACCATCTTCTGGTATCGCGGCAACACCACGCCGCCTAAAGACTTTGCCCAATGGGGTGAACTCATCGGCGCGCTCGCCCGTCACTGCGTCGATCGCTACGGCATCGCCGAAGTCAGCACCTGGAACTTCGAGGTCTGGAACGAGCCCAACATCGTCTTCTGGGCAGGCACGCAAGCGCAATACTTAGAGCTCTACCGTCAATCGGCGCTCGCCCTCAAGAAGGTCGATGCGCGTCTTCGCGTCGGCGGCCCCTCCACCGCGCAGGCCGCATGGGTCGGCGATCTCCTCGCCTACTGCGCCGCCCAGCAGGTGCCCATCGACTTCGTCTCAAGCCACATCTACCCGGACGATCCGCAGAAAAGCGTCTTCGGCGAAGGCGTGCACTACCCCTATGAAGAGGTCATTCCGCGCGCTCCAGAAGATGCAGAACGAGATTCGCGCATCCAAAATTCCCCACGTCCCTCTCTACATCACGGAGTGGAGTTCCCAGAATCCCGCCTTCATCGCCCACACCATCAAGGGCACCCTCGGTCTTGCAGACATCCTCTCCTACTGGACCTTTGACAATGTCTTCGAGGAGCTCGGCGTGCCGCGGACCTTCATGAATCGCAGCTTCGGCCTCATCGGCATGCGGGGCGTTCCCAGACCCTCCTACCACGCCTTCACGCTCCTCCACAAACTCGGAGACGAGCGCATCGTGAGCGACGACGGCCCCGTTCTGGCCACGCGCCGCAAAGACGGCTCGCTCGCCATCCTTGCCTGGAACCTCATCCCGCAGGCGCCCGGTCAGCGTTCCTCCATGGGCGACCCCCTCGCACAAACCGCTGCCGAGGAAGCCACCGAGGGCCAGCCCATCCAGATCGCTCTCGCGCTCGCCGGGGGCCGCGCCTACCATCACGCCCAGATCACCCGCGTCGATGACGCCCACGGCAACCTCGCCCGCGCCTACAAAGACATCGGCAGCCCCGCCTATCCCACGCAGCAGCAAATCGCAGAATTGAAGCAGCGCGTGCAGCTCAGCCCGCCTCAGGCTGCGCCGGTTCACGGTCAATCCATCTCTTTGGAGATTCCACCCAACGGCCTCGCACTGATTGAAGTCTCATAGCGGGCCATCACCCATTCATGACGGGAAGGTATCGGATGCACGTTCTCTCCCGTGGCCTGCAGTCCGCACCAGAACAGGTCGCCCAGCTGATGGATGGGAAACCACGGGCTTCCTACAGCCCGAAACCACTTCAGCGCCGCACCATCCCCTCGTAACCCCCATCACATCCCCGCCCTCGCCCTCCGGATAGCATCAACTCCGAAAGGCAGGGCACGATGTACTACCTCATCGTCCTCAACGACGCACCCTACGGCTCCGAGCGCAGCTATAACGGCCTTCGTCTCGCCGGCTCCCTCGCCAAACAGGAAGGTGTCACCGTCTCCGTCTTCCTCATCGGCGACGCCGCCAGTTGCGCCCTCGCCGGCCAGACCACCCCCAACGGCTACTACAACATCGAGCGCATGATCAAAGGCCTCACCGCCAAAGGCGCGCAAGTCGGCATCTGCGGCACCTGCATGGACGCCCGCGGCATCCGCCCCGAGATGGTCATCGAAGGCGCCCATCGCAGCACCATGGACGAGCTCACCCGCTGGACCATGGAGGCCGACAAGGTCATCGTCTTCTAAGTCGGCACCTTCCATCTTCCCCATCCCCGCCGCGCGGTGTAACAATCGCTCCGTCCTTTTCAT
>JBBIVH010000211.1:0-5383 GCA_037439805.1 Acidobacteriaceae bacterium
ACCTGGCCCACCAGCCGCTCGCCGCTCTTGGAGAAGCCGACGATGGAGGGCGTTGTGCGCGCACCTTCTTCATTTGCAATCACTTTGGGCTCACCGCCCTCGAGAACGGCCACACAAGAATTGGTGGTGCCAAGGTCAATACCGATAATCTTTGCCATGTTGGGGCTCCTGCCTGCGCGTAGAAATGCTGACGGATATAGGATGCATGATTGAGTGAGTTAGTGTCAACTTTTCTTGATTGAATCGCAATAAAGAGAGTGCCGCAGTGGGGCTGCGCCACGGAAGCATCCGTTTCCGGCTCAGCTTCTTGCTCTTACATGCGATTCAGGCGCAGGAAGCCCCAGTTCAGCAGGCCTGCGAATGAGACCCATACCAGGTAGGGGAGTATGAGCCAGGCCGCAGGACGGGAAAGCCGGTGGAAGGCGATGGCGGTGAGGGCGATGAAGCACCAGAGGAGAACGAGTTCGACCATGGCGAGGCCGATGGCATGCTCCCGGAAGAAGATGATCGACCAGAGGAAGTTCAGGAGCAACTGGGCAAAGAAGATGCTGAGTGCCAGGGTGCGAGAGCTGGATGCAGGCGTGACCGCAACGAGCCAGGCTGCCACGGCCATCAGGATGTAGAGGGAGGTCCAGACAGGCGCGAAGACCCAGTTGGGAGGAGCAATCGACGGCCGCGTCAGGGTCTGATACCAGCCTTGGACTTCGCGTGCGGTCATGGCGCCGCTGACTCCGCCCACGCCCAGGCAGAGGAGCAAAAGAGCCAACAGCCAGATCCAGCGATTCATCGTTATCCCCCGTAGGCCGCCCAAAGCGGCTCAGGATTGCCGGATCCAGCGCAACCCAAACCAGCACTCCTCGATCCGGCGCTCCTCAATGGCTTCATCTTCCAGGACGGAGGTGAAGATTTGCAATGGCTCGGGGTGGCGCTGCGCATTCCACGCAAGGGTCATTCCCATCCTGTAAGCTCAACTGTTCCGGTTGCGATGCCCACCGCACACGCTCCAAACCGCTACCCGCTCACCCAGGGAGTGAATCCATGGCTGGTGACCGTGTCGGTGATGCTGCCCACCTTCATGGAGGTGCTGGATACGGCGATCGCGTCGGTGGCTCTGCCGTACATTGCGGGCTCGCTGTCGGCGTCGAACTCCGAGGCGACGTGGGTGTTGACCAGCTATCTCGTCGCCAATGCAGTCATCCTGCCGGCATCGAACTGGTTTGCGCGGCGCTTCGGGCGCAAGCGGTTTCTGCTTTCCTGTGTGGTGCTTTTCACCATTGCCTCGTTCTTCTGCGGGGCGGCTCCTACGCTGGGCGTGATTCTGCTGGCCCGCATTGTGCAGGGCGCGGGCGGCGGAGCGCTGCAACCGCTTTCGCAGTCCATTCTGCTGGAGAGTTTTCCGCCGGAGCAGCGGTCGATGTCGATGGCCGCATACGGGCTCGGAATTGTCGTAGCGCCCGTCCTGGGGCCCACGCTGGGCGGGTGGCTGACGGACACATTCAGCTGGCGCTATGCCTTTTACATCAACATCCCGGTCGGCATTCTGGCGGTGCTGCTCATCAGCCGATTTGTGCATGACCCGCCGTACATCAAACATGCGAAGGTTGGTGCCTTCGACAACCTCGGCTTCGGTCTGCTGATCGTGTGGACGGGCTGTCTGCAGGTGGTGCTGGACAAGGGCCAGGAAGACGACTGGTTCGGCGCGCTCTGGGTGCGCTGGGCCGTGGCGGCCTTGGTTGTCGCGCTTGTGGGATGGATATGGAGATCGTGGACGAATCCTAAGGGGCTTGTGGACCTTCATGTGCTCAAGGACCGCAACTTCCGAACCGGCTGCCTGCTGATTGCGCTGCTCGGGATGTGCATCTACATCACCATCGCCATCCTCCCGCTCTACTATCAGGAGATCCTTGGCTACACTGCATTTTCTGCCGGGCTGGTTGTGGGGCCGCGCGGCATTGGCTCGTTCATCGGGTCGCCGGTGGTGGGAATGCTTGGCTCGAGGATGGACAACCGGAAGCTCT
This sequence comes from Acidobacteriaceae bacterium, assembly GCA_037439805.1. Classification (GTDB taxonomy): domain Bacteria; phylum Acidobacteriota; class Terriglobia; order Terriglobales; family Acidobacteriaceae; genus Telmatobacter. Next base: position 2,019 of record JBBIVH010000211.1, read on the forward strand.
TAACCGCGGGCTTCATCGGGTTCGGGGTGTGCTCGCTGATCTTTGGCATGGTGAATCTGGAGATTGGGCCCTTTACGCTTCTGGTCCCGATTATGCTCACAGGGTTTGCGCTGAGCTTTGTCTTTGTGCCGCTGGCGACGATGACGACCTCGACGATTCCGCGCGAGGAGATGGGGAACGCGACGGGGCTGTTCAACATGCTGCGCAACATCGGCGGCTCGGTGGGCATCGCCATGGCGACCACGGCGCTCATCCGGCGGGCAGACCTGCATCAGACAGACCTGAGCGCCCATCTCACGCCGAGCAGCCCGGAGTTGCAACAGAAGGCGGCGATGAGCGCTGCCTACCTGAGCCATTACCTCGGCCGAGCGCAGGCGCGGCCCGGTTCCCTGGGCCTGTTCTACCGGTTGATGGGCCAGCAGGCCGCGCTTCTGGCGTATGTGGATGTCTTTCGCTGGACGGCTGTCCTGGCATTCTTCTGCGCCGGGGCGGTCTGGCTGTTCAGGAAACAACCGCGCCACGCTGCTCCTCCGCCGGGCGCGCATTAAAGGCGCAATTCGCGGGGAGTTCGCGGAGTCCTGCCAGCCTGAAGCGCAGAGGGGCCCGGGGCAATCCAATGGAATGCAGGCCTGCGATGTCAGGAATTGCTATGCTGAAGAGTCAGGAGGCGTTGGTCTCCGTGGGACGAGGCGCCGTGGGAGGAGTGGCATGACAGGCCAGAGCCGAGCAGCACGCGCGCTTCCTGGATCGGCGGAAGCGAACGGAAGGTCTGGCGATTTGAGCCGATGAATGGATGAGGCGACGGGAGCCGAATTTGAGACCCTGAGGCCCGGCACGGCAAGATGGGGAATTGAGACGAAAGATGCCCACGACACAGAACAAGGACTATTACGCGACGCTCGGAGTGAAGAAGACTGCGACGCCGGAGGAGATTCGCAAGGCATTTCGCAAGCTGGCGCGGAAGTACCATCCTGACGTGAATCCAGACGACAAGCGCTCCGAAGAGAAATTCAAGGAGATCTCGGAAGCGAACGATGTGCTGAGCGATGCCAAGAAGCGCAAGGTCTACGACCAGCTTGGGTTCTACTCCGACCAGATCGACCCGGCGCAGGCGGAGGCGTATGCGCGCCAGCAGGGCGCGGGCGGGGGTGTCCCGGTCGATTTCGGTGGCTTCGATTTCTCGGGGTTCGGCGGCGCGGGGCAAAGCGGGACAGGCTCTTCTGGTTGGGGGAGCTTCAAGGACATCTTTTCTGGAATCTTTTCTGGAGCGCAACAGTCCCAGCGGCCGCGGGGACCGCAGCCGGGGACCGATCTGGAGTATCAGGCGACTGTCGATTTCTGGACGGCCATCCGCGGCGGTCAGGCGCGCATGCAGATTCACCGCCAGGAGACCTGTCCGACCTGCCATGGGCAGGCGCAGACCGGCGGGCCAATGCCGTGCCCGGAGTGCAACGGCACCGGACAGGTGACCCAGATGGGTGGACGCATGAAGTTCAACATCCCCTGCCCGCGGTGCAACGGGACCGGGCGCACCTCGAACGCGTGTGGAACCTGTCACGGCGAGGGAACGGTGAGCCGCACGGAGACGGTCGAGTTCCGGATCAAGCCTGGGACGCGCGACGGGCAGCGCATCCGGCTGCAGGGCCGGGGCAATGCCGGCGTGGGCGGCGGCGCGGCCGGAGACCTGTTTGTGATTGTGAGGACGGGGGCGCATCCGGTGTTTACGAGGACCGGTGACGACATTCAGCTGACTGTGCCAGTCACCGTGCCGGAGGCCTCGCTGGGCGCCAAGGTGGATGTGCCGACCATCGACGGGCGCGCGCAGTTGAAGATTCCGCCCGGCACGCAGAGCGGGCAGAAGCTGCGCATGCGGGAGCGCGGGGTGGAGAGCGCATCCCATCCGGGCCAGCGCGGCGACCAGATTGTGACCGTCGAGGTAGTGGTGCCGCACCTGCAGGACGAACGTAGCCGGGAGATTATGCGCGAGCTGGCGAGGTTGAACAATCAGGACCCGCGCGTGAAGCTGTTTGACCAGGTCTGAGGCCTTTGCCGCGCGCATAGGGTAAGCTGGTGCGGAGAACCATCGCATGGCGGCACGACGCAAATCCAAAGGCGCATACATGATCTCGGCGGTCGCCGAGATGTACGAGATTCACCCGCAGACCCTGCGGCTCTATGAGCGCGAAGGGCTGCTGAAGCCCTCGCGGACAGAGGGTAACACGCGACTCTACACGGATGAAGATCTGGAGCGGCTGGAATTCATTCTCAACCTGGCCCGCGATCTGGGCGTGAACATCGCCGGAATCGCCATCATTCTGCAGATGCGCGAGCGGATGGAGGAGATGAATCGCCAGATGCAGAGCTTTGTGGAGTACGTGCGCTCGGAGATGCTGTCGCGCTTCCAGCAGGCCGCGCCTGTGCAGACCGGCGCGATTGTGCCATTGCGTAAGCCACCCATTGTGAGGCCGGCGGGCGGCAAGAGGCCCTAGACGCAGGAGATCCCCATCCATTTCTCCAGTATTTTTGTTCTTGTCGTTGTCTTCGTTGCAACCTTGGTGCGCTCAACATTTGGGTTTGGCGAGGCGCTGATCGCTGTTCCGCTGCTGGCCTTCCTGATTCCGTTGCAGGTGGCTGCTCCGCTTGCTGTGCTGGTGTCTATTACAATCGCCGCGGTGGTCGTGGCGCAGGACTGGCGCCACATCCATTTGCGCAGCGCGGGGTGGCTGGTCTTCTCCACATTGTTTGGCCTGCCGCTGGGTCTCTTTCTCCTGACACGCGTGCCCGAGGCGCTCATCAAGACGGGGTTGGGCAGCCTCATCCTACTGTTTGCGGTTTTTAGCCTGTCCGGGACGAGGCGGCTCCAATTGCGGGATGAACCGAGGTTCTTGCTGCTGGGCTGCGGGTTTTGTGCCGGGGTGCTTGGCGGGGCCTATGGCATGAACGGACCGCCGCTGGTGGTCTACGGCTCCCTGCAGGGATGGACGGCGCAGCGCTTCCGGGCGACGTTGCAGGCCTACTTTCTGCCGGCGAGCCTGCTTGGAATGTGCGGGTATCTCAGCACTGGTTTGTGGACCAGGGTTGTGACCCGGGATTATCTGCTTTGCCTGCCAGTGCTGATTCCGGCGGTGTTGCTCGGACGAGCGATCAATCACCGGCTTTCTGTGGAGATGTTTCGCCGTTATGTTTACTTTGGACTGGCCATTGTCGGGTTGGCGTTGGTGGTCCAGTCACTCGTTCACCATTATTGATTGCCTTGCTCTTGGGGCGGACACGGGTATCCTGAAGTCTGCATGATGTACGTACTGCTCGCCCTGGCAGCCTTCGGCCTGATCACATCCACGGTCTTCATGGGCATGACTCTGTGG
>JBBIVH010000212.1:0-5336 GCA_037439805.1 Acidobacteriaceae bacterium
CTCGCCGCATCGCCACTCCAACTGCCTGCATCCCCAGCGCCGTTACTACGCACGCCGCAGCCAGCGTCACCCAGCCTGCCTTCTGCTTCTCCACGCCCTGGAAGGCAAACGCATGCACCGCCACCAGCCCAAACACCGCATAATTCCACCGCTGCAGCTTCTTCCACGCCGCCGCGCCCAGCCGCCGCAGGCTCAGGTCATTCGACGTCGCCAGCAGCGCAATCACCAGCAGCGTGCCCAGCAATCCCGTATAGTTCGCCAGCCCGAAAAGATCATGTCGCATCCCGCGATGATGCTCCGTCGGCCCGTACACGTAGTAGAGCCACGGCCGTCCGCGCAGATGCACGCACTGGCCAACGACCGCGTGGACCACGCTCACCAGCCCCGCCCAGATCCCCACATCGCGCCGCAGGTCCGTGGACACCACACCCGCCCGCCGCCGCCTCAGCAGGCGCCACGGCCCAATCGCCAGCGTCAGCGCCAGCAGCGCCAGCGCCGGATACGCCGTCGCAAAGCTCGCCCGGCTGATTGCATCCTTATAGGGCCGCGTCCAGTAGAGCAGCGCCACCGCTGCGCCCGTCGCCGCAGCCAGCGCCGCGTGGTGCCGCAGCAGCCGCCGCGCCATCCGCCGGCTCATCCCCGCGCGCTGCGCAGACTGTTCTTCTCCATGACCCACGCCTTACGCCCGCAGCGCTTCGCGCGCCGCCTCAATCGTCGCCTGCACCTCAGCCTCGCCGTGCGCCGCGCTCACAAACGCCGCTTCAAACTGCGAAGGCGGCAGCCACACACCTCGGTCCAGCATCGCCCGGTGGAACCGCCCAAACCGCTCCGTATCGCTCGTCGCCGCCTCGGCATAGTTCCGCACCGGCCCCGGCGTAAAGAACCACGTCCCCATCGACCCCACACGATTCAGCGTCATCGCCACGCCGGCCTTCACCGCCTCCGCAGCCACGCCCTCAAACATCGCCTTCGCCGTTACCTCCAGTTGCGGATATACCGTCCCCGCGTGCTCCTGCAGATACCCCACCGTCGCCAGCCCTGCCGCCATCGCCAGCGGATTCCCGCTCAGCGTCCCCGCCTGATATACGGGCCCTAAAGGCGCAAGGAGATCCATGAAACGGAGTTTCCCGCCAAAGACGCCCACCGGCAGCCCGCCGCCCACAATCTTGCCCAGCGTCACCAGGTCCGGCTCAATCCCATACCGCTCGCACGTCCCGCCCAGCGCCACGCGAAAGCCCGTCATGACCTCGTCCACAATCAGCAGCGCGCCCTCGCGCGCCGTCATCGCCCGCAGCCCTTCCAGATATCCCTCCGCCGGCGCAATGCATCCCGCATTCCCCACCACCGGCTCCAGAATCACCGCCGCAATCGCACCTCTGTGCACCGCAAACGCCGCTTCCACGGCTTCCAGATCGTTGTACGGCAGCGCCAGCGTCAGGTGGGCAATCTCCTCCGGCACGCCCGCCGATCCCGGAATCCCAAACGTCGCCACGCCCGAGCCCGCCTTCACCAGCAGCCCGTCCGCGTGCCCGTGATAGCAGCCCTCAAACTTCACAATCATCTTGCGGTTTGTGGCCGCGCGCGCCAGCCGGATTGCCGACATCGTCGCCTCGGTCCCCGAGCTCACAAAGCGCATCTTTTCAAGCGCCGGATAGCACGCCTGCACTCGCTCGGCCAGCTCCGCCTCTGCCGCCGTCGACGCCCCAAAGCTCGCCGAGTTCCGCGCCGCCCGCTCAATCGCCTCCACCACCGGTGCAAAGGCGTGTCCCAGAATCATCGGCCCCCACGAGCCAAAATAGTCGATATACCGGTTCCCATCCGCATCCGTCAGCCACGCGCCCTCGGCCCGCGCCACAAACGGCGGCGCCCCGCCCACCGCGCGAAACGCCCGCACCGGCGAGTTCACCCCGCCCGGAAAATACCGCTCCGCCCGCTCCTGCAATGCCTTCGACCGGCTCCGATTCACTGTGCTCTCAAGTCTGCTCATCGTGGCTCCAGTATAAAGTCCGCTTAGCTCGGCCCGCGCGCATCGGACACCTAGCCGGGTGCGCCATTCCCCGCTTCTTGGGAATGGGAAAACAACGAGCCACAGCGCTCGTTTCTTGCGCTACGCAGACAGCCGCAGCGAACGGACCAGCGCCGCCAGCGCAGCCGGTTGATGACGCCGGCTCGGATAGTACAGAAAGAACCCCGGAAACGTCGGGCACCAATCCCGCAGAACCTCCACCAGCCGCCGCTGCTGAATGAGTGGCGATGCCACGTCCTCCAGCGCAATCCCCAGACCGATTCCACTCAATACAGCATCGACCACCAGTTCGGAATCATCGAAGCTGACCGGCCCTTGCGGGTAGACCGTCACCTGCTTGCGTCCCTTTTCAAACTCCCAGCGATACATGCCTGAGCTGAAGCGGAAGCCGACGCAGGCGTGCTCTTTCAGATCATGCGGCGTTCGCGGCTGCGCGTGCTTCTTGAAGTAGGCAGGCGCGCCCACAACCGTCAGTCGCAAATCTTGCGACACCCGCACCGCAATCATGTCCCGCTGGATGAACTCCCCAATCTGGATGCCTGCATCGAACTCCCCAGCCACCAGATCAATCGGGCTGTCCTCTACGGTGACCTCCAGCACCACCTCGGGATAGCTCCGGTTGAACTTCGCCAGCTTCGGCAGCAGCACCGTCAGTGCGGCCGACCGCGCCACGGCGAGCCGGATGCGGCCCGCCGGCTGTTCCCTGAGGTGCCGCGCCTTCGAGAGCGACGTCTGGATCTGCTCAAGAGCCGGCGTCAGTTCCTCCAGCAGGGCGCTCCCGGCCGCCGTCGGCGACACACTCCGGGTCGTCCTCGCCAGCAACTGCAGCCCAAGCCTCTGCTCCAGCGCGCGGATGGTCTGACTCAGCGCCGATTGCGAAACTCCCAGCCGGATGGCGGCCCGTGTAAAACTGCGCTCCTCGGCAACCACGGCAAAGCTCGCCAGATCATCCAGGACTCGTTCATTCATAAGCGTTCCTTATAAACCTTTCCACAACAATCAGTCTAGTCGAATGAGAGCAGGAGCCCCACAATTAGAACAGCCACTCCGCTCAGTTACGAACCAGGCGACCATTCCGCCCGCGCCAGCCGCCGCCTTCATCGCGGCCAGTCCCGCAAAAGTACAAATGGTGAGCGTGGCCAGCGGTCAGGGGTGCAACCCGGCTCGTGGCCGACGCACCAACACCACGAAGCCAATGACAAGGAAAAACAGGAGAGATATGCGCAGCTCAATGCGAACAAGGACCCTCACGATCGCAACCCTTGCCCTGTGGGCGGGAACATGGGGCCATGCGCAGTCGTCCGGCACCGATCAGAATCTGCCTGCCGCCCCCAGTCCTTCGCCTTCCTCCTTCGATGAGCTGAACTATCTCGGCGGAGACGCGGCCATGCCCGCCTTTTCTGATAGCGTCATCAATGACCAATCGGCATTTCGCCGCTCCCTCTTGCAGCAAGGGATCGCTCTGCGCGTCATCACCCAGGCCCAGTACGCACAGAACACACTGGACGCGCCCGTCCCCGCCGACGATCAGGTCTATGTCGGTCAGCGCCCCTTTGAAGGCGCAATGGTGCAGCCGATCCTGACCGCCGACCTTCGCCAGTTGCATCTCCGCCAATCGCAGCTCTACATCGGCGGAGTCTGGAACTGGGTGAGTTGGAATCCCGCCGGCCCAAGATCCTTCCAGTTGTGGGACCTCTATCTTTTCAAGGCATTCGGCGAGAACCGCGTCTCGATGAAAGCCGGCTACATCTCCAACGGCCTCGACTTTGTTGGCTTCTTCGTCGGCGGATCCACCGCAACCGGCGCGCAGGGTGTCTATGCCATCCTGCCCTACGAGGTTGGAATGTCGTATTTCCCGCTGAACACCCCTTCGGTCAACGTGCAAATCCGCGGCTCCAAAAACACCTACTTCAAAACCGCCGCTCAGCGCAGTCTCGATCCCAATGGTGGGCCGACCGAGGTCAGGAGGAATCACACCGGGTTCCGCTTCATTCCCCACGGCGACAAACTACTCAGCATCAATGAAGGCGGCTTCCTGCGCCCGGCGCAGGAAGGCACGCGAGAAGCCTGGTTTCGTGCGGGGTACATGCACAACTTCACCCCGTACCAGAACGCAGTCACGGGCCGGAAGGATGCGGGCAATTACTGCGCATACGCCCTGATGGACTACCAGCTCAGCCAGTCAAGTCGAGAGCACCCCAATCAGGGACTGTACCTCGGCGGCTCCGCGGAGACGGCCCCGCAGACCCTCAACCCATACGCGCGATACTTCGAAGCAAGACTCTACAAAGAAGCGCCATTTCGCAACCGCCCCGGCGACGTCGCATCGGTCGTCGCTTCCCGTACCAGTTACAGCAACAACTTCACCGACAATCTGGTGGCGCAGGGCAAGACCGTATGGCGTGCCTCCACCACACTCACCGGGAGCTACTCCATGCACGTCTCCCCTGGGAACTATCTTGGTCTGGGATTGAGCTACAACCATGGCCCGGCAATCACTCCACGCGTTCCCAGCGCCCTCAACCTGTCTGCCAACTGGACAGTGTTCTTCTAGCCTTCCCGAAAGCCAGGCGCCCCGTGTTCCGATTCCGGGACATGTAGGAGCAACAGAGATCAACTTCTCGATTTTCCCCGCGTCGTGCAGCCGCCACGTACCATAGACCCAAAGCAAAGAGGGAGACCGGCCGTGAAAGACGCATTCCTCCGCTTCGACGGCGTCGTCGAACGCGATCCCGCCATCGACGCCTGACTGAAAAGGCACAACGGCGAGCTGGGAGACCTCGCGCGCCGGTGGTTCGATGCCATGCGCCGCTGCGGCGACGAAGTCCGCGAGCTGCTGCAGGACGGCTGCCCGGTGGCCTGCCTCGGCGATGCGCCCTTCGGCTACGTCAATGTCTTCACCGCGCACATGAACGTTGGCTTCTATCACGGTGCGTCGCTCCCGGACCCGGCCCGCCTGCTGCAAGGCGTAGGCAAATCCATGCGCCATGTGAAACTCAAGCCCGCAGCCGCCATAGACGCCGCATCGCTCAACCGTCTCATCGAGGCAGCCTACGCAGACATCAAAGCGCGCGTCGAAAACGGCTAGTGCCGAGAAGACCCCCGCATCCCCATTCCGCTCCGTCCCGCCCCGCCGTATCATCCAATCCAAAGGACCGCCCCCTTGGACCTTGCCGCCACGCTCGGCTCCCGCCTGCTCGTCGTCTACGACGGTTACTGCGGCCTCTGCAATCGCACAGTCCAGTGGCTACTCGCCCGCGACCGCCACGACCGCCTCCGCTTCGCTCCATCCCACGCGCCCGCCGTCGCC
>JBBIVH010000213.1:0-5170 GCA_037439805.1 Acidobacteriaceae bacterium
CCGCTGACCACGCACCAGTGGTACGACGGCACGCAACACCCATGGGAGTTCAAGCGCGTCTGGCACATTGAACCCTCGCCCACCGACGCCAACACCGTCTACGCCGGCATCGAAGATGCGGCGCTTTTCCGCTCCACTAATGGAGGCCAATCCTGGCGGGAGCTCCCGGGCCTTCGCGGTCACGGCACCGGCCCCCATTGGCAGCCCGGCGCAGGCGGCATGTGCCTGCACACAGTCATCCTCGACCCCGCCAATCCCGACCGCATCTACATCGCCATCTCCGCCGCCGGAGCCTTCCGCACCGATGATGGCGGCAAGACCTGGAAGCCCATCAACAAGGGACTGGTCTCCAATTTCATGCCCAATCCAACCGCCGAGGTGGGCCACTGTGTGCACCATGTCGCCATGCACCCCGCGCGGCCCAACACACTCTTCATGCAGAAGCATTGGGACGTGATGCGCTCCGATGACGCGGGCGACAACTGGCGCGAGGTCAGCGGCAACCTGCCCACCGATTTTGGATTCGTGATCGATGTGCACGCGCATCAGCCCGAGACGATCTACGTGGTGCCCATCAAGAGCGACTCCGAGCATTTCCCCATCGACGGCAAGCTCCAGGTCTACCGCAGCCGCACGGGAGGCAATGAGTGGGAGGCGCTCACGAAAGGCCTTCCGCAGGCCAACTGTTTCGTCAATGTCCTCCGCGACGCCATGGCCGTCGATCAGCTTGACGACTGCGGCATCTACTTCGGCACCACCGGCGGCCAGGTCTACTGCTCGCCCGATGGCGGCGATACATGGAGCGCCATCGTCCACGACCTGCCCGCCGTTCTCTCCGTCGAGGTGCAGACCCTGGCATGACGCAACGCGACCAGCCCGCCGCACAGGTCCGTGTTCAGCTCCCGTATCACCTGCGCACTCTGGCAAAGGTTGACGGCGAGGTCACACTCGCCGTCTCCCCACCAGTCTCTGTCACTTCAATTCTCGATGCGCTGGAGGCGCGTTACCCGGTGCTGGCCGGCACGATCCGCGACCACCAGACCCGGCAGCGCCGCGCCTTCCTGCGCTTCTTCGCGTGTGAAGAGGATCTTTCGCTCGACTCGCCGGACAACCCATTGCCCGAAGCCGTTGCACAGGGCAAAGAGCCGCTGCTGATTATCGGCGCGATTGCGGGTGGATAGAGACGGCGTCAGGCCGTTGCGGCAAGCAGACGAATGGTCAGCGTTCCCGGCTCTGCGACTTCCGCGCTCTCCTGGAGCAGGCTCCGCACCACGTCCACGGCAGAGTAGCTATCGTGCCCCGGCGCCAGAAACTGCGCGACGGCGGTCAGGTCATCTCCCGCGGTGACGAGGGCAGGCTCAACGCGGCCGTCTTTGCGCGCCTGCGCGTGGCCGATGTTGGCCAGCAGCGCGTTACAGAGGCACTTGCGCCCCACGGTGTCCTCGACTTTGCCGCCCTTGGCGAGATAGTTGGCAACCGGCTCAGCCGCACAGCGATAGCCGATGCCGCCGCTTTCCGTCGCATACGGCTCACGCAGGTAGCCGAGGTCGCAGACGCGTGTGCGTTCCTGATAGACCGGGAGCGTCGAAGCGGTTCCATCCAGTTGCGCCACCTTGAAGGGAAAACCCGTGGGCGAGGCGAGTGGATCGGTAAAGACCGAGGCGAGGCCGGCTTTGGCCTGCGCAATCAGCTGCTTCTTTAACTCCGGCAACATGCCGGACTCTTCGCTGAAGGCAAACGCGGTGCCCACCTGGATGCCCGATGCTCCCTCGCGGAGCGCCTCGCGCAGCTTGGCGGCGTCGCCGTAGCCGCCGGCCAGCCAGAAGGGCACGCCCATCTCACGAAAGCCTGCGAAGTCCACACGGTCGCGCTCTCCATAGATGGGCTCGCCGGACTCATTCAACTGCAGCTTGCCTCTGGGGGGCGCATTGTGTCCGCCTGCCGTGGGGCTCTCAATCACGAATCCATCCACGCGGCCATTGGCCCTGCGCAGCATCGTCGCCGCCAGCGTGTTCGACGAGACAATCGCCAGGAAGCGCGGACGCTCAAGGTGTGGCAGGGGCCCCTCGATGTAGTCGGCCGGATCAAACCGCATCATTGTGTCCTGCTCTGCGGCGGCGCCGGTGACGGCAAGTTTGTACTCTGCCGCCTGATGCGCGGCATAGGCATCGAGCACGCCGGGGATATGAAGGGGAATGCCCGCACCCATCAGCACGTAGCCCACCCCAGCTAGCATCGCTCCGTAAATCGATGCCAGGTGGGGCATCTGCACCTTCTCAAGAAAGTTGATGCCTACCGGATTCTTGTGGCCTTCCCTGGCCAGAAACACTTCCACGAAGTTGCTTACGATGCACAGTTCAACCAGCTTCCGCGGCTCCACGCGCTGGTGCATCGGCGCATTTGGATACGGCGCATCGCTCGGCTTGCCGCCCGGCACAAAGTACTCATTCCAGATGCGGCGCGCCATCTCAGGAAACGGAAACGCATCGAGTCCGCGACGCATGTGTCCGCCGAGATCGCCATCGGCCAGCCGCCGGATCAAAAGAGAATCAATTGCGGTTCCGGAGACGACACCGAGCTGACCCAGGCGGGAAACCGTTTGCGCAAGTCGCCAATTCGACACGCCGACGCCCATCCCACCCTGGATGATTTTGGGAAGCTGCACCATACCTAAATTGTTTCACAATTTCAATTTCCGCGCCCGGGAAATCTTCTGGTCGAGGTGGTTTTAGTAATAAGGAGCTTGCGAAAGCCAAGCGAGGCAGACCTCATAGCTTTTCCCGCAGGAAGCTGATGACATGGTCGGCCTGTACGACGCCGACCATCCGGCCCTCTCCGTCCACCACAGGCAGCGCGTGCAGGTTGTATTTGTCGAACATCTCGGCCAGGTCGTCCTGCCTCATCCCGGCAGGGCAGCTCAGAACGCGCGGCTCGGCAAGTACCTCCAGATGCGTCTCCGGCTGGGCCATTACAAGGCGGGCCAGGGGAACGGATCCGCGCAGGGCGCGCTTCTCATCCAGCAAATAGATCTCCGTCACGCTTTCCGGGTCACCGTCGAAGGCCCGCAATACATGCACCGCCTGGGCGACCGTTGCATGCATGCTCACCTGCACGAAATCGGTGGTCATGCACCCGGCGGCAGAGCGCTCGTCGAACTCCAGGAGCTCGGCAACCTCCTGTCGCTCCTCGGGCTCCATCTCCTCGAGGATGGCGTCGGACTGCTCCTCGGTGAGCTCGGCGAGCAGGTCGGCAGCCGCGCCGGGGTCCATCTCCTCCACGATGTCGGCGATCTTCTCGTCATCCATCTTTTCGAGGAGCGCCTTCTGCAGCTTCGGCTCAACCTCTTCGAGAGCCTCGGCGGCTACCTCTTCATCGAGCGAGGTAAAGACGGCTTCGCGCTCGGCGGGAGCGAGGTCTTCGAGAATTTCAGCGAGGTCGGAGGGGTGCATCTCGGCCAGCCGCTCGTGCTCGATGCGCAGTTTCACCCGGCGGGCAGGATCCACTTCGATGACGTCCACGAACTGCCAGGGAATGCCGCGTGCGGAGAACTTTCTGGAGATGTTTTCCAGCGTCTGGCGGGGCAGCATGCCTTTGAAGACCCGGCGGAATGCGCCACGGAGGCCGACTTCGACCTCGGCCACACGCAGCAGGTGCGCCGCGCCGTGACCCATCCACTCGAGATCCACGTCGTTGGCGCGGACGACCTTGCGCCCGTGGATGTCGATAATCTGGCGGTCCACCAGGTCCTGCTGCAGGTACAGGAAGTTTCCCTGGTCTTCGAGCTTGACCAGAGCGCCGGTGGTGCGCAGCTCCAGCGTACCGGCGGGCGTCTCCATGACATCCTGAGAGGGCACAATGCACAGCCCGGCCCGGGTCTTGAGCACAAGGCCGGCAACTTTGCCTGCGTCCGGGCCGGTGGCCACGGCGATGTCTTTCAGCTTGCCTCGCAGTTGCCCCTGGGCGTCCGTCACCGGCGTGCCCAGCAGCGCCGTGAGGCTGACCCGAGCTGTAGTCCGTGGCTGCATGAGGAGAGTGTAGCCGCTTTCCGCGGTGTTGCGCTTGGCCGGAATTGCCGAGAGAAGGTGGCGTGACCCATGCGAGGCACCCGCTCACTCTTGACACTTTCTCCTTCACCGCTGAAACTGCCAGCAAGGTCACTCAGGCGGCATGACCATGCCATTCTGTTCCGGCTGAGGTGGGAGGCGCATCGATTGGAGAAGCCGGGAACAGGGAGGCTGCAATTTGCGCTGAGTTCCACCATGGATAGCGTGGCCGAGATTGAAGCGGCTGCCGAGAAGCTGGCTGCAAGCGCGGGGATGGACGAAGACACGCGCTTCGGATTCACGATGGCGGTTCGTGAGGCGGCGGTGAACGCGGTTCTGCACGGGAATGAATACGACCCCGCCAGGAAGGTTAACGTCAGGCTGGAAAATAATGGGAAATCGCTCATCGTATCCATCGCCGATGAGGGGCATGGGTTGGATCCGAATAAGATTCCCGACCCGCTGGCGCCCGAAAACCTGCTGAGAGGAACGGGCCGGGGAATCTTTCTGATGCGGTCCTTTATGGATGAAGTCCACTTCCGGGAATCTCATCCGGGAACCGAGGTGACTCTGGTAAAACACCTCGCTCCGGCGGCTGAGGCGTCCTGATTCCGGCAGAGGATAGCCATGCGTTCGATGGCCGGCAAGCCGGTGCAAATTCCTCTCCCACAGCAACCTGAAGATGCTATAAACGTATCACCACAACGAAGGAGGAGTTACCGTGGCTCTGACAATTGCTTCCCGTGAATTGGACGGCGTGACAGTCCTGGATCTGAGCGGGCGGATTACCCTTGGCGAAGGCAGCGTGCAGCTTCGCGAAGCGATTCGCGACCTGATCAGTAAAGGCATGAAAAACATTTTGTTGAATATGGGCGACGTCAACTACATCGATAGCTCGGGTCTGGGCGAGCTGGTGAGCGCGTACACGACCGCAAAAAACCAGGGCGCGGCGCTCAAGCTGCTGAGCCTGACCAAGAAAGTGAAGGATGTGTTGCAGCTGACGAAGCTGTACACCGTGTTCGATATCTACGACGACGAGGCCAGCGCGATCGCTTCGTACAAATAGGACGCAACGGGCTGCCTCCTGCCTGTGCAAAAGAAAAGGCCATCCAATGTGGATGGCCTTT
>JBBIVH010000214.1:0-5136 GCA_037439805.1 Acidobacteriaceae bacterium
TGCATGTTTTCGCTCATTAGTCTTCGCCATACATTCGCTTTTCGTTTCAGCCACCGAGTGTTCCACTTACTGCGCGCGCGTCTTCCACGCCGCTCCGACGGTGAGAAGCAAATGGTGCAAACTCGCAACCCGCATGTGGTTTATCCTGCTAATACCGCATGACCACTGAAGCCATACCCAATCTGTCGGCCTTTAGCGAGGCCGCTCTCAATCAGGCATTTGCCGCGCTCGAGCAGCAGGCACGCGCCGCCGCCGCCGCGCTCGCCACGCCCGAGGCCGTCGAAGCCTTCCGCCTCGACTGGCTTGGTCGCAAGCAGGGCCGCCTCAATGAGGTCTCCGCGCGCTGGCTCAAGTCCGCTCCACCCGAGGCCAAGAAGGCCCTCGGCCAGCGCTTCAACACCCTCAAGGCCGTCGTCGAATCGCTCCTCGACGCCGCCTCTGGCGCCGGACCGACCGATGCTGCCCTCGCCGCCGAAGCCATCGACATCACTCTGCCCGGCTCCCGCCGCCTCACCGGCGCCGAGCACCCCATCACAAAAACGCTCAACGAAATCGTGAGTGTCTTCGCGGCGCTCGGTTACTCCGTCGGCGTCGGCCCCGAGGTCGAAACCGACTTCTACAACTTCGAGTGCATGAACTTCCCGCCCGGCCATCCCGCGCGCGACACGCAAGATACGCTGGTCGTCTCCAATCAGGACCGCCGCCCCCAGCGCGACCGTCTCCTCCTGCGCACTCACACCTCGCCCGTGCAGATGCGCACCATGGAGCAGCAGCCGCCGCCGGTCCGCATCGTCATCCCCGGCAAGGTCCACCGCAACGACGCGCAGGACGCCACCCACTCGCCGATCTTCCATCAAGTCGAAGGCCTCTGCGTCGACCGCAACATCACATTCAGCCACCTCAAAGGCACGCTCGATCACGCCATGAAGGCGCTCTTCGGCTCGTCCGTCAAAACGCGCTTCTTCCCGTCGTTCTTCCCGTTCACTGAGCCCAGCGCGGACGTGCAAATCAGCTGCATCTTCTGCGGTGGCAAAGGCTGCCGCAAGTGCAAGCACTCCGGCTGGATTGAACTGCTCGGCTGCGGCATGGTCGACCCCGCCGTCTTCGCCTTCGCGCAGGAAAAACAACCCGCCTACGACCCGAAGAAAATCTCCGGCTTCGCCTTCGGCATGGGTGTCGAGCGCATCGCCATGATGAAGTACGGCATCAGCGAAATCGGCCAGTTCTACGCGGGCGATATGCGCTTCCTGGGGCAATTCGCATGAAGATACTCACAAAGTGGCTCCGCGCCTACCTGCCTGAACTCCCCGTCGACGACGCACAGCTCGCCGAAGACCTCACCCTGCGCGGCATCGCCGTCGAAGGCATCTTCGACCTCGGCGAAGGCAACGGCTCCCTCTTCGAGATGGACATCACCACCAACCGCGTCGACGCCATGAATCACTACGGCATCGCCCGCGAAGCCGCCGCTATCTACGGCGTGACGCTGCTCCCTCTCAACACAGAACTCCCAAAGCACGCGCCGTCCGCGAAGGACTTCCCGGTCAAGATTGAAGCCGAAGACGCCTGTGGTCGTTTCACCGCGCGCATCCTCCGCGGCATCACCGTTACCGATTCGCGCGACTGGTTCCAAGGCGCCGAAGTGGACACTTACTTCCGTCTCCTCGAGCAGAAAAAAATCTCCAGCGCCGTCGACGCCACCAACTTCGTCTGGCTCGCCATGGGCCAGCCCACGCACGCCTTCGACCTCGACAAAATCGAAGGCGGCATCGTCGTCCGCCGCGCCCGCAAAGGCGAAAAGCTCAAGACCCTCGACGGCATCGAGCGCACCCTCGACCCCGAAGACCTCGTCGTCGCCGACCACGTCAAGCCGCTCGCCCTCGCCGGTGTCATGGGAGGCTGGGACTCCATGATTACGCCCGCGACCAAGAACGTCCTCGTTGAAGCCGCCTGGTTCGAGCCCATGGCCGTCCGCCGCACCGCGCGCCGTCACGGCCTCCATACGGACGCCAGCCACCGCTTCGAGCGCGGCGCCGACTTCAACGCCGCGCCTGTTGCCTCCGCGCTCGTCAGCCGCATTCTGCTCGCCGCCGGCGGTTCCATCGAGGGCGATCTCGTCGATGTCCGCGTGCCCGCTCTCGAAGCCCGCACCGCCGCGCGCCAGCCCATCGCCCTCGCGCTCAGCGAGGTCCAGCGCATCCTCGGCACAACGATGGACGCCGACGGCATCACCGCCGCCACCGTCGAAGGCGTCCTCTCCGCACTCGGCTGCGAACTGGCGCCCACAGCCACCGGCGCGTGGAACGTCACACTGCCGTCGTGGCGCCTCGACATCGAGCGCGACATTGATCTCATTGAAGAGGTCGCGCGCGTCTACGGCTATAACCGCTTCGCGAACACGCTTCCCGCCTTCGGCGGTGGCGTCACCGCGCTGCCCGCCGCGCAGGCCGAGTCTGCCATGCGCGACGCGCTCCGCGCCGCGGGCTTCCACGAGGCCATCGCCAGCACCTTCTGCTCCGCGGCAGACGCCGACCTCACCGCGCCGCAACCCGGCCTCGTCGTCCCGCTTGGCAATCCGCTCAGCGAGGAAGCCGGCGTCCTGCGTCCCTCGCTCATTCCCGGGATGCTCTCGATGGTCGCGGGCAATCTCCACCGCGACGTGAGCGACGTGCGCCTCTTCGAGCTCGGCACGGTCTTCAGCGGCTCCACAGACAAAGTCGACGAGCGCCCCGCGCTGGCCTTTGCCGCCGCCGGCCTGCTCCCCGAGCAGAGCCCGCTTCATCCCGCGCGCCCCATCGAGTTCCACGACCTCAAGGGCGTCGTCGAGCAGCTTCTCGCCCGCTTTCAGACGCGCACCGTTTACTTCGACCGCTTCCCGCCCGAGGCCGGCCTCACGCCCGCGTGGCTTCACCCGTACCGCTCCGCGCGCATCGTTGCGGAAGGCACAACCGTCGGCTGGTTCGGCCAGCTCCATCCGCGCGAGGCCTCCGCGCGCAAGCTCAAAGACGCAGTCCTTCTCGGCGAGCTCTACCTCGACCGCCTCTACAAACTGCCCCTGCGCAAGCCCGCCGCGCGCGAGCTCTCGCGCTTCCAGCCCGTCCGCCGCGATTTTTCTCTCGTGCTCGACCAGGGCATCCCGTGGGAAACCATCGACGCCGCACTCGCCGCCCTCAACGTGCCCGAGATTGTTGACTGGCGTGTGCGCGAGGTCTTTCGCGATGCGAAACTCGGCGCGCGCGACTACTCGCTCCTGCTCGGCGTCACCTTCCAGGCCGCTGACCGCACCCTGCGCGACGAAGAGCTGCAGAGCTATCAGGCGCAAGTCGTCGCCGCTGTGAACCAGGCTGGTGCGCGCCTGCGCAGTTAGCCGCGCAACCAGCAAAAATGGCGCTATACTTGCACGAAAAGGGTGCGCCGCGGAGGTCAAAAAATGACGCAGACGTTCTGGGATACTGAGGCTGCCGAAGAGCCGCGGCAGGATCCTGCGCCCGCGCCGGAACAGGCCGAAGCAGCCGCCGAGCCCGCAACGCTCGCTCTCAGCGCCGACGATTTCGCCGCGCTCGAAGAGCGCATCGTGCGCGCCGTTGAACTGGTCAAGCGCGAGCGTCAGGCCCGCGCGGAAGCAGAAGAACGCGCCACCAGAGCCGAGGCCGGGCTTGCCGCGCAGGTGCCGCTCACCGCTCAGCTCAGGCAGGAAGTCCGCACCCTCCGCACCGAGCGCGATCAGGTTCGCCAGCGCGTTGAACGTCTGCTCTCCCAATTGGATGCCCTGGAGCTATGAGGATTTGATGGCAAAGAAGAATTCCCCGCAGCAGCAACCACAATCCGCATACACCACCGTCTCCATCTACGACCAGACCTACCACCTCACCGGCCAGGACTCCGAGCACATTCGCCGCCTTGCTTCGCAGGTCGATGCCAAGATGCGCGCCGTCGCCGCGCAGGGCCGCACCGTCGACTCGCTCCGCGTCGCCGTGCTCGCTGCGATGAACCTCGCCGATGAGCTCTCGCAGGCCGCGCACGCAGACCCGCGCAAAGGCCACACCCGCGCCGTCAGCCTTCGCGGACTGCTCGATGAAGTTCTCGAAGCCGATCTCAAGACCGGTTCGTAAACGATCATTCCCGATTCGAATTCACACGCCCGAAATAAAACCGCCGCGCACACTATCACACCGCGCCGAGCCAGCACAAGACTTGCAATTCCGCGCGACTGCACCTACTATCCGCTTAAGAAGACCGGCCTGCAAAGCAGGTGAGGCGATCAACGCTGGTTGAACCAACATTCAATGAACAGGAGCTCGACTCGACAATCGGTTCTGTGTGCCGTGTCCGCCAGTCCGGAATGCCTAATGAACCGCGGAGAGCTCCACCGTCTTAGGACGGGTTCACCAGCGCGTCGCCCACGGCCCAGTGGGCCGGCTTTCTTTTCCTTCCCCGCCTGAGCCTATATCCTTGCTTCAGTGCATCCTGTCCTCCTCCACTTCGGTCCCGTCTTCATTCCTGCCTACGGCGTCATGACGGCTCTCGGTCTGCTGCTCGCCCTCGGCCTCACCCTGCGCACGGCACGCATCGCACACGTCGCGGTCAATGACCTCTGGAACCTCTGCATCCTCGCTCTCTTCGTTGCGCTCATCGGTTCGCGCCTGGTGCTGATCCTCGTCAACTGGACCGTCCTGCGCAGCCATCCCGCCTGGCTGCTGGGCCTCGCCATGGTGCATCATCCCCTGCTTGCTGGCATCGCCTCGCTTCTCGCGCTCGCGGTTGCAGTCCCCTACGCGCTCCATCGCCGCATGCCCCTCGCCTCTACCGCAGACGCGCTCGCCGCGCCGCTGGCGCTCGGACTTGCCTTCGAGCAGTTCGGCGCTCTCCTCGCCGGCTCGGGCTTCGGCACAGAGACCACGGCACGCTTGGGCATCGTCTACACCAGCCCGCTCGCCGCCCGCTGGAGCGGCACTCCCCTCGGCGTGCCTTTGCAGCCCGTGCAACTCTACGCGGCGCTCGCCTGGCTTACTCTTTCGCTTGCCTTGCTCGTCTGGCTGCCCTCGCGCCGCCAGCAAGGTGATGTGGCAGGCTTCTGCCTCGTGAGCGCAGGCGCTCTCGTCTACTTCACAGAGTTTCTCCGCGACTCCGAAGGCC
>JBBIVH010000215.1:0-722 GCA_037439805.1 Acidobacteriaceae bacterium
TGACCGGGGAGCCGGTGCGGCCTTCAAGTAGCGCACGACCGCCTTTGGAGATGTCCACCCGTTCCCGCAGCTTGAATGCGTGGTAGTTGGTTCCGCCGGACATGCTGGAGGACATCAACAAGGCCAAGATCGTCATCACCAACTACCACGCATTCAAGCTGCGGGAACGGGTGGAAATCTCCAAAGGCGGTCGTGCGCTACTTGAAGGCCGCACCGGCTCCCCGGTCAACACGCTTGAAACGGAAGGACAGATGCTCCAGCGGGTCATGCCGGACCTGATGGGGCTCAAGAACATCCTCGTCCTCAACGACGAAGCCCACCACTGCTACAAGGAAAAGCCCGGCGATCCCGACGAAGAGGCACTCTCGCGCGACGACAAGGAAGAGGCGGAGCGCAATAAGGAAGCCGCCCGGCTCTGGATCAATGGCCTGGAGACCGTCAAGCGCAAAATCGGCCTCACGCGGGTGATAGACCTTTCCGCTACGCCGTTCTTCCTGCGTGGCTCCGGCTATGCCGAAGGCACGCTCTTTCCCTGGACCATGTCCGATTTCTCGCTCATGGACGCCATCGAATGCGGCATCGTCAAACTGCCGCGCGTTCCCGTAGCCGACAACATCCCCGGCAACGACATGCCCATGTTCCGCGATCTCTGGCACCACATCGGCAAGCTCATGCCGAAAAAAGGCCGCGGCACCGATGCCGTCACCGGCGAGCCAAAATTG
>JBBIVH010000215.1:732-5110 GCA_037439805.1 Acidobacteriaceae bacterium
CGACAACATCCCCGGTGCCGACGTACCCATCTTCCGCAACCTCTGGGAGCACATCCGCAGGAAGATGCCAAAGAAAGGGCGCGGCAAGGCTGAGACGCTGGACCCGCTCAGCCTCCCCACGCCGCTCTACACGGCGCTCGACGCGCTCTATGGCCACTACAAGCAGACCTTCGACAAGTGGCAGGAGGCCGGGATTAAAGTCCCGCCCTGCTTCATCATCGTCTGCAATAACACGTCCACATCCAAGCTCGTCTACGACTACGTCTCCGGCTTTGAACGCCCCAAAGAAGACGGCTCTACGCAGTTCGTCAATGGCCGTCTTGAACTCTTCCGCAACTTCGATGAACACGGCAATCCGTATCACAGGCCGCGCACGTTGCTCATCGACAGCGAACAGCTTGAGTCCGGCGAGCCCCTCGACGACAACTTCCGCAAAGCCGCCGCAGCGGAACTTGAACAGTTCCGCCGCGAGCGTGTCGAGCGCAGCGGCCAGCAGGTTCAGGCAGAAGATATCAACGATGTCGAGATCCTCCGCGAGGTCATGAACACCGTCGGCAAGGAAGGCCGTCTCGGCAGCGACATCCGTTGCGTCGTCTCCGTCTCCATGCTCACGGAAGGTTGGGACGCGAACACTGTCACGCACATTCTCGGCGTCCGAGCCTTCGGCACGCAGCTTCTCTGCGAACAGGTCATTGGCCGCGCCTTGCGCCGCCAGTCCTACGACCTGAACGAAGAGGGCCTCTTCAACGTGGAATACGCTGACATCCTCGGCATCCCGTTCGATTTCGCAGCCAAGCCGGTGGTGGTCGTGCCTGTCCCGCCCCGGCAGACCATCCAGGTCAAGGCCGTTCGGCCTGACCGCGATGCGCTGGAGATTCGCTTCCCGCGTGTCATGGGGTACCGCGTCGAGCTGCCCAACGAGCGCCTTACGGCCAGATTCACGCCCGACTCCGTCATCAACCTCACGCCGGAGCTGACCGGCCCATCTCAGACGCAAAACTCCGGCATCATCGGCGAGAGCGTCAACCTTACCGTCGCACACTTGCGCGACACGCGCCCCTCCACCGTGCTCTACACGCTCACCACGCATCTGCTTTACACCAAGTGGCGCGATCCCGGCGAGGAGGCCCGGCTCCATCTCTTCGGCCAGCTCAAGCGCATCGTCAAGGAGTGGCTCGACACCTGCCTCATCTGCAAGGGCGACACCTACCCGGCGCAGATTCTTTATCGCAACCTTGCCGACATGGCCTGCGAACGCATCACCGCCGCCATCAACTCCGATTCACTGGGCAATCGTCCGATCAAGGCCGTGCTCGACCCTTACAACCCCACCGGCTCAACCATGTATGTGAACTTCAATACGGCAAAAACAAGCCGCTGGGAGACTGACTCGCGGCGCTGCCACATCAACTGGGTCATTCTCGACAGCGACTGGGAGGCCGAGTTCTGCCGCGTGGCAGAGAGCCATCCTCGCGTGCGCGCCTACGTCAAGAACCATAACCTTGGCTTCGACGTGCCCTATCGCCACGGCTCGGGCAGCCATGTTTACCGGCCCGACTTCATCGTTCTGGTGGAGGACGGCCATGGCGAAGACGACCTGCTGCATCTGGTGGTCGAGGTCAAGGGCTACCGTCGCGAAGACGCCAAGGACAAAAAGCTCGCCATGGAAACCTATTGGATTCCCGGCGTCAACGCCAGCGGCCAGTTTGGGCGCTGGGCCTTTGCGGAGTTCACTGAGGTCTTTGGCATGGAGGCCGACTTCGCCGCCAAAATCGAATCCGAGTTCAACAATATGCTTGAAAAAGTTGGCCATGAACACCCTCGCTAGGAGGAAAGTCAACTGGTGACAAACTGTCACCAGTTCAAAATGACAGTGGAAGACGGGGAACAGCAGGTCGAGTTGGGAACCAGGGAATAGGAACGCAATGGCGAAGAAGATTACAGACAAGCCGAAGAAGATCGTCGAAACGCTGCTCCACGACGAGGCGTCGCGCAAGAACATTCCCACGGCGGAGTATCAGTCCGTCATGCGCGCCGAGGAACTCTCGCCCATCCGCGTGGCGTATGAGCGCCGCAATCGTGACCTCGACCCGCAACTGGTCTGGCGCGGCAAGGACGAGCAGGACTGGTCCGATCTCGTGGTGGCCGCCCCGCCGCTCTACATTCAGGAGAAGGTTCACCCCAAGGTGCTCATCGACGACCTGCAGCGGCAGACCAAGGCCGGGCAGGCGGCAACACAGTCGCAGTTCGATCTCTTTGCCGACTTCAACGGTTTGCCCAGCGCGGAGGCGCGGACGGAGTTCTACCAGCACGATGCCCATTGGTCGAATCGGATGATCCTGGGCGACAGCTTGCAGGTGATGGCATCACTGGCAGAGCGCGAAGGACTGCGCGGCAAGGTGCAGTGCATCTACATCGATCCGCCTTACGGCATCAAGTTCAACTCCAACTTCCAATGGTCAACCACCAGCCGCGATGTGAAAGACGGGAACGTCGATCACATCACGCGCGAGCCAGAGCAGGTGAAGGCATTTCGCGACACTTGGCGCGATGGCATCCACTCCTACCTGACCTACCTACGCGACCGCCTCACTATTTCACGTGATTTATTAACGGACTCAGGGTCGATCCTTGTCCAAATCGGCGACGAAAACGTACATAGGGTTCGAGCTGTGATGGATGAAGTGTTTGGCGAAAAGAACTTTGTCACTACAATTTCGTTTCAAAAAACAAGCTATGCAACAGCCGACTTTATCCCAAACATATTCGACCAGATACTTTTTTACGCAAAGGACATTTCGGGACTTAAATATCGAAAGATTTATCTAGGCCGAGATTTTGAAGACGAGAACGATTTTGAATCGCGCGATCTAGCGTCTGCTGGTGCCGGTGCAAGCACATTCGAATATGAATTCGAGGGGGTGAATTATCATCCTGGCAAAAACCGCCACTGGAAAACTCAGATAGACGGGCTTAATA
Source organism: Acidobacteriaceae bacterium (assembly GCA_037439805.1). Lineage (GTDB taxonomy): Bacteria > Acidobacteriota > Terriglobia > Terriglobales > Acidobacteriaceae > Telmatobacter. Next base: position 3,712 of record JBBIVH010000215.1, read on the forward strand.
GAGCGGGCTACGCCGATAGACTCTTTCGCGCAGAAAACAGCTTACGCTATAAGCGATTCAATCGAGATTTTCCCGTGTCCGAGTTTCACAACACGTGGACGGACACGATCGTTGGCAGTTTTCATGAATCACGGCGATACGTGGTTGAGACGAGCCCAAAAGTGTTGCAACGATGTCTTCTCATGGCCACCGACCCTGGCGACCTCGTGCTTGATCCTACCTGTGGTTCCGGCACAACCGCCTACGTTGCCGAGCAGTGGGGACGCCGCTGGATCACCATCGACACCTCGCGCGTGGCTCTCGCTCTCGCTCGCGCACGCATCATGGGAGCACGCTATCCGTACTATCTGCTCGCAGACTCCCGCGACGGCCAGTTGCAGGAAGCCAAGCTGCAAGGGCGTGTGCCCTCGGAAACTCCCGTGCACGGAAACATTCGGCAGGGATTCGTCTACGAACGCGTGCCGCACATCACGCTCAAGTCCATCGCCAACAACGCCGAGATCGACGTGATCTGGGAGGACTACCAGACGCGCATGGAGCCGCTGCGCCAAAAACTGAATCAGTACCTGAGAAGAAATTGGCAGGAATGGGAAATCCCCCGAGATATCTCTGACATCATCGGAGCAGAAGGCAGTTTACAAAAAGCGGTATTTGAGGTCGCTCCTGGCCAAATCCGCAAAACCCACCAACAATGGTGGGAGCAGCGCATCGCTCGCCAGAAGGCCATCGACGCCTCCATCGCCGCCAAGGCCGAGTTCGAGTACCTCTACGACAAGCCCTACGAAGACAAGAAAAAGGTTCGCGTTGCCGGTCCCTTTACCGTTGAGAGCCTGTCACCGCATCGCGTGCTGGCCGTGGACGAGAACGAAGACCTGATCGAAACCCCTGGACGCGCTGAAGCCGACACTCGCGACGCAAAGAACTTCGTCCAGGTGATCCTCGACAATCTGAAGACCAGCGGCGTGCAGCAGGCGCACAAGGAAGACAAGATCACCTTCACCTCGCTTGCTCCGTGGCCGGGCAACTACATTTGCGCCGAGGGCCGCTACAGCGAGGCGGATGGACCCCAGAAAACGGGATCAGAGAAGCGCGCCGGCATCTTCATTGGCCCGGAGTTTGGCACCGTGACCCGCGAAGACCTGGTTGCTGCCGCACGCGAGGCCGGCGACGCTGCCTTTGACGTGCTGATTGCCTGCGCCTTCAGCTACGATGCCCACTCCGCCGACTTCAACAAGCTGGGCCGCATTCCCGTGCTGAAGGCCCGCATGAACGCCGACCTGCACATGGCCGCCGACCTGAAGAACACCGGCAAGGGCAATCTGTTCGTCATCTTCGGCGAGCCGGACATCGAGATTCTGAATGCTGCCAGCGGCCAGATGCATGTGAAGGTGCGCGGCGT
>JBBIVH010000216.1:0-5099 GCA_037439805.1 Acidobacteriaceae bacterium
AGGAAGGCGGCGGTGCCTTCGGCTTTGTCGGCGGTGGCGCAGAGCTCGCCGAAGAGTTCGGCTTCGCGGCGGAGGGCGGGTTCGAGGGGCAGGTCGAGTCCTTCATCGACGGCGCGGAGGGTGCTGGCGAGGGCGAGGGGCGCGTTGGCGGCGAGCTGGCGGGCGAGGGCTTCGGCGCGGGGCATGAGCTCGGCGGCGGACAGGACTTCATCGACGAGGCCAATGCGGAGGGCTTCCTGCGCGGAGATGATGTCGCCGGTGAGCAGGAGGCGCAGGGCGGCGCCGCGGCCGACGAGGCGGGGCAGGCGCTGCGTGCCGCCGTAGCCGGGCAGGAGGCCGAGTTTGACTTCGGGCTGGCCGAGGCGGGCGGTGTCCGCGGCGAGGCGGAGGGTGCAGGCCATGGCGAGTTCGCAGCCGCCGCCGAGGGCGAAGCCGTTGATGCAGGCGAGGACGGGCTTGCCGCAGGTTTCCATGAAGCGAAAGACGGCCTGGCCGCGGAGGGAGAGTTCCTGGCCGGTGACGGCGTCGGTGGCGGCAATCTCGCGGATGTCGGCTCCGGCGGCGAAGGCCTTGCTTCCCGCGCCGGTGAGGAGGATGACGCGGACGGCGGGGTCTTCGGCGGCGCGGTTGAGGGCGTGGGCGAGCTCGGCGAAGAGCGCGGCGTTGAGCGCGTTGAGGACGGCGGGGCGGTTGAGGGTGAGGATGGCGAGCGGCGGGCGGAGATCGAGGAGGATGTTGGAGTAATCCATGGCGGAAGCAGGTTAGCAGACGGCGGGCGGGGTGCGCTGTGGGCGTGGGGCGCAAAAGAATCGGGTGGGAGCCATTTGTGCGGCTTCCACCCGAAAAACATTGCCAGAAATGTACAGGCCAATCAGGAGACAAAGACAGAGTAGCGTTTGGGCGGTGCGGCGTCTTGGGCCCATTGGGGGATGAGGCCGTCCATCGATGGTTGGAGGTTTGGGTCGGGAAAAGGTCGGAAGTTGGGCATAGACGCGGGTGAACGAGTAGTGTGGAGTTGCGCGGAGGTTGAGGCGCGCAGCACGGGTTGAGCGACGGACGGGCCAAATCGGCGAGGGGCGCGGTGCGGTGGGCGCTGCTGGGGCTGTGCCTGCTGGGCTGCGGCGCGGCGGGATGGGGCCTGCAACCGACGACTCCGCTGGCGGACTATGCGCGGCAGGCGTGGGTGATGGAGAACGGGCTGCCGCAGGACACGGTGCACGCGCTGGCGCAAACGCAGGACGGGTTTGTGTGGATCGGGACCGAGGCCGGGCTGGCGCGGTTTGACGGCAATTCTTTTCTGGTTCTGGATATGCACTCCCAGCCGCAGTTGCCGAGCGGCGATATTCGCTGCCTGCTCGCGACCAGCGATGGGGCGCTGTGGATCGGCACCGGCGATGGTCTGGCGCGGCTGCAGGGCGGGTCGGTGCGGGTGTATACAACGGCGCAGGGCCTGCCGGCGAATGGCATTCTCAGCCTGGAGCTGCGAAACGGGCATGTGGCCGCGAGTACGAGCAGCGGCGACGTGATGCTGGACGGAGACACGATTGTGCCGGTTGGGCGGGTCGGCGGCGTGAGCCCCGAGATGGCCGAGACTCCCGCGTTCGCGGCGCGGCTCTCCAGCGGTGAGCGCGTGCGAGCAACCCACACAACGGTGGAACTGATGCAGCGTGGCAAGCTCGTGCGGTGGAGCGTCGGCAAGGAGCTGCCCGGAACGCGCATGCAGGTTCTGCTTGCGGACCGCGAGGGAACGCTGTGGATCGGCACCAATGGCGGGCTGGCGCGCTACGCCGAGGGCAGGCTGGAGCGGCTGCCGGTCACGGATCCGCTGGCGGGCGCGAGCGTGCTGAGCCTGATGGAAGACCGCGAAGGCAACCTCTGGGCGGGCACGGAGACAGGCGGACTGGATATTCTGCGCGACCAGCGCTTCCACGTGCTGGGAACGCATGAGGGGTTAAGCTCGGACGCGACGACGACGGTGGTAGAGGATAGCGCGGGCACACTGTGGGTGGGCACGAGCGGCAACGGACTGAGCGCGCTGCGGAGAAATGCGGCGGGCGGCTTTACTGCGCAGACGTGGACGGTGCGCGAGGGGTTGGCGAGCGACGTGATTCTGGCGCTGGCTTCGGGACCGAATGGCGACTTGTGGGTGGGCACGCCGGATGGGCTGAGCCTCATTCGCAGAGGACAGGTGCAGTCGTTTACCTCGGCAGACGGTCTGCCGGATGACTTTGTGCGGTCGCTGCTGGTGGATGCGGATGGAAGCCTCTGGGTGGGCACACGGCGAGGGCTGGCGCACTGGCCGCATGCGCCAGCGCCAGGTCCGATGGAGATCTACACGAAGGCGAACGGGCTGGGCAGCGACCTGGTGGGCGCAATGGCGCGCGATGCGCATGGAGACTTGTGGGTGGCGACGCTGGCAGGGTTATCGCGACTGAGCGGCGGTACGATGACGAATTACACGACCAAGGATGGGCTCTCAAGCAACGTCGTCACATCGCTGCTGGTGCGCAGCGCGAATGAACTCTTCATCGGCACGCAGGACCACGGCTGGAACCTGTGGGATGGCGCGCGCTTCAGCGCGCCGAAGGGTCGAGGCCTGGATGAGAAGAGCATTCACGCGATTTTGGACGATGCCGGCAATCATCTGTGGTTCGCGACGGACGCAGGAATCGCGCGCTGCGACTGCACGATGACGGCGGAGTGTAGGAACTGGATCGAGTTTGGCCCGGCGGATGGATTGCGCAGCCGCGAGACCGCGACGAACAGCCACCCCTCGGCGTGGCGCGGACGCGACGGTCGGCTTTGGTTTGCAACGCCGAAAGGGCTGGTGGTTGCAGACCCCGCGCATTTTGCGATCAACACCGAGCCACCGCCTGTAGCGATTGAGCGTTTTGCCGTGGATGACGTGGAGCAGCCGCTGGGAAACGGCGCGGCCGTGCGGGTGCAGGCGGGCCATGTGCACTTTGAATTTGACTATGCAGGGCTGAGCTTCGTCGCTCCGCAAAAGGTGCGCTACCGCTACATGCTGGAGGGGTTTGATCACCACTGGACGGACGCCGGTGCGCGGCGCACAGCGTATTACACGAATATCCCGCCGGGGCGGTATGTCTTTCACGTGCAGGCGGCGAACAATGACGGCGTTTGGAACGCTGAGGGTGCAGCCCTGCGGTTTGAGCTGCGCCCGCATTTTTACCAGACGGCGTGGTTCTACATTGTGCTGGCGCTGCTGCTGGCTGCGCTGGTGGTGGTGATTCTGCGGCTTCGGCTGATGCGCGCGGAGCGGGAGTTTCGCGCCGTGCTCGGCGAGCGCAACCGGATCGCGCGGGAGATTCACGACACGCTGGCGCAGGGTTATGTGGGGATCAGCGTGCAGCTTGAGGTGCTGGCGGAGCTTCTGCGGCAGCAGAAAGTGGATGCGGCGGCGAAGCAACTGGACACGGCCCGCGGCCAGGTGCGGGATGGACTGGCGGACGCACGGCAATCCATCTGGGCGCTGCGCTCGCAGGACTCGGGCGAGAAGACGCTGCCCGTGGAACTGCGGCGGGTGACCGAGCAGGCAGGCGGGTATGGCCTGGAGGCGACCTTCAGCATTTATGGCGCGTACAGGTCGCTGCCGCCGGGAACCGAGCAGGAAATTCTGCGCGTAGCACAGGAGGCCATCCATAATGTGAAGAAGCACGCCGGAGCACGTCGCCTGACAGTCCAACTGGAGTACAGGCAGAATGAAATTGCGCTGGAGGTGCGGGATGACGGACGCGGATTTGCTGTGGAGGGCGATGCGAAGTCGCCTCCGGGACATTATGGGTTGACCGGCATGCGTGAGCGCGCTGCAGCGATCAAAGGCACGCTCGATGTGACGAGCGAAAGCGGCGGAGGAACGACGGTACGGTTGCGCGTGCCGGCGAGAAAAGACCAGAAGGAGTAGGCGTGACTCAGGAGACGATCAAGGTGCTGGTGGTGGAAGATCACCACGTAGTGCGGCAGGGGCTGGTGGCTCTGCTCAACGTTGCGGACGGAATCGAAGTGGTGGGCGAGGCAGCGGATGGCGTGGAAGCGATTGCGCAGTTTCGCAAGCACCAGCCGAATATCACCCTGACCGATTTGAGACTTCCGCGGCTGTCAGGCGTGGAAGTGATTCAGCGAATTCGCATGGAGACGCCGCAGGCGAGGTTCATCGTGCTCACCACGTATGACGGCGACGAGGACATCTATCGTGCGCTGCAGGCCGGCGCGCGGGCATATCTGCTCAAGGGTATGACGAGCGAAGAGCTGATTGCGACGATTCGCGCGGTTCACGCAGGCAAGTCGCACATCCCTCCGGCGATCGCGCAGAAGCTGGCCGAGCGGATGGGCGCGGAAGAGCTGACGCCGCGGGAGTTCGACGTGCTCGAGCAGATTGTTCGCGGCAAGAGCAACAAGGAGATCGCGACCGAGCTCGACATCAGCGAAGCGACGGTAAAGACGCATATCAACAGCCTGCTGGGCAAGCTGGGCGTAACAGATCGCACGCAGGCAGCGACGGCGGCGATTCAAAGGGGCATTGTGCCGCTGGAGAGCTTGAGGAAACCGGGACCATGAAGAAGCTGATTGTTGCTGCAGTGATGACTGCAATGCTTGCGCCGGTAGCGCGCGCTTCGCAGGCAGAGAAGACGACGTGGCGTCAGGCCACAGACGCCGAGTTGGCAAGCCTGCTGCCGGCGCGCGCTCCGGTGGAGAAGGAGCGCATTGAAACAGAGATGCGCACAGCCAGCGGGATTGTGAATAGCCATGGCCGCTACATTGCCGGCGTCGTGCTGATAACGGCGGGCTACTCGGCCGACGGAAAGTACTCGCACTACCTGGTGGTGCAGGCGCCGATTACGATTGGCGGAGTGAAGCTCACGCCTGGGGAGTATGCCTTCGGCTGGGAGCGCGACACGGACGCACTGAAGGTACACTTCAACGTTGCGGCGACCGGCGCGCTCGTTGGCACGGCTGAGGCACGCCGCATCGCCGGCAAGACCCGGGTCGAGAGCCTGCGCATCTGGCCTCCGTCCGACAAGTCGCTCATCCAGATCGGGCGATTCGGAATTCCGTACGAGTTAAGCGACGAGTAGCGT
>JBBIVH010000217.1:0-4999 GCA_037439805.1 Acidobacteriaceae bacterium
TCTCTAGCTTTAGGGAGTCACCGGCCTGAGGTCAAGAGGCATTGGCAAGGCGGCATGCCTCGATGACACCGGCAGCAGCGACCATTTAACCTGTGAGGAACGATGCGAAGGCTCGGCTCCACCCCGTTTGCATTTCCAGATTTCCGCGGCGCGACGCGGCGGCTGATTCTTGTGAATCTGGCGGCGTACTTCGCCTTGATCGTGCTGGGCGCGGTGATGCCGGCGCTGGCAGGAAGCCTGGTGAATTTGCTGGCGTTCTCGCCCGCGGCCTTTCTGCATGGCGCGCTGTGGCAGCCACTGACGTACAGCCTGGTGCACTTTGGCCTGATGGGCACGCTGTTTGAGCTGCTGTCGCTGTGGTTCCTCGCGGGCTTTCTGGAGGCGATGCATACCGATGGCTGGGTGATGGGGCTCTACGGCGCCTCTGTGCTGGGCACGGCGGTGGCCGGGGCGCTGCTGTATGGCGCGAGCGCGGCCTTCGGACTCTCGGTGATTCCCGTGCCGCTCTATGGCTGCTTCGGCGGCATCTTCGGCCTGCTGGTCGCGATTGGCGTGCTGTACGGCGAGACGGAGTTTCTGCTGTTTTTCACGATTGGGATCAAGGCCCGGTACATGGCGATCATCTACGGGCTGGTCGCGATTGCGATGCTATTCGGCGCGCAGCGGCTGTATGCCTTTGCGCAACTGGGCGGCGCGCTGGCGGGATGGCTGTACCTCAAGATGGCGTCGCGACGCGGGTTCAGCTTTGCGATGAGCGAGCGCTGGTATGGGCTGCGGAACCGCTACTACCGGTGGAAGCGGCGGCGCGCGGCGCGGAAGTTTGAAGTGTACATGCGCAAGCAGGGACGCACGGTGCGCTTTGACGGGCAGGGCCGGCAGATCGACGAGGAGCACGACGACAAGAGCCGGTGGAATTGAGGCTCGTGCTTCTGCGTGGCAGCGTTTTGTGCATCTCGAAGGGTCGCGGCCATCCGCTACAATCCATGATGGCATGAGCACAAAGATTGCATTTCTGTTTCCGGGGCAGGGTTCGCAGGCCGTTGGCATGGGCCGCGAGCTTGCCGAGCGTTTCGCTGTGGCTGCGGCCACCTTTGCCGAGGCTGATGCGGCGTGCGGGTTTGCTCTGTCGCGGCTGTGCTTTGAAGGGCCGGAGGATGAGCTGCGGCTGACGGAGAACACGCAGCCGGCGATTCTAACGGTGAGCGTAGCGGCGCTGCGCGTGCTGGCCGAGCTGGGCGTGACACCGGCGCTGGCGGCAGGGCACTCACTGGGCGAGTGGTCCGCGCATGTGGCGGCGGGGACGCTGAGCTTTGCCGATGCGGTGCGCGCGGTGAAGGCGCGCGGGCGGGCGATGCAGCAGGCGGTTCCGGCGGGCCAGGGTGCGATGGCGGCGGTGCTGCAACTGGATGCGGCGCAGGTGGCCGAGGCGTGCGCGGAAGCCGCGCGTGAGACAGGCCAGACGGTGCAGGCGGCGAATCTGAATTCACCGGGGCAGACGGTAATTTCCGGCGCGGTGGCGGCGGTGGAGAAGGCCGCGGCGCTGGCCAAGGCAAAGGGCGCGCGGCGCACGGTGATGCTGCCGGTGAGTGCGCCGTTCCACTGCGCGCTGATGCAGCCGGCGCAGGATGAAGTGGCGCGGGTGCTGGGCGGTATTCAAGTGAGCGAGCCGGGGATACCCGTGGTGGCGAACGTGACGGGCGGGCTGGTGACAACGGCGGCCGCAGCACGCGACGCGCTGGTGCGGCAGGTGACCGGCGCGGTGCGCTGGGTGGAGTGCGTGCAGGCGCTGGTGACTGCAGGCGCGACAATGTTTGTGGAGGTTGGCCCCGGCAAGGTGCTGTGCGGGCTGATGAAGCAGATTGACAGCGCGCAGAAGGCGCTGAACGTCGAAGATGCGGCGAGCCTGGAGAAGACGCTGGCGGAGTTGAAGGCGTAATCGCCGGCTTGGGTTCATCAACTCCCTGGTCTCAAAATCGAGACCAGGGGCACCCGCATAGGTTCAAGTTTGTGCGGCTACGGGCCACAGCTACGGGCCAAGGTAGAGTTCGACGGGCGAGAAGCCGAGGGTGTGCGTAGCGGGATCGTAGTCGAGGAAGAGCGCGTTGCTCTTCAGGTCGTTGACGCGGATGCCCATGATGAGCACGTTGCCGGAGCGGCGCGCTGCGACAATCTTGTGGCTCTTGATGGGGCCGAATTCGTTGGCTGAGCTGGTGGGGCTCCAGTCCTGCTCGAAGCGCGCGAAGGGATATTCGGCGTGCTGATTGGGATGCTGCTGCCATGCGGGATCGTGGCTCCAGATGGCGTAGGCCTTCTGCAGGTCGTTCTGCTGGACGGCGTCGAGGAAGTGATTGGCGGCCATGCGTCCGCGCAGATGCGTCCACCAGTTCCATGGCCAGTCGACGGGCATGCCCGAGGCGAACCAGCCGCCGATGAGCAGCACGAAGAAGAGTCCCGCTGCGGTATAGAGAAGAGTTGCGCGGCGACGCGCGCGCGCGGCATCAAAAGTGGGAGCATCGAGCAGAGTCATCGGACGGGTCCCTCATAGACAGAATAAGGCAGCGCGGTGGAGCGATGCGGCTCCACGCCCATCCTACTCCTGCAGGGTGTAGGTGGTGCGGTTCTTCTCCTGCTGGCGCTCCAGCGCGAGCTCGATGAGGCGCGTGATGAGGTCGCGGTAGGGAATGCCGGTGGCCTCCCAGAGCTTGGGATACATGCTGATCTGGGTGAAGCCGGGGAGCGTGTTGACCTCGTTGAGGTAGATGCGCTGGCGGCCGCCGGGCTCCATGAGGAAGTCGACGCGAGCGAGGCCTGCGAGGTCGCAGGCTTTGAAGGCCTGGACGGCCATGGCGCGAATCTGCGCCGACTGGGCGCGGGTGAGCCTGGCGGGAATGATGGGGATGGATCCTTCGGAGAGGTACTTCGCTTCGTAGTCGTAGAACTCTTTGCCGGGGATGATTTCGCCGACGACGCTGGCTTTGGGATCGTCATTGCCGAGGACGGCGACTTCGAGTTCGCGGGCCTTGGCGCGTGGGCCGCCGACGCCCTCTTCCACGACGAGCTTGCGGTCATAGCGTGCGGCGAGGGTGAGCGCGGGGCCGAGTTCCTTGCGGTCATGGGCCTTGCTGATGCCGACCGAGGAGCCGAGGTTGGCGGGCTTGACGAAGACGGGATAGCGCAGCGCTGCCTCAATGGCGGCGATGGCTTTGCGCGGGGATTTTTCCCAGTCGCCGCGAAGCAGCGTGACATGCTTGACGATGGGCAGGCCGGCTTGCGCGAAGAGGCGCTTCATGGCGTCCTTGTCCATGCCGACGGAGGAACCGAGAACACCGGAACCGACGTAGGCGATGCCGGCGAGTTCAAAGAGGCCCTGGATGGTCCCGTCTTCGCCGAAGGTGCCGTGCAGGACGGGAAAGACGACGTCGAGGGATTTTTCCTGGTTTTGGACGAGGGTTGTGGAAGAACGGGGCTCGGGCGCGAGCAGCGTAGGGATGCCTTCATGCAGCAGGCGCGCGCCAGGCGTGGCCTCGGGGTCGCCTGCGCGGAGATGCCGCGCGGAGGCGGGATGCGTGCCTTCGAGGAGGCTGTGCGCATCGGCGGCGGCGAGCCAGCGGCCTTCGCGGGTAATGCCGATGGGCACGACGTCGAACTTGCGGCGGTCGATGGCACTGAGGATGGAAGCGGCGGAGAGCAGCGAGACCTCATGCTCGCCGCTGCGGCCACCGAAGAGGATGCCTACGCGGAGTTTTTTCATTGTTCAGATTTTTCCAGCACCAGGAAACACACATCCTTGGCAAGTTCAGTGTTGAAATAGGGTTCAGAAGCAATTTCTATATTCAAACATTCGGCCACGCGGTTCTTCAATCTGCGCCGCCAATCTGTGGAACGTGAAGCGTGCTGGTAAACAATCAATCTGTCGCCGACTTGCAGGGCATTCCAAGTCATCCTTAGATCGGCGATCCTGAGGTGCTCATCCTTGGCGCCTCCAGCAGGCTCCACCCCTGTGTCGGGATCAATGAAGACTAATACACTGTGCGACAACTGCACGGCTTTCAATTCGCGCGCGGCGTGCAAAAAATAGCTAGATGCAATTCGTGTCGAGTATTCCTCATGCGGAGATTTGAACACTGCAAATCTTCCTGGGAACAACCCCGCAAATTGGTCTAACTCCTTCTGGCGGTCAAAATGCTCTTGTACTTGCGGATGCCTACACCTTGGCTCACTAGCACTCCGCAACATCGGCAAATAGAACACGAAGCGACCTTCAGCATGCTCGAACACACAATCCCATTTAACATAGTCGCGCGCATCTCCAACCCAACGAAGTCGCATATCACTCCTCAGAGAATTTTCTTGCCGAAGGCGGAGCAGGCGAGTTCGACGGCGAGGTCGGCGGTGCGGTTGTGCTCGTCGATGACGGGGTTGACCTCGACCATTTCAAAGCTGACCATGCGGCCGTGGTCGGCGATGATCTCCATGGCGAGGTGGGCCTCGCGGTAGGTGGCGCCACCGCGGACGGGCGTGCCGACGCCGGGTGCGTCTTCTGGATCAATCCAGTCCATATCGAGCGAAACGTGGTAGCCGGCGGTGCCGCGGCCGGCGGCGCGCAGGGCCTCTTCCATGACGGCGCGCATGCCGCGCTCGTCGATGTCGCGCATGGTGTAGACCTCGGTGAGGCCGGCGCGGCGGATGTTCTCGCGCTCGGCGGCGTCGATGTCGCGCACACCAATGAGGACAGTGTTCTCCGGCAGGATCTTGGGGGCGTAGCCGAAGATGTGCGTGAGCGGCTCAGGGCCGAGGCCGAGCAGCGCGGCCAGCGGCATGCCGTGGACGTTGCCCGACGGCGAGGTTTCAGGAGTATTGATGTCGGAGTGGGCGTCAATCCAGAGGAGGCCAATCTTCTGGCTGCTGCGGCGGTAGAATTCGGACACGCCGGAGATGGAGCCGACAGCGATGGAGTGGTCGCCGCCGAGGATGAGCGGCGTGAGGCCCTCTTCGAGCG
>JBBIVH010000218.1:0-4964 GCA_037439805.1 Acidobacteriaceae bacterium
CCACATAGCCTCCGTCTGCGCGATTCCTGCTTCGTAGTCATTCGGACGCGCCTGCTCCGCCGCCTGCAGCAGCGAAATCGCCTCCGCGTAGCGTCCAGAATCCAGATAAAACTTGCCCAGTTGATAGTTTGCGTCATAGCTGCCCGGCTTCGCAGCCACAGCACCCTTCAGCGCATCCTCGGTCGCGATCGATGCCGCTGCCTTGGCCGCATCGCTTGCTCCCCGCGCGTCGGCCTTTGCCGCCTGCATGCGCAGCGTCTCGCGCGTCAGAGCCTCGCTGGTCCGCAGGCTGAAGTCTGATCCATGCCCTCCCGCCGCCGTCCAATCCGTTACGCCCGCGACCTTAAAGTTCGGATCATCCGCAAACTGCATCGCCTCCGCAGCCGCGCGTGTCTTTTCCGTCGCGCCAGAATGCGCCGCAGCCTCGCCTGCGGCCCCAAGCTTCAGCGTGACCTGCACCGTGGCATCGGGCTGCGCAGCCTCTACCGTCGCTGCGGCGCTCTGGTCCTCGTCCACACTTACCGTGTAGCGTCCCACTGCGAGACCCGCACACCTGAAGCGGCCTTCGGCATTCGTCTGCAACGCGCACACGCGGTTGCCGGCTGGCCCTATGACGCGAAGATGCGCCATGGCCACGCCCTTGCCCTCCGCATTCAGCACCTGCCCTTGCAGCGTCACCGAGCCTCGCGGATTCGATGTGCCCGTCTCCTGCGCGAACCCGGCAGTGAGCAGCATCCACGCAGCGGCCAGCGCGATCAGCCACGCATTTCGGAATCGCACGCCGCCCGGCATCCTCCAGGAGTGGCAACTCCCTCCCCATCTCTTGCGCTTCCGCACAGCGGCGGCATCTCTCTTGCAGTCCGGCGCGGGTCTTCTGTCTTTGGAACGATCCAATCTCTGCCTCACGAGCAGTTCCATTCTACGACCGCGCCAAAGCGCCCATCGAGCTCATCCGTCCTCACGCCAGCTCGAGCATTTCGCCGGCCTGCAGGCGCACCGCTTCATCGAGTTCCACCACAGTAGCCGCTCCCTCTTGACGCATCTGCGCGCGCAGAGCCGTGCCATCCATCCTCACCTGGAGGGGCGGCTTGCTCAGGCGCAGCCTCCGCAGCGTCAGACTCCCACTCGTGCATGCAATCGACAGCCGCTCGCCCTCGCGCCGAATGCTTCCAAACCCCGACGCCATCACCCACGGCGCATGAAAATCTCCCGGCGCCGCAGGCATCAGCGTCAGCGCCTCATGCGGCACGTCCGGCTTGAAGCCCGTCGCCGCCAGAAGCGTTGCCCAACTGCTCAGCGCGCGCGAATAATGACCGCCGCACTCCACGTGATTCCACGGGCGTCCCGCGCGCAGATAGCGGCGGTGTACGGCCTCCACCACACGCAGCCCATCTTCATAATGCCCGCGTCCCATCAGAAACGAGGCAAATGCAAACTCAATCCCAGACCACAGACCGCCGGCCTGCAGATTGTTCAGCGCCAGCAGACCGGAGCCGCGCTTCGGCGCTGTCGCGTTGTGCAGGCCGAACTCCGGGTTGAAGTTGTATTCGTAGATCTTCGTAATCGCCGTATCCAGGTTCTGCGGCGAGATCGTCGTCGGTAGTCCGATCATTTGCGTGAACCACTCGCCGGAGATCTGATCCGTCATGCACAGTTCATCGCGCTGCGCTCCATCCACCCACAGGCTGTAGTACGTTCCATTGAACAGCGTGTGATCGAAGTTTGCCGAGGCCCGCTCCAGCAGCTCTTTCCAACTCTTCGCATTGCCTGTGCTGCCCAGTTCATCCGCCAGATACGCGCCCGCGCGCAGCGCGCCCAGCCAAAGCGATGCGATGTACGCCGGCGTTCCGCGCATCCGCCACTGATCGTATGTCTGCACGGCCGTGTCGCGATCCGGAAGCCCATCGCCATTCGTGTCCAGGCTCGCCGTGAAGGTCATCGCCTTCACCACATGCGGCCACATCTCCTTGAGATAGCTGCGATCGCCAGTCCAGAGATAATCGCGGCACACCATCATCACAAATTGCGGATTCATATCCACGCGCAGGAATCCATCATCCACGCGCTCCACATCGCCCGCATACGTGTGCGGCACTTGCCCCTTGCTGTTCTGGAACCGGATGGACTGGCGCATCTGCCCAAGCTTCAACTCAGGGAAGAGAGCGACCACCGGAAAGCTTCCCTGGTAGTCCACATCCATCGTGGAAAGCCCGCAGCAGCCCAGCCCCTCCCAGATGGCATAACTGCCATCCCGCGTCCACCACGTGTTGGCAATCAATGTAGAGAGCTGGCTCGACCAGCCAAAAGCCTGCGGATCGCCCAGCGACGTATCCGCCAAAGTTCGCGCAAATCTCTTTGTGGCCGCGTGGTGCTCCTCAAAGTGGTCGCAAAGAAATACGTTCACCTCGCCCGCATCCTTGTACCAGTTCGCATACATATGGCCCAGCTCCCGCCCATCCACCGTCAGGTGATGCGGAAGGAACCAACTCAGCGTAAAGCGTATCTTCGCCTCGGTGCCGGGGCGGATCGTCACGCTCGACGCCAGCGCGCCCGTACCCCAGTTCAGCCGCGGACTATCCTGCGCGTTCAATAGATTGCGTCGCACTTCCATCAGCAGATCGCGAGCCGTTCCATGCTCATCCGCGCGGTCTCCCTGGGCATCGTCCACCACACGCGCAATCAGCGCATCCGTACTGAGGCTTGCCAGCACGCTGCGCGCTCGGGTCTCCGTCATTGCTTGAATCTCTGCCGTGCTCGGCAGGCCAATGGACGGGTCTGTCTGCCGGTTCGCATTCGGCAAGCGCCCCGATTTCGTCAGCTCCTGCACGCTGCTCAGCACCATGTAGCGAACGCGCTCCGTCTTCCACAGGCACATCCCCGGCCGCGCATACTCCTCAAACGTGCCGGTCATATACGAGTGTGCGCCGCCGGTCACAGAGAGGCACAGGCTCCCAATGCCCGATGGAAAATCCGTCTCCGCCGCCGTTGCCATCTCCAGGCTGGTTCGGTCATCACTCTGCGTGAGTGTGTTGGTCAAATTGCGCTTCGTCAGCGCCGAGGCCAGGGGATTGTCCATGAATCCGGCAAGGCTGACGTCCACCGGATCGCTGCTCACGTTCTTCACCGTCCACTCCACGTGAAAGCCCGGCGTTGCCGAATCGCGCGCCCGCCCGGGCACAAACGGCGAAAACACCTCCGCCGCTATCTCGACCGGCAGCGTTGCATCGTGATACGCAAGCGTCGTCATTGGAAACCACGCGGACGTATCGATCGACTCCACATCCTGCAGGAACGGCAGCGAGTACAGCTCATTCTCGTCCGCGCGCAGATACAGCTTGCGCATCTGCGGCGCCTGCTCGCCGCTCTTCTGCGTGCGCACCAAGAAGCGCAGATACTCCGGCCCCGGCTTTGGCGCCGCCGTGGTCGACTTCGCATTCTGCGCCCACGCGCCGGAGTTGAAGATCTGCCACTCGTAGAAGCAGCCGTCCGCGCGAATCTCCACAAAGCCGGTGCCGATTCCACCCAGAGCCGGGCCGGATCCCATCGGCATCGTTGCCGGAATCACCACCGGTGCATCGTCGCCCTGCGCTTCGCGCACGCGGCCGCTCGCACTTGCTGTAGCCTGCGGCGCCGTCGAAGACGCCACCGTCACGCGGTGCGGAGCGGCAATGCTGCTTTGCCCTGTAAGCGCAGCTCCACCCGCTGAAGCAAACGTGGCAAGAAACTCACGCCGTGAAAAGCTCATTGCATCTCCCTCGACCGCGTACCACGCAGCTTCTCGCAGCATCACACCAGCGTGCAGAGGCTGCGCACGTCGTTGCAACGCGCTTTTAGTCGCCGTTACACGCGTTCTGCCGGCACAGCCGCTGCCGTCCACTCCACGGTCTGCGCGCCCAGACGGGGATGCCGCGCCGTCAGTCGTATCGTGCCTGCGCTCTCCTTTGCGCGAATCCACACCGCCCCAGTGCCACCCACCAGCGCGAAAGGATTGTCGCCAATCAGGGTTGCTGGTCCTTCCAGCGTCAGCATCACCGCATCGTTCGCAAACGGCCGAATCGCCCCGTGGCTGTCCGTTACGCACAGCACCACGCGCGTTGTGTCCGCCCCATCCGCGAGCAGCGTCGTGTCATCGGCCTGCACGCTGAATCGGCTATCCACCCCGCGGCCCGACATCGTCTTCTCAATCACCTTCTTGCCGTTCAGGTAGCCCTCGGCCCGCAAATCACCCCACGTTGCTCCCAGCTTGTGCAGATCCACCTTGGTCAAGTCCATCACGAACGGCGGATATTTCAGGTTGCCAAACTGCTCGCGATCGGGCTCAATCGTGGCCAGTTCAGTCCACGCTTCTTCGCCCGCTCCCTGCGGCCGGGCCAGCACTTGGATGTGATCGCAGTTCGAGCAGAACATCGCTTTCGTGATGCCCACCGGCTCATCGCCGCGCGCCCAGTGGAACGCCGGCTCCAGAACGACCTCTTCCGCCGGGTCGCACTGCGACTTGTAAAATCCCGCCGCAGGCTTCGGCTCGCGGAAGATGTCCGTCACTCCGTGGTAGCAGATGCGGTCGCCCGAACCAAAGTTCGAGTGCGTATTGTAGTCAAACGCGCACCACCCAATCCCGCCCGCATACTGCGGATTCGAAGCAAGCTGATTGTGCACGCGCGCATGGCGAATGGTGTGTTCCATCTGGTGCGCGTTGTCGTCCACCGTCTTCGTCGGAAACGTATGCCCCACAAACTCCGTGTTCAGATAGCGCGGATGATTCGGTGGCTTCAGCGGAAATCCGAAGTCGTTCATCGTGAACACATCCTCCAGGAACTCCGACTCCTGAAAGTAGCGAATGCCGCCAGTCTGCCGCGTCTCATCCAGCGCATGCGCCAGCGCATTCGTCCGCACATAGAAATCGTGATCGTCCTTCGACTCGTTGATGCGCACGCCCCACAGCACGATCGAAGGCCGGTTCCAGT
>JBBIVH010000219.1:0-4960 GCA_037439805.1 Acidobacteriaceae bacterium
CTTGCCGTTGCGTAGAGCACTGCCGCGACTCTTAACCAGAGGAGGTGCATCTCGAGTTCAATCTTAAGGCCTTAGGCGGTTGTCGCGTGTGACGTAAATCACCTGACGAGGGGATTTCTTGCCGCGTTCTGAGGCAAGGCAGGCGATCGATTCAGACAGGAAGCTGGTCTTGAGGCTGGCATGGAGGATGTGAAGCGGGCAGCGGGTGCGGCTGGGGTTAAAGAATGTGCTGGCTTGCAGATGGGAGTACTCGGCTATGCTGTTACGGGCCGAAGGATGCGGGAACGGCCCATGAATTCCCTTGGAGGGTACGAGACGATGTGGAGACACTGTGCGGGTGGTGTGTGGCTGCTAGCAGTGGCCATGGTGATGGCAGCGCCGGGTAAAGCCAGGGGTGAGAGCCATCCCGAGTGGGTGGGCACGTGGGCAACGTCGCCGATGCTGGCTGAGAACACCTTTGCCATTCACGAGTTCAGCGGAATGACGCTGCGGGAGATCGTGCATGTTTCTGCGGGTGGGGAGCAGATCCGAGTGCGGTTTACGAATGAGTTCGGCAAGGACCCGCTGGTGCTGAGCGATGTGCACGTGGCTGTGAGCGCAGGGGGCGACGCAATCAAGGACGGTACGGACCACGCGCTGACCTTCGGAGGCGAAAAGACGGCGCGCGTCGCGGCGGGTGCGGTGGCGTATTCCGACCCGGTGACGATGACGTTGGCGCCGATGAGCGACCTCGCGGTGAGCTTCTATGTGCCGCAGCAGGTGATGCGCCAGGAAACCTTCCACGACTTTGCCGACCAGGACAACTTTATGGTGAGCGGCGATGTGGCGGGCTCCTCTTCCCTGACGGACGCGAAGAAGATTGAGTCGTGGTACTTCCTCGACGGAGTGGACGTAGCGTGGACGAAGGGTGCGCGGACGATTGTGACGCTGGGCGATTCGATCACAGATGGGGCGCTCTCGACACGGAATGCGAACCAGCGTTGGCCTGATGTGCTGGCGGCGCGCCTGCAGCAGGAGCACGGGATGGAGCAGGTGGGCGTGCTGAACGAAGGCATCGGCGGCAACCGCGTGCTGAATGACGGCTATGGGCCCAACGCGTTGGCGCGGCTGGATCGCGACGTGCTCGCGCAGAACGGCGCGAAGGCTGTGATTGTGCTAGAAAGCATCAACGACATCGGGCGGTTTCATCGGATGCTGGGCCCGGAAGACGATGTGACGGCCGGGGACCTGGAGCAGGGACTGAAGCAGATTGCCGATGCGGCGCACGAGCATGGGATGAAGGCCTTTGGCGCAACGCTGACGCCCTATGGCGGAGCGGGTTACTCGTCTGAGAAAGGCGAGCAGGTGCGCGAGGCGGTGAACAACTGGATCCGGACGAGCGGAACATTCGACGGCGTGGTGGATTTCGACAAGATCACGCAGGATCCGGCGAACCCAACGCACTTCAACCCGGCGTATGACTCAGGCGACCACCTGCACCCGAACGACGCAGGGTACAAGGCGATGGGCGAAGGGATTGATCTGAAGCTGTTTGCCCAGTAAGGCGAGGCAGATTTCAGAGCGCAGGGCCTAGCACAGCCAGGCCCGCGCGAGAGACCTGCACGTCATCTTCCGATTTGCCTCCGCTGAAAGCCACGACGAAGTGGCCGGATTGAGCCTGCGCAATTACGCCGCCCTGCCAGCCAAATTCGCCCGTCATGGGCGGGCGACTAGCGGTGCCGCTGTCGCGGAGCGTGTCGGCCATTTCGGCGGATTTGGCGTAGGCGATGCCGACGAGGTTGTTGCCCTTGCTGGTAGCGGAAGGGGCGTCTTTCATGCGGCCGACGACGGCCATCTTCGAGAGCCATCCCTGCACTGTGTCGCCGGGCGCGTAGGAAACGACGGCGACGCCTGTGATGTTGAGTTGCGCGGCACGGGCGCGCATCGTGGCAAGGGCGCGGTCGGCAAGCGCGTCGAATTTCTTCGCGCTCAACGGCTTGTGAGGATGCCCGGCTGCCGTGGACTGAGCGGATGCCATAGGTGATGCAATGAGCGTGAGAGCTGCGGTGAACAAGCCTGCGAGAGCGAGTCGAAACTTCATGGAGCATCCTTCCTGCGTGGGGTGGGCGGTGATTGTAGAGATGACTGGTTCAGCAGGATTGTAGCGGAGCGAGGCACGGTAATCTAATAAGCAACGTGAACGAAGACGCAAACCAACCTGCCGCTTCCCTGCTGGATTCCGCTGCACCTGTGCACGCGGGCGGGAGGACGCAGCACGAGGGCGCTGGCGCGGAGTTGACGCCCTTCATGCGTCAATGGACGGCTGCGAAGCGGGAGAATCCAGACGCGCTGCTGTTCTTTCGCATGGGCGATTTCTACGAGCTCTTTTATGATGACGCGGCCGTGGCGAGCCGCGAGCTGCAACTGACTCTCACGGCGCGCGACCGCGAGAAGCAAGTGCCGATGTGCGGCGTGCCGTATCACTCGGTGGAGCAGTACCTGACGCGGCTGCTGCGCAAGGGCTATCGCATCGCAATCTGCGAGCAGATGGAGGATCCGAAGCTCACGAAGAAGATCGTGCGGCGTGAGGTGACGCGCGTGCTCTCGCCGGGCACGGCGCTGGATGCGGGGATTGGACAGGAGCAGAACAACTTTCTCGCGGCGTACTTTGAACTGGGCGGCAAGGAGCCGGTATGCGCGGTGGCGCTGCTTGATCTGTCTACAGGCGAGTTTCGCACGACGGAGTTTTCCGGCGCGGGGGCGCGGGAAAAAGCGATGGATGAGTTGCTGCTGGCTGCGCCGAGCGAGGTGTTGCTGACCGCGGGAACGGAGCCGCCAGCGGCGCTGGAGCAGATTGCGACGCGCACGCGCGTGGAGGACTGGGTCTGGACGCACGACTTTGCCGTCCCGCTGGTGGAGCGGCAACTGGGGGTGCGATCGCTGGAGGGCTTTGGCCTTACGGGCCATGATGCGGCAGCAATCACCGCGGGGGCTCTGCTGCACTATGTGCGAACGACGCAGAAGAACGAGGCTCTGCATGTGGATTCGCTGCGCTTTCAGGAGCACTCGACGGCGCTGCAACTGGATCAGGTAACGGTGCGGAATCTCGAATTGGTAGAGCCACTGTTTCAGGGGCAGGACGCGCGCGCGACGCTCTTCCACACGCTGGATGCGTGCCAGACGCCGATGGGCAAGCGGCTGCTGCGCGCGACAATTCTGAGACCGCTGACGGAAAGAGCCGCGCTGGAAGCTCGCTACGAAGCGGTGGAAGAGGCGCAGCGGGACCTGCTGAAACGTGAGGAGGTGCGCCGGGCGTTTAGTGGAATTCTGGATCTGGAGCGGTTGCTGGCAAAGATTTCACTCGACTCGGCGGGGCCGCGCGACGTGCGCGCGCTGGCGATGAGCCTTGCCAGGCTGCCGGAACTTAAGACTGCGCTGGGCGCGATGATGGCGCCGCTGTGGCGGGTGCTGATGGAGAAGCTCGATGCGCTGGAGGACATGACGGAGCGGATTCAGTTGACGCTCATGGAAGATCCCCCGCTGACGCTGGCCGATGGTGGCGTGATAGCGACAGACGTGGATGCGGAGCTGGATGAGCTGCGAACGATTTCTACAACCGGCCGGCAGCGCATAGCGGCGATTGAAGAGCGCGAGAGACAGAGGACAGGCATCGGCTCGCTGAAGGTGCGCTATAACTCGGTCTTCGGCTACTACATCGAGATCACGAAGGCGAATCTTGCGCTGGCTCCCGCGGATTACGAACGCAAGCAGACGCTGGTGAACGCCGAGCGGTTTACGACGCCGGAACTGAAAGAGCATGAGCGCAAAATTCTGACCGCGCATGAGCGCTGCATCGAGATTGAGCGGCGCATCTTTGCGGAACTGCGCGGGAGCGTGATGCAGGCTGCGGGCAGGATACGGCGGAGTTCCCATGCTGTGGCGGAGGCGGACCTGCTGACGTGCTTCGCGCATCTGGCGGCGGCGCGACGCTACGTGCGGCCTGAGCTGACGGATGAGCCGGTGCTCGAAGCTGCGGCT
Organism: Acidobacteriaceae bacterium; assembly: GCA_037439805.1. GTDB lineage: Bacteria > Acidobacteriota > Terriglobia > Terriglobales > Acidobacteriaceae > Telmatobacter. The sequence goes on from JBBIVH010000219.1 coordinate 4,018, forward strand.
GCGCGACATCCAGTGATTGAGCAGTGGTTGGAGGAGACGCGCGAGGGGCGGTTCATCGCGAACGATGTGTACCTGGATGCGGGAGAGGATGGGCCAGGACTGCTGCTGATTACCGGGCCGAACATGGGTGGCAAGAGCACGTATCTGCGGCAGGCGGCGATGCTGGTGCTGATGGCGCAGATGGGGAGCTTTGTGCCAGCGGACCGTATGCGGCTGGGACTGGTGGACCGCATCTACACGCGCATCGGCGCTAGCGACAACGTGGCGCGCGGGCGATCGACCTTCATGGTGGAGATGACGGAGACGGCGACGATTCTGAATACGGCAACATGGCGCTCGCTGATTCTTCTCGACGAAATGGGGCGCGGAACTGCAACGTTTGACGGGCTGAGCCTGGCATGGGCGACGGTGGAGTATCTTCATGCCGAGACAGGCGCGCGCACGCTGTTTGCGACGCACTATCACGAGCTGACCATGCTGGCGGAAAAGCTGAAGCGGGTGCGCAACCTGCGCGTGAGCGTAAGGGAGACGCCGAAGGGCATTGTGTTTCTTCACGCAATTGAGCCGGGCGCCGCGAGCAAGAGCTACGGTATTGAGGTGGCGAAGCTGGCGGGACTTCCGGCTGCAGTAATTGAGCGGGCGCGGCATGTGCTGCGGCAGCACGAGAAGCAGGAACGACAGAGCGTGCAGGTGGAGACGCAGCCGGAGCCGATGCAGATGACGATGTTCACTCCGCTCTCTCAGCGCATCGTGGATCGCATTGAAGAAGTAGACGTGAATGCGCTGACTCCTCTGCAGGCGCTGAATCTGCTGGAGGAGTTACAGCAGGAGCTGAAGAGCAAGGGATCGGGAACAAGGAACTAGGAACTCGGTGATTGGGAGATGGAATGACGAGTTCATTGCGACAGGCGGCAGGAAGCCTGCTGGTGGTGGGTGTTGGCGG
>JBBIVH010000220.1:0-4898 GCA_037439805.1 Acidobacteriaceae bacterium
TCGCTCATCCTCGGTGGACCGCTCTCCGGCTACCTGCTCGACATGCATCCCGTCGCCGGACTCCAGAACTGGCAATGGATGTTCCTTGTCGAGGGCTCCATGGCAGTCCTCCTTGGCCTTGCAGCATTCTGGTTCCTCGACAACAAGCCTGCCAACGCCGCCTGGCTTCCCGCAGAAGAAAGGCACGCACTCGTCCACGCACTCGCGCAGGAAGAGCAGGAGCGCCGCGCCACCGGACCCACAGACCTGCTGCCGATGCTGCGCGATCTCCGCGTTCTGCGCTTCGTACTCATCTACTTCCTCATTCAGATGAGCACCTACGGCGCCATCTTCTACCTGCCCGCTGAAATCTCTGCGCTCCTTCACAAGCCCGCAGGCTTTGAAGTGGGCCTCGTCTCGGCCATCCCCTGGCTCTGCGCGCTCGTCGCCGTCTACGTCCTGCCTTTGGCTGCAGACCGGAATGGGTCGCATCGCAACCTCGCGGCCCTCACGCTCCTCGTCGCAGGGTGCGCCAGCTTCGCATTCCCATCCACCGGCCCGGTCCTCGGGCTCGTCGCACTCTCGCTCGCGGTCTCCGGCTTCATCACCGTTCAACCACTTTTCTGGACGCTGCCCACCGCCTACCTTGCCGATCGCGCCGCGGCCGGCGGCATCGCTCTCATCGGCACCGGCAACCTCGGCGGATTGGTCGCGCCCAACGTCAAGGTCTGGGCCGACACCGTCTTTCACTCCTCGCGCGCGGGCCTCTACGTGCTCGCCTGCTTCACGCTGCTCAATGCGGCGCTCATTGCATCCACGAAAAGTCCGTCTGCCCGGCACGCAACACGCGGACACTGACGCGCAGCAGAGTCACAAGGAGTAAACGCGGCCATGGCTACAGCAAAAATTCGCGCAGTGCGCGCCTCTTTCGTGCAGGGTGGCGGAGCCGACTACCACGACCAGAGCAGCGGTCACTGGATTGACGACCACATCGCCACGCCCATGGCCCGCTACCCTGCCTATCGCGCCAGCCGCCAGTCCTTCGGCCTGAATGTGCTCGGCACTCTCGTCGTTGAAATCGAAGCCGACAACGGCGTCACCGGCTTCGCCGTCTCCACCGGCGGCGAGCCCGCGGCGTGGATCGTCCAGCACCATCTCTCGCGCTTCCTCATCGGCGCGGACCCATCTGACATCGAGCGCATCTGGGATCAGATGTATCTCTCCACGCTCTTCTACGGACGCAAAGGCCTCGTGCTCAACGCCATCAGTTGCGTCGATCTGGCTCTATGGGACCTGCTCGGCAAGCTGCGCGATCTGCCCGTCTATCGCATGATTGGCGGCGCAGTGCGCGACGAAATCCGCTTCTACGCCACTGGCGCGCGCCCCGACATCGCACAGCAGCTCGGCTTCATCGGCGGCAAGCTGCCTCTGCATCACGGCCCCGCCGAGGGCGAAGAAGGCCTGCACAAGAACCTTGCCCTGCTGGCCGAGATGCGCTCGCGCGTCGGCCCCGACTTCTGGCTTATGTATGACTGCTGGATGAGCCTCGACCTCAACTACGCAGAGCGTCTGGCCCACGCCGCCGCCGAGCACAATCTCAAGTGGATGGAAGAAGCGCTACTCCCCGACGACTACTGGGGCTATGCCGAACTCAGGAAGCGCATCCCGCCGGGCATGCTCGTGACGACCGGCGAGCACGAGGCCGGCCGCTGGGGCTTTCGCATGTTGCTCGAGATGGAGTGCGCCGACATCCTGCAGCCCGACGTGGGCTGGTGCGGCGGCCTCACCGAGTTGCTGAAGATCTCCGCCATGGCCGATGCGCGCGGCGTGCTCGTCGTGCCACATGGCTCAAGCGTCTACAGCTATCACTTTTCCATTGCGCGCCACAACAGCCCCTTCGCCGAGTTCCTGATGATGGCTCCGCAGGCGGACAAAGTGATCCCCATGTTCTCGCCGCTCCTGCTCGATGAGCCCGTCCCGCACGGCGGCCGGCTCCGGCTCGGCGACACGCCCGGCTTCGGCGTTCGCCTCAACCCGCAGTGCACGCTTCGCTCCATCGCCGATCGGTAGAGCGCTCGCCAGGATGGCTGCCGGAAAATGTCGCATCCATTCTGCATGCGCGGGGCGCGCGCCAAAACAAGTCGGACTCCCGATCCACATTCAATCAGGATGTACCGCGCTTACAGCGCTGAGTTCACGACATACCAGCGCCTTCGCTCGATTCCTCGATATGCGACTGAGGTCTGGCATCGACCAAGACAAAAAGGAACTTGCCCTTTGGCAAGCCCCTTTCGCTACATTTGGCTGGAACCAACTGGACCATCTTCCGCGTGCGGAGAAGGCAAAAAAACTAGGCTCTCGCGACCGCAATCATCCATCTCATCTTGATGAATGGCGGGGACGACGGGGCTCGAACCCGCGACCTCTGCCGTGACAGCAAACCTACTACGCGTAAGTTATAGAAATCAGGGGCACGAATGGCCCGTTTGAGCGCCCTGAGACACCCTTGGCAACGCTTATTAGGGCAATTATATACTTGACAAATCAAGTCAGATTTGTCATACTTTGAATCATGAAAGGCCCCAAGACTCTCCAAGAAGCCGTTATCTACTTCGCCGATGCCGACAACTGCATTCGGTACATGGTCTCTCACCGCTGGCCCAATGGCGTTGTTTGCCCCACTTGTGGCCGTGAGAATGTTACCTGGCTGGCAAATCAGCGGAAGTGGCAGTGCAAGAGTTCCCACGCCAAACGGCAGTTCTCGGCCAAGGTCGGGACTATCTTTGAGGATTCGCCTCTGGGCCTTGAAAAGTGGCTTCCGGCTGTTTGGATTATCGCCACTGCCAAGAACGGCGTCAGCTCTTGCGAGATTGCCCGCTCCTTGGGTGTGACTCAGAAAACCGCATGGTTCATGCTTCACCGTATCCGCAAGGCCATGCAGAACGGCTCTTTCATGAAGATCGGCGGTAACGGAGGCGAAGTCGAAGTTGACGAAACCTTCATCGGTGGGAAGGCCCGTAACATGCACATCAGCAAACGGGAGCGCCGCATCACTGGGACTGGAGGAAAAGACAAAACTGCGGTCATGGGATTGCTGGAGCGCGGGGGACAGGTTCGGACTGCTATAGTTCCCAGCCGTAAGCGGCAAATTCTCCACGCTGAAGTCAAAAAGCATGTGGAAGCTGGAGCGGCTCTCTATACCGATGCGCTCATGTCCTACAACGGGCTTGGGGCTGATTACGCCCATCAGGTTGTTGACCACGCTGTTGAATACGTCAATGGGCGCGTCCATACCAACGGACTCGAAAACTTCTGGAGCCTCTTGAAGCGCGGCATCAATGGAACCTATGTGAGCGTTGAACCATTCCATCTGTTCCGTTACCTCGATGAGCAGTCTTTCCGCTACAACAACCGCGCTATTCAAAAGAACCCGCTGAATGATGCTGACCGTTTTTCGCTGGTTCTATCCAACGTCAGTGACCGTCGCCTTACCTATGCCGAACTGACCGGCAAGGTGGGAGAAACGGACGACTAATCCTTCCCGGTTGAAACGTGGCCGCAAGAGCCGTCTATCTCGAGAAAAATCTTGAATCCCATGCGTCCGCACAAGGGGTCTTGGAGCTTCGCAACAGAAGAAAGAAAGGACTTAAACGGCGATTCCGTGGAATGATAACCAGTATCTACATTCCATTCCCATCTGTGCCCAGCAGGACATTCGTAAGGAGGCTTTTCTAGTGTCTTAGCAGGGGCCGCGACGCGTGCCCGACATGTCTCACACTCAAAAATAACGCGCTTGATTTCCGACAGATCAAACACAATCTTTGTTTCAATCGTCATTGTTCTCCACCTTCCTCCTCCGCCCGCGTTTGCGCTCTCCCCTCGCTTTTCTCTCTGCCGTGTGCTCCAGAATCTCCGCGTCTACCTCCGCTTTAACCTTTGCAGAATCGGCGCGAAGAATCGTGTTCATTGCGACGTTGAATTTGTCGAAGTCGGCGCTTATTTTCATCGCTTATTACCCTTTGCGGAATAGCTGCAACTCCTTCCGCTAACCCTTCTTTTGTGGCGTTCATAGTCTCCCATCTCATTTTCCCCGCTCCGCGTTCTCTGCGAAGGTATTCCAGAAATGGCTTTAGGCGAAACTTACCCCCGTGAAAAATTCTCATGGCCTCTAGTCGAACAAAATATGCGGCCATGTCCGCCGCCTGCAAAGAAGGGAAAAACTGATCGTCCGCAAAAGTCATGGAAACTAATTTCATCCGGAGCGACATATCGGCTTGACGAAGGCCATTAAAGTGCTTCAAACAATCCAATGCTATTTCCTGGTCATGATCGCAGATTATATTGACCTGTTGATCTTTGCTTGAGTGCTCCACGACTCGCATCACTCCGTGAGCGAAGGCCGTGAGATACGGATTTTCAGTCCCTCCGAGGTGATACCGAATTTCTTTGGGTATGCTGCGGAAGCCAGCTACATCCCAGGACTGAAGAAGTCCATACTCCATAAAATCATTCATGCAATCTGCGAAAGGCTTAAGAAGCTCCGCCCTCTCTTCGAGGTCTCTTGCCTTTGGAATTCTGGGGCTTATACATCTCGAAACCTGCATGAATGTCTTCAAATGGAGAGACTCGATTCCAAAATACCGAAGCAACTTGCGCCATTCAGCGTTGAAAGTTTGGAGAGCGCTTTCCTCCGCGCACACGGCGGCCAAAGCCACCACCTTGTGATCCTTGTGCTTTCCGCTCTCGTCAAAATTGGCAACAAACATCCCCATCAGGGATCTCTTCCGGAGGGTCGCAAAAATCCAATCGCTCACCGCTCACCTCCATCATGCATCTTTGGAGATGATTCCGCAAGTATATAATTACCCTAAAAGCAGGTGCGGCTGCGGAGGGCAAGGTAGGCGACTCAATGAAAACGC
>JBBIVH010000221.1:0-4893 GCA_037439805.1 Acidobacteriaceae bacterium
CGGATTCCATCGGCCATGGCGGCAGCGACCTCAGCGGAGACGGCTCCGTGCTTTGCGATGAGCTCAGGAGGCACGCTGGCGAAGCTGGTCTTCAGCGGGTCAGAGTAGACGACAGCGCCGCCGAGGAAGGAACGCGAACTGCCGGGCACACCGGTGATGCGCTGCGCCACCATGCCGCCGGTGCAGCTCTCCGCCACGGCCAGCGTGGCCTGGCGAAGGCCGAGGTAGTAGAGCACGATCTGCTCGAGCGTCTCGCCGTCGGAGGAGTAGAGCCAGTCGTCGAGCGCCTCTTCCAGCTTGCCGGCCAGCTCTTCCACGCGCTGCTCGGCTGCGTCCTGGTTGGCTTTTGAGCAGAGGAGTGTGAGCTGAATGTCGCCCGCGTGCGCGAGGATTGTGGTCTCCACGTCAGTGTAGGTGGTGTAGATGGGCGCCAGGAGCTTGTCTGCCTGCGACTCCGGGATCATGGCGGCCTTGAGAGTGCGCTTGGCGATGTGGCGCTGCGGAACGATCGCGCGCAGACGCGGCAGGCACTCGGCGTCGAACATCGGCTTGCACTCATTGGGCGGGCCGGGCACGAGCATCACGAGCTTGCGATAGCTGTTGCAGGTCGTGTCAAGCCACTGGCCGGGGGCGCTGCCGTTGGGGTTGGGCAGCACGGTTGCGGTCTCGATGACGTCGGCCTGCTTGAGGTTGTTCTCCGGCATGGGCATGCGCCAGGTGGCCGCGCGCGCGTGCAGGGCTGCGAGCACAGCGCCGTCGCGGCGCAGGCGCAGCGAAAGAGCCTCGGCGGTTGCCTCGCGCGTCAGGTCATCTTCGGTAGGTCCCAGCCCGCCGATGAGTACGACCAGGTCCACGCGGCCAAGTGCGGTCTGGATCACGCTGACCAGATCTTTGCGCCGGTCGCCGACGATGGTTTTGAAGACGACCGTGACGCCGAGCTCGTTGAGTTTTTCGGTGACGTAGAGAGAATTTGTGTCCTGGCGGTACGGCGTGAGCATCTCAGAGCCGACCGCGATGATTTCGCATTTCATGAAGACAGCTTTCAGCTCCTGATCGCAATCGCGCGCGGCACTGAGGCTGAAGGGGATGACAGGCCGCGCTCCTTCTATTGTTGCAGATGGGCGTGCGCGCAGTTCATTCGCGCTGAAAACCGTAATCCCGCTCCACTCGGCAGATGCGGGTCTTGAACTCCGCGTACCAGTCCTCGCGTCCACGCTGCTGCGCGACCAGGTGGGCGGAGTTGCGTTGCCAGGCGGCGATCGATTCCAGGCTTTCCCAATAGGAGACGGTGATGCCCAGCGCGTCGCGCGCCGATTCCATTCCGAGAAAGCCGGGCTGCTGCGCAGCAAGCCCTACCATGGCTGCGGCCATTGCCGCGTACTGCTTATCCGGAGCGGTCTGGATGGAAGTAAAGATGACGGCGTAATACGGCGCCGGGGGAGTGGGTGCAATGCTCATTGCTGGCTCCATGGGCTGCGACTCAGATAGCGTTCGCGCGAGCGGCAAGCTGCTGTGGGTTGTGAACCGTTCCAAGAACAGGCGCGGCAGAGCCCTGGCTTATTGGGGGGTGAACCCTTCCACGCCTAAGTCCACATCGTACACGGAATCGTTCGTGGCTAGTACGGTCGTGCCCAGCGGGGAGAATGCAACGCCAACGAGCTGGATTCCGCTGAGCACCAACGTTGCCTGACCCGCTTCAGTGATGCGAACCAGTCCGCGGCGTCCGCGCAGACAGGCGCAGACGAAGATGTCGCCTTCGCTGGAGACGGCGAGACCCTGAGGACGGCCCAGCCCACGGTACCAGGCGCGTGCGCTTCCATGGGTGTCGATGGCCCAGATTGCATCGTTGGAACTGAGGGTGGGGCCGGTGACGAAGAGTACTCCGTCGGCGCCCATGGCGAGATGGTAGGCGGAGACGCTTGGCTCCAGCGTGGCATAGACGAAGATGCGCCGCTGGGGATCAATTTTGAAGATGGTGCCGCTGCGGTCGCCGACGAAGAGATTGCCTTCGGCGTCGAAGGCGGCTCCGGTGGCGATGCCCATGCCTTCTGCGTAGAGGCTCGGTTCGCCGGCGCCGTCGATGCGGTAGACGTTGCCCTCGGCGCGGGAGGTGACATAGAGGTCGCCCTCGGGGCTGAAGGCCAGGCCGGTCGCGTTGAGAATGCCGGTCACAAAGGGAGTGCCGCGGCCGTCGGGGCTGACGCGCACGATTGAGACGGGCGTCTGCTTGCCGCGCGGGCCTGAGATGGTGGCATAGATCATGCCGGAGCGGCTGATCGCCGGGCTGGTGACGGGATGCAGGCCGCTGGAGAGCTGACGCGCGACGCGGAGAGGCAGAGCATTGCTCGTGCCCCCGGTTGAGCGCACTTCAACCAGTCCCGTGGTTGCATCGTCTGGCACGCGAAAGGCGAGCCGCGACGGCCGCGCCATCACCACGTGTCCGGATTCGGGGCCGATGAAGACGGAGGGCAGGGCCGATCCATAGGGACCGAGGCCTTCGCCGAGGAGTTCCACTTCGCCCTGCGGCAACGCCGCCGACGGCGCGATGTCGTCGAGATGGGGCATCGTTGGGATGTCCTGCGGCGCGGATTGGAAACGGGTGCGAGGCATGGTGTTGTCAGAACCAGATGCGTATCAGGGAGGCTACACCCAAAGCATACAGCCCTGCAGCGACATCATCGAGGACGATGCCCCAGCCTTCGGGCAGACGCTCCAGCCGCCGGACGGGGAAGGGCTTGGTGATGTCGAAGAGTCGGAAGAGGATGAGCGCAAGCACACCGTGGCGCCAGTCCAGCGGGCAGCCCAGCAGGGTGATCCACTGGCCCGCGACCTCATCGATGACGACGAAGCCAGGATCTTTGCGGCCGCTCTCGCGCGCGGCGAGAGTGGCTGCGGGGATTCCGAAGATCAATGTGAGCGCGATGCCCGCCAGCAGGGCGAAGAGCAGGGTGTGCGGTGAAGGATGCCCGAGAAGGCCGAACAGCGCCCACAGCAAAACGGCGGCGACTGATCCCCAGGTTCCCGGACCCGGCTTGCCGAGCCCTGCGCCAAAGAAGGTGGCGACCGTCCACGCCCATAATGTTTTGTGTTCGCTTGCGGGGCCGACGATGGACTCACTCATGATGATCGCCTTTGGGCTGCCCGCCGCCGAGTGCGCCCAGGTCTTCGAGGACTTCAGGATCGAGGACTGGCGAACTGATCTTGTAGACGCCCGATGCCCATTTGCCGAGGTCAATCTTGCGGCAGCGGTCGCTGCAGAATGGGAAGTCCTCAGCGCGGGGCTGGACCAACATGCCGCAGGTGGGACAGCGCAAGACTTTTGCCGATTTCTTTTTTCCCGCCATCGTTCGAACTCACACCTGAACCAACAGTCTACTGCGCCGGGGAGATCACCCGCGCCACCACATCGTAGTCGTGCGCCTCGGTAATTTCCGCGCGATAGAAGCGGCCTGCTTCCAGCGCGTCGAGATCCCCAAAGTCATTGATGAACACCTTGCCGTCAATCTCCGGCGCGTGGAACTGCGTCCGGCCCTCCCACAGCAACTCGGTCTCTTCGGACGGTCCTTCGGCGAGCAGCAGCACTTCGCGGCCGACCCATTGCTGCTTCACCCGCTTGCTGATGCCCTGCTGCAGCTTCATCAGGCGGCGCTTGCGGGCCTCGATGGTGCGCTTTGGCACCTTGGCGTCGAGCGCGTGCGCGCTGGAGCCTTCTTCGTCGGAGTAGTTGAAGACGCCCAGCCAGTCGAACTTTGCCGCCCCGATGAACTCCTGCAGGATGTCAAAGTCGCGGAGCGACTCACCGGGGAAGCCGACGATGAAGCTGGTCCGGAGAGCGATTCCCGGCACGGCAGCGCGGACCTTGTCGAGCGTTTTGAGGAAGATCTCCGCGCCGGCGCCGCGCTTCATGCGTTTAAGCACATCGGGCGAGGCGTGCTGCAGGGGAAGGTCCAGATACTTGCAGATGTTGTCATGCCGCGCGATGGTTTCGAGCAGTTTGCCGGTGATGCGATTGGGATAGGCGTACAGAAAACGGAGCCAGCGCAGGCCGTCGATGCGAGCGAGGGAGTCGAGCAAGGTTGCGAGACCGTCTTTAAGGCCGAGGTCTTCGCCGTAACAGGTGGTGTCCTGGCCGATGAGGGTAATCTCCTGCACGCCGCGGGCGACGAGTTGCTGCGCCTCGGCCACCACGCTCTCAAAGCGCCGCGAGCGGAACTTGCCGCGCAGGTTGGGAATGACGCAGAAGCTGCAAGGGTGGTCGCAGCCCTCGGCAATTTTGATGTAGGCCGAAGTCTGGCCGGTGGAGAGCAGGCGCGGTGTGGTTTCGTCGTAGAGATAAGTGGGCAGCATGTGGGCCGCGCCATGCCAGGCATCGCGGCGAAAGCGGCCCTGCTGCTCGCGGTGCTCGCCTTCAGGGCGGAAGCTCATCTCCGCGGGAAGATTGCGGTGCGTGCCCGATTCCGCCTCGCGTCCCGTGCGCACGTCAGCGCCCACGTCGGCGGGGGCTTCGTGCCTGAGGATTGTGAAGGGGGATGGCGCGGCAGGCGCAGGCGCGATGCCGGCGGCGGCCAGAATCGAGTCCAACTCGCCGGTGCCGATGACCGCATCGACTTCGGGGATGTTCTTTTGAATCTCGTCGCGATAACGCTCGACGAGGCAGCCGGCGACGATGAGCTTGCGGGCGCGGCCTTCAGTCTTGTGGCGGGCCATCTCGAGGATGGTGTCCACCGACTCCTGCTTGGCAGTGTCGATGAAGCTGCAGGTGTTGACGACGAGGATTTCGGCATCTTCGGGCTTTGCCGTCAGACGCGCTCCTGCGTGGTCGAGCATGCCCATCATCACCTCGGAGTCGACGAGGTTTTTGGGGCAGCCTAACGAAACAAATCCCACGGTGGG
>JBBIVH010000222.1:0-3278 GCA_037439805.1 Acidobacteriaceae bacterium
TTCGATGAGTGGGTACGCCGCGATGTGGGCCGCATCTTTGTGCAGCTCTTCGATGTGAGCCTGGAGATGTGGACCGGGATGGAAGCCAGCCTGTGCGTCTTCCGGCGGCAATGCGGCTCGGCGCTGGCGATTGAACACTGCGGCGACGTGTACTCCTGCGATCACTACGTCTATCCGCAGAATCGGCTCGGCAACATTATGGATGCGCCGCTCCAGGCGCTGGTGGACTCGGAGCAGCAGCATGGCTTTGGCGAAGCGAAGGAGACGACGCTGCCGAAGTACTGCCGGGAGTGCGACGTGCGCTTCGCCTGCAATGGCGAGTGCCCGAAGCATCGTTTCCTCACCACGCCCGATGGAGAGCCGGGGCTTAACTATCTCTGCGCCGGCTACAAGATGTTCTTCCGCCACGTCGATCCCTCCATGCGCTTCATGGCGGGTGAGCTTGCGGCGGGCCGTGCGCCGGCGAACGTGATGGGTTGGGCCGGGCAGCAGGACAGGAGCACGGCGCTCGCGTCGGCGGGCCGCAACGATCCATGCCCCTGCGGCAGCGGGAAAAAGTTCAAGCACTGCTGCGGCAGCCAGGCTTGAAGGTTTGCCGCGCGCGATTCGACTATCTCTGCATCGATGACGCTGGGGGCGAAGCGCACCCCCTGCGTCAGTACTTCTGCACCGTGGAATCGATCTGATCGGACCAGGCAAGGATGCCGCCCGCGAGGTTGGCCACGCGCCCGTAGCCGTTCTGCTTGAGGAACTCCGCCACGCGCTGACTGCGCGCGCCCGACCGGCACTGCACGACGATCTCCTGCGAGGGATCGATCTCGGCTATGCGCTGCGGCACGTCGTTGAGCGGAATCAGCTTTCCGCCGATGTTGGCGATTTGATATTCGTAAGGCTCACGCACATCAAGAATGAATACTTCTTCGCCTGCATCCATGCGCTGCTTCAGCTCGCGCACGCTCATCTGCGGAATACCGTTCTGCAACTTCACATCCTCCTGGGCTTTGGGCTCAATGCCGCAAAAATGCTCGTAATCAATCAATTCTTTCACGGTGGGGTTGGGGCCGCAGACCGGGCACTCCGGATTGCGGCGCAGCTTGAGCTCGCGAAAGCGCATGGCCAGCGCATCCACCAGCAGCAGGCGGCCCACGAGCGGCGCGCCGCTGCCGAGGATCAGCTTGATGACCTCGGTGGCCTGAATCATGCCGACGAGTCCCGGCAGGATGCCCAGCACGCCGCCCTCGGCGCAGCTTGGAACGAGGCCCGGCGGCGGCGGCTCGGGATAGAGGCAGCGGTAGCACGGGCCGTCCTCGGCGGCAAAGACGCTGGCCTGGCCCTCGAAGCGAAAGATTGATCCGTAGACGTTGGGCTTGCCCAGCAGCACGCAGGCGTCGTTGACCAGGTAGCGCGTGGGGAAGTTGTCCGTGCCGTCGGCGACGATGTCGTAGTCCCTCAGAATCTCCAGCGCGTTTGCGCTGGTGAGGCGCGTCTCGTGCTTCACGACGCGCAGTCCGGGATTCAGCGCGGTGAGTTTCTCTTCGGCGGAGTCCAGCTTCTTGCGGCCGATGTCGCGCGTGGAGTGGATAATCTGGCGCTGCAGGTTGCTGGCATCGACCACATCGAAGTCCACCAGCCCAAGCGTGCCCACGCCCGCCGCTGCAAGATAGAACGCCAGCGGCGATCCCAGTCCGCCTGTGCCCACGCAGAGCACGCGCGCGGCCTTGAGCTTGCGCTGGCCGTCGATGCCGACCTCGGGCAGGATGAGATGACGCGAGTAGCGGGCCAGCTCGTCGGTTGTGAGCTCGGGCAGCGGCACGGGTTCGAGCACGGATGCCATGGCGTCTCCTTTCTTAACGTCTCGTCTCAGCGCAACGTCTTAGCGCGTCGATGCGCGCCGGAAGCCGGCAAGTGTCTGCGCGGCTCTGCTGCAGCCGCCCGCGATAGAGGGAATGATGGACAGCGTGTCCGCTGCCGTGACCGGCGTCGCTTCCTTCGCCGGGAGATAGCGCACGTCCTCGTCGTTCAGATACAGATTGACGAAGGCGCGCACCTTGCCTTCGTCGTTGAAGAGATGGCGGCGCAGCTCGGGATGCGTCGCCGTGAGCTGGGCCAGCGCGGCGGCCACGGTGGCCGCTTCAATCTCGACTGCATTCTTGCCGCCCACATAGGAGCGCAGCGGCGTGGGAATGTAAATGGTCATGGGGAACCGTTTCGACCTCGCTCCTTATAGGATGACGCAAAGGGCGGTTTGGAGGCCAGAAATCTCTGCGCGAAGGCAGGCTGGACGGGTTCCTAGTTCTGCAGCTCCTCGATGGCGATGGACTGCGGCTCGAAGCGCTTCTCCTCTTCCGTCGCGCCGGCCAGCAGGAAGGAATTCGTGATTGCGGCTTTACCCTGCGCCACCTCGGTGATGACATAGCAGCAGCCCAGCCAGTGCGCTTCGGCGAAGTCCGTCGCGGACCATTGCGCGGGATGATCGGGATGCGAGTGGTAAAAGCCTGCAATCTCCAGTCCCTGCTGTCGCGCCTCGCGCTCGATTCTGACCAGCTCAGCCGGTGCTATCTGGTAGCGGTTGTGCGCAGAATCGGTGCGGGTGTTCCCTGCCCTCACCGCGGCGATCACCTGCCAGCCGCCGGTTTCGGGCCGTCCCAGCAGCGCGCCGCAGCACTCATGCGGATAGGTCTCTTCTCCGTGCGCGCGCAGAGCCCCATAGATGGTGCGCGACAGCCGCAGCGTGCTCATGGCTCCTCCCAGAAACGGTCGCTGAGATAGCGCTCGCCGGAGTCGGGCAGCACGGTGACAATCTGCGCCTCGCGCCCTGCGGCAGCTTCTTCGCGGGCGATCTGCAGGGAGGCCACGAGCGCAGCCGCGCCGGAGATGCCGACCAGCAGCCCCTCTTCACGCGCCATCCGCTTCGCCATGGCATAGGCAGCCTCGGTCGCCACTTCAATCATGCGATCGGCGAGATGCGGATTGTAGATCGCCGGCTTCATCGAAGACTCCATGTGCTTCATGCCTTCGAGGCCGTGCAGCGGCGAGTCCGGCTGCACGCAGACGGCCTGGATCGCCGGATTGTGCTCCTTCAGGCGGCGCGTCGTCCCCATGAAGGTGCCGCTGGTGCCCATGCCCGCGACAAAGTGCGTGAGGCGTCCGCCGGTCTGCGCCAGGATCTCCGGCCCTGTGCCGCGATAGTGCGCCATCCAGTTCGCGTCATTTGAATACTGGTCGGCATAGAAGTAGCGCTCCGGCGCATTGCCTGCCAGCTCGCGGGCGCGGCGGAT
>JBBIVH010000222.1:3378-4891 GCA_037439805.1 Acidobacteriaceae bacterium
CGGTCTTTCACGCTGCCGCCGGGGTTGACCCACTCCGCCTTGGCCAGCAGCGTGATGCCGGGCAGGCCGCGCACCGCCTGCTCCAGGCGCAGCAGGGGCGTGTTGCCGATGCGCTCGGTCAGCGTGACGCCGGTGACGGGATGGGGGTTCTTCATGGTCAATGCCGCGTTGCGGGTTTCGCAGCCAGTGTGCGAGATTGAAAGCAGGGAGAGTGCATACTGTTCCTCCCATTATCTTCGCAGACAGGAATCCAGCCATGGCCGCCAAGTCCCGTGTTCCCAGTTTTGAGCAGTTGCAGCAGGAGCTGCGCGCCAGCGAGTTCGACGTGACTCCCCGCAACGGCGTCCAGACGGGCGTGCTGGTCACGAAGCACGGAGTGGCGGCGGTTCTGGTTCCGGCGCGGGAGCAGGGCGCAGCCGCCGCCATAGCGACGCCTGCGGGCGTGCTGGTGAAGGGTGAGATCGCGCGCCTGCTCGATCGCGGTTATCAGAAGTTCATTAAGACCTCTCAATATGAGCTGCCCGCGACGGCCGCTCAATTGCATGCCATTCACGCATTCACGGAGGAGCTGAAGGAACTGACCGGGGAGAACTGTCTCTACAACGAGTCGCTGGGGACGACGAGCGATCTCTACCGGTACGACCGTCTGAAGGGCCGCGAAGCTGCGCAAGCGGATCCGGCGCGCCCATGGGAGTTGACTGCGGGGCACTGACAGCTTCTTCCTACAAGGAGCAGCGGAGAGATGGCAGACGCAGGTCAAGGAATGGCTGGCCGTGAGCGCCGCGCCGATGCCCGCCTTCCCTTTCATCAGGAAGCTTCTCTTCTTGTAGTTCGGCAGAATTCTTTCATTCCGTGCCAGATTCTGGATATGAGTCTTGGGGGCTGCCGCATTCGCACGGAGCGTCGATTTCTGGCGGGCCCGATGATTCGAGTTGAAGTCTGCTTCCGGTTTCAGGGAGCGATGCTGCGCTTGCCCGGAGTGACGCAGTGGACCGACCGAAAGCAGGCGGCGGGAATTCGTTTCCTCGACATGTCGCCTCGCCGTGTGGAGGCGCTGGCCGAGGTGCTGGCCGGCATTCAGGACGGCCCCCCTCCCGAAGCAGATCCGACACCGTCGACGGCGGTGGTGGAGTTTCCTAAGCCGGTAATCTCTGCAAGCCGCCCGTCCCTGGACGGGGTCGTGCAGATGCAGCGGGACGATGTGCATTGAAGCCATTCGGCACAGGACGAGGCCGGGACGCCTGCATTGCGGGCTGTTTGCAGCGGCGGGCGAGAAGAATCTGAGAACGCGGCTGTGGCTGCGCTGCGTATTCATGGTGGAAGCGGGCGCGACGTGCAGTGTTTGCTACGCGTGAAGAGCTGAAAGGCGAAGAAAAGCGAAAGTCGTCGAGGCGAAAACACGCAAGGAAAATGTGGAAAAGTGCAAATAAATTTAGGGGGGGTGGGGGGGGGTATTTTCGGTTGGCCGGAGTGGACGGGGAGACGGCGGGCGCGGAGATGCGGGTGGGGATGG
>JBBIVH010000223.1:0-4875 GCA_037439805.1 Acidobacteriaceae bacterium
CCTTCGACGGAGCCGATGGCCCAGGGGCTGCCATGATCGCCGGGCTGGCTCTCCGGGTTGTTGTTCCGGCCTTTGCGAAAGGTACGCCCGATTGGGTGGATGGGCGGCATGTAGACAACGTTAAAACCCATCTCTGCGATATAGGGCAGGCGGCGCTCGCAGTCTGCGAAGGTGCCATGCTCACCGGTCTTCTGCGCTGTGGAGCGCGGGAAAAACTCGTACCACGAGCTGAAGCGCGCGCGGACCGGCTCGACAACAATCTTCACTTCGCGGTCAGACTCCGTGGCGTGGCTCTTGTCGGGATAGCGCTGGGCGAGGTCGTGCAGTGTGGGATCTGTGGCGTCGATGCGCAGTTCCTTGGGCGCTTTGCCGGAGCGCAGCACGCTGGCGCGCTCATGCAGCCAGATGGCGTCAGCGCCGGCCGCCCGGCCAGCGGCTTCGCTGATGAGGTCCGCACCGATAAGGTAATCGACGTTGGCGTCCGCGTCGGCCTTGATGCGCTTGAGCAGCGCCGCGCGCCACGTCTCAAAGTGATCGACCCAGCCCCGCACCTTGAAGCCGTAGCGGCCGAGCTCACTCACGCGAAAAGCGCCGGTCCAGCGGTCGTTGACGAGCGGGTGCATGCGAATCTCAGTCCACTCATCGGAGCCCTCGCGATGGGCCATAAGCGACGCAGAGATGGAGTCGTGACCATCCGTGAAGATGTCGGCCTCGACGCGCACCTGGTCGCCAACAGTGCGCTTGGCGGGAAAGCGGCCCGCATCGACTTCGGGGGAAATGGCTTCAATTACGACACGCTGGCGTCCGTCTTTGGGTGTGTGGCTCATGGCGTTCTGGCTTCCTCAAAATCTGCTGGTTTTGGGTCGTCGCAACGCATCCCAGCGCTCAGCCGGGATGCGGCAATGAATCTGGCATCACTTGTGCGCGCTGCGCTTGCGCTCTTCAATGAGCTGCGCATAGAGCGCGATGGTCTGGTGCGCGATGGCGGTCCAACTGAAGATCTCTTCCACGCGACGCCGACCCTCCTCGCCATAGCGGCTGCACTTCTCCGGGTCCTTCAACATCTCGTTGAGGCGCGCCGCGAGGTCGCGTGCAAACTTTTCAGGATTGCGCGGGAAACTGGTGACCGGGTCGGCTTCGAAGGGAACAAGATAGCCGGTCTCTCCCTCGACGACGACTTCCTTGATTCCGCCTGTCGAGCTGGCGACAACCGGCGCGCGGCAGGCCATGGCTTCAAGATTGATGATGCCGAATGGCTCGTAGACTGAGGGGCAGCAGAAGACGCGCGCGTTGCTGTAGAGCTGAATCGCCTCCTGCTTCGTGACCATCTTCTCGATCCACACAATGCGCGGATGCGCCTTGCGCGCTTCCTCGACTTTGGAACGCAGCTCGGCAGCAATCTCTGGCGTGTCCGGCGCGCCGGCGCAGAGGACGACCTGCGTCTCGGGCGGCAGATAGCGGATTGCATCGACGAGGTGGGTGACACCCTTCTGCCGCGTGATGCGTCCGACGAAAAGAATGTAGGGCACAGACGGATCGACGCCGTAATCGGTGAGGGCCTTGGTCTCGCTGGTCTTCCGATACTCATTGAGGTCGATGCCGTTGTAGATGACGTGAATCCGCGCGGGGTCCACGTCGGGATAGGCGCGCTGAATGTCGGCCTTGGTGCCCTGCGAGACGGCGATGATGGCGTCGGCGTCGAGCATCGCGGTGCGCTCCATCCACGAGCTCATCGCGTAGCCGCTGCCAAGCTGTTCTGCCTTCCACGCGCGTAGCGGCTCAAGGGAATGCGTGGTGAGCACGAAGGGCACGCCGTAGAGCTTTTTGGCGAGGAAGCCCGCGATCGAGACGTACCACGTGTGCGTGTGGACCACATCGACGCCAGCCAGCGCCTTGACCTGCGTGAGGTTGAGGCTCAGCGCCTCAAGCGCGCCTTTGAATTTGCCTTCCGTGCCGTTCGTGATCTCAGGCCACGGTTCCGCGCCGCGCACGTGCAGGTTGCCGTGGTCACCAAGCTGCGGTCCCCAGCAATGCACCTCGACTTCAATCTCTCTGGCGAGCTCACGGCTCAGGTAATCGACATGCACTCCGGCGCCACCATACACCTGCGGCGGATACTCGCGTGTGAACAGGCCTACTCGCACTTTCGTCCCTCCGGCACCCTGCGCTGCGCCCATGAGCAGTGTGCCGGGCAGCGCGTCGCCGTTGAGTCTATCCCGCCGATGCGAGGGGTGCAAGCGCCGCGAATGTTTGTCCGTCAGTGCGCATGCGCCGGCGATTCCAGAACCTCTGTCAGCGCATCGACCGCTCTGAGGCAGTCGGCGCGGTTCACATCGTGGTGCGTGACGAGCCGGACGGCATCCGGCCCGACGGCGCTGCCGAGAACGCCACGTTCCTTGAGTCCAGCGACGAGTTGCGGAGGCGTGACCTTGCCGGTGAGCCGGAAGATCACGATGTTGGTTTCGACGGACTTCGGATCGATGGAGACGCCTTCCAGCGTGGCAAGAGCCTCGGCCAGCAGACGCGCATTGGCGTGGTCTTCGTGCAGGCGCGCAGGCATCTGCTCGAGCGCGATGAGACCCGCGGCAGCGAGGATGCCTGCCTGCCGCATGCCGCCACCCAGAGCCTTGCGCACGATGCGCGCGCGGTCGACGACCTCCCGCGAGCCGACGAGCATGGAGCCAACCGGTGCACAGAGGCCCTTCGACAGGCAGAACATCACCGTGTCAAAGCCGCGCGTGAGGGTCTTCACTTCGACGCCGAGCGCCGTGGCCGCGTTGAAGATGCGCGCGCCGTCGAGGTGAACAGGAAGCTGACGCTTTTTGGCGCCAGCCCAGATCTCCTCCATCGCCGCGAGCGGCGTAATGCGCCCGCCGGCCATGTTGGCTGTGTTTTCAATTTCAATGAGGCCGGTGGCGGCGCGAAAGGTGCTGCGGCCGTAGAGGTACGGCTCAATCTCCTGCCAGGTCAGCGTGCCCCGTTTCGTCGCAACTGTGCGGAGGATGCAACCGGAGAAAGCCGCCGCCGTAGCCATCTCCCAATCGAGAATGTGGGAGCGCGCTTCGCAGACAACCTCCTGACCGGGCTGCGTGTGGACGCGAATCGCAATCTGGTTGCCCATGGTGCCTGTGGGGACAAAGAGCCCGGCTTCGCGGCCGAAGATTGCGGCGGCGCGCTTTTCCAGCAGATTCACTGTGGGGTCTTCGCCATAGACGTCATCGCCCACCTCGGCTGTGGCCATGGCGGTGCGCATCTCAGGCGTAGGCCGCGTCACGGTGTCGGATCGCAAATCAGTCCATGCTTCCACGGTGAGACCTCCTTAAAAACTCCACGACAACAGGATTGCTTCCCTGCTCCAATGCTTCCGGCTGCCGCTGAATCCGCCTATGGAATCTGTCCCATGGGCAGCTCGATGATGGGCGTGATCTTTCCATTCTGACTGGCGTAGGCCCACAGGCCGTGAAAGTTTTCGCGCAGGCCGGGGTGCGACTTCAGCAACGCGCTCATCACTGCGGTGGCTTCGGTACGCTGCGCGGAGGGGTCGGTCACACCGATTGATTCGTAGGTGACGCCGAGATCGGCCTGATGCAGCGAGGTGTCGACTCGAATATCGTCAATCTTCCACGTGCGCGGGCCGTCGGTGAGGGAGTAGGGGAACGCGCTGGCGGGCGAGTTCTGAATGTGGCCCTGCTCCTGCACCAGCTTGTCCATGTTGGTGGACGATAAGAAATCAACCGGCAACAACAGGTAGCGCGCGAGTTCGTAGGTGTACCACGCGCTCCATGTGTGCGGGCCCGCGGCGAGAGCGCGCGCGTGGGTCCAGAACCAGACGCCGTCGTGGCCATCGATGATGCCCTGCCGAACTGAGAGACCGCCAAGTTTCCACGCCGGAGTTGTGCCAGTGGCGTCCAAGACGAGCACAAAGCCCATCTGCCCGCCGAGCACGGAGCCCGCTGCGTCGGCCAGCACGACGGCGTAACGGCCGGGCGGCAAGGCGCGCATCGTCACCGCAATCGTGAGCGTGCTCGAAACATTTGAGCAGAAGAACTCCTGGTCGGCGACGGCGGTAGCCGTGGAGTTATCCAGAACATAGAACGCGCGCAACTGCGCTTGCCCGCCCTTGACGAGAGCGGCGCCGTCTTCGACTGCGGCCTTCATGCCGGGCCAGTCCTGCTGCACGCTGGGCATCAGCGCCGCCTGCAGAGTGCTTTCATCCTGCCGTATCACGGCCTGTGCGAGGCGGTCGCCCACTGCGGCCAGCGTGTTGCGATCCTGCGCGGAGAGCGCAGCCTGCGTCGTGCAGGTCGCGGCCATACCCGCCATGGGCGCTGCCAGCACGAGCGCCGCAACCCAGCATTTCCAGCCCTGGCGCATTGCCAAAGTCTCCCTCTCGGCCTGCGTGTCGCGCCGGTGATGAGCGTCCGCGGGCCACTGTTAGTCTAGTACAGTGATGCGGCATGGATGGGCGGCAGATGCGCCTGTCCAGCGGAGGAACACCGGCAGTGACGCTTCTTTCCTTCCATGACTGTCGCCGTGCCGGGCACAACGCTGGCCGACCCTGGATAGTGGGCCTGCTTGGCATCCTGTGCTGGAGCCTCGCGAGCGTCTGCCTGGCTGCACAGACTACGGTTCCAGCTCCCCCATCATCCCAAGCATCCACCCACACAGCGATGCAGCAGGGTCACGCCAAGCACGCGCGACGCAAGACGCCGCACAAGAAGGCCGAGACTGCAGCCGCAGCACCCGCTGTTCCGGCGGTTCCGCCCATGCCCAATTGGCCGGTCAATGACAAAGCCCAGCCGGCGAAAGTCTCGTGGGACAGTCACGGCCTGCAGGTGGACGCAGCCAATTCCAGTCTGATGCAGATCCTCGGCG
>JBBIVH010000224.1:0-4821 GCA_037439805.1 Acidobacteriaceae bacterium
CCGCGCTCGATGAAGACGTGATCTTTATCGTTCACGAGAATGTCGGAGATCTTCTGATCCTTAAGGAGCGGCTCGAGCGGTCCGAGACCGAAGACTTCGTCGAGCAGGTCGGTCTGAATCTTTTCCTGCTCGTCGAAGCTCAGCGGGACGCGCCGGTCGCTGATGATCTCGCTGATGATGCTCGACACAGCCTGACGCGCCTGGTTCGAGTTGACGCGCGAGAGCTTCTCGAGGTCAAGCTTCGAGATCAGAGTCCTGTGCACTTCCGATTTAAAGTTCTCTAAGTTCAGATTTTCCACGCGTCACCATTCCAGTCTGCAATCGTCCATGGGCCCATTTCATCCGAACAGCCCAAAGGCCTTTTTCTTCCTTTTTGCCGGCTCCGCATCCATTCCACAAGCACTCCGCGCCATATCCCGGATAGCCCGCGAAATCATGGAGTCTTCGAGTGCGAGAGGAGTGGCTTCATTCTGCATGCGTCTGACAGCCACATAGTCGCTGGGGATTTTCCATTGCACGGGGCGATTGAGAGCCTTGGCGATGTGCTCTTCGTCTACTCCGCCTGCGCGGGGAATGAATCGATTCAGAACCAGCTCCAAATTGGATCCACCCGACTTGAAGTATTCCGAGATTACGCGATGCGAGTTGCGCAGTTCCGGAATGCCGGCCTGCATCACCAGGTAGACGGTGTCCGCGTGCTCGACCAGCGTGTTATCGCTCAGGTCGAAGCGCGAACCCGCGTCGATGACTACGAAGTCAAAGCTCGACCGGGCTACAGTGACGAGCCTCTCCAGGGCCTCACTTTGAATATCCACCTGCGGAAATTTTCCTGGCGCGGGAAGAACCGCGAGTCCGGAACTGTGATTGGTTAGGAGCCTCGAGAGGAAATTTGCATCCAGCCTTGTGTAGTTCTGGAGGGCATCGACCGCCGAGAACTGCGGTGAGATACCGAGAGTGAGCGCCGCATCCCCGAGGGGAAGATCGAGATCGATCAGCAAAGCGGTCTTCTGACATTCCTGCACGATCGATATTGCGAAATTGCAGGCTACCGTGGTCACGCCCGAGCCACCCTTGCCGCCCAGGAAGACAAGGACCCTGCCGGCGCTGTCGCTTCCGCTGCGCGCGGAGGGCTTTCGCGCAGCTGCCCGCCCGAGTGCTTCCGCCAGCGTTCCTATGGCGATGGGCTGCGGCAGAAATTCGCGGGCTCCGGCACGCATGCAGTGCATCAGAACGCCCGGATCGGACTGCGATGAGCAGACCATTACGGTTGTCTCTGCGTTTACCGCCAACTGCTCAACCAAAGACAGAGCTACCTCGCGGTCACTGTCCAGTTCGATAATGATCACATCCAGGCGCGAGTCATGGATGCGCACCAGTTCCGCCGGAGACTCCGGATAGGTTACAAATTCCTGTATCGCTGTCACGTCGCAGCCAGCCAGCGCGTGTGCAAGTCCCTTTCTTCGCTGGTCGCTCGGCCCAATAATCCCGACGCTGAGCGCCCCCAGACCGGCTGTGCTTATCTCCTGCGGGTTCGTCGACATAACAGATCTGAGACTCCCAATTCTGAGGTGTAGAAATTCATCCGCCAAACCGGCCCTGTCTACGGTGGAACATGCAAGGCATCTTTTTCAACCACATCGGCCCTATCGAGCCAAAAATGACATCAACGTCCCAATTGCGATTGCTGGTGCGTAAGGCATCTTTCGCGCTCGAGGATTCTTCAGCGTCAGTTCCGGGTTTCCTCGCATGCCCCGGTTGACCCAACCAAATAAAACGTCACCGCTCCCGGTCAAAAGCTCTCCTAGAAACCCGCCAACGACAGCCCACCCCAGCGCCATCAACCCGCCAGCCATTCCAGTCAGCACGAGAGCAAGAATTAGCTGATGCGGACCGAGCCAGGCTCCGATCGCAGCACAAAGCTTGACGTCTCCCATGCCCATGCCGCCCATCCAGGCAAGAATACCGAACAGCAGTAGGCCTAACCCCAATCCCTCCAGACTCTTTTCGAGTCCGGTCCAACCCAGAACCCATGTCGACACGACAATTCCCACGACCAAAAACGGCAGGACAAGCCAATTCGGAATCCGGCGGCTGCGAAGATCCGTGAATGTCGCCACCGTGAGAACGGCCACGGTTGGCCACCAAGCGATCGAATGCAACCGGCTACCCTCCGAGTGGGTGACTTTGGGCACAGCACACGATTACCTGCAATTGTCACGCCAAATTGCTGGAAGTCAAGTCCTTGAGAATTCAGCAGGATACCTTTTGGCACTAATGATCTGTGTACACGTCTGTTTACGGAGATCGATTTGAGTGAATTGGGGTGTATACATGCAACCTGCTGAAAAAGAGGGCGTTTATGCCGGTTCCTCACAGGGGCAAGGGGGTGTTCTGAGGACTGGGCGCCAAGTCAGTGTGGTTCCCTGCTGACAGGAGCGGGCTGAACAAGGCGACGGTATTCCTCGGTCAACAGCCTTTTCAGCGCCGGCGGCGCATCCTTTGAGGGGCAGAACTCCAGCGACCGGCAGCGGTCAATGGCGCGCTTGAGGTCGTCGATGAAGGCCAGGCATGTGGGACAGGCTTCGATATGACTGCGCATCCGTTCGCAGCTTTCTATCGGCAACTCGTCGTCCAGGTACTCCGAGAGATTGGCGAAGATCTTCTGGCATTCCATTGGGCGGGCCTTCGCAGGCTTGATCGAGGGGCGCGGCGCACGTGGGCCTTTCCGGGCTTTGCTGATTTCCTTCCGGACCAGCAACCGCGCACGATGCAGACGGACCCTTACGGTTCCCGGCGCGAGCGAAAGGATCTTCGCCACCAGTTCTGTGTCGAGTTCCTCCATGTCATGCAGCACCAGCACGATTCTGTATTGCGGGGGCAGGCGCAACACCGCAGCATGCAGCATCTGGAGGTCTTCACGCTGCAGGGACTGGGATTCCGGGTCGGCGGTCGCCTGATCTTCGAGCAGGTCTCTCAGTTCCGCTTCGCTCGGCGCAAGGTCATCGAGGGCGACCTCGCTGCGGTAGGAGACCTTTCGGCGGTTTTGCCAGCAACGGTTCATGGCCGAGCGATACAGCCATGCCGAGAGCGCCCTCGCATCCTCCAGCTTGGCCAGGTGCGGCAGAGACTTGAAGAGGACCTCCTGCGCGGTGTCCTCCGCATCCTGCTGCTGACCGCAGACCTTCATTGCAAACGAGAAGACTGTCCTGCGCAGTAGCAGGAGGGCCTCGTCGAGGCTGTCTGGCTCATCCTTCGCTAGGATCTCAACTGCTTTTTCCAGTTCGGAGCGCACGCGGCGGCCATCCCCTGCTTTGACAGCGATGACATCATTCTAAGCTCCGGGCAGACCGGCGGCACGCATCTGGGCAGCCTTGTGATTGGCTGTCGCGAACGGCGCGGGCGGTACATTCATGGCGCCGATTTCCTGTAACGAGTTGGCCTCTCCCCTCGTTTAGCAAGATGAGTACGCGGCGTTTCGCCGTTTACCAGGAGCCGGAACAATGGGTTTGATTGCGCGCCAACGAGGCATTTCACGGAACGGCACAGGCCCTTTGGGCATTCTCCCGCTTGCATTTCTCGTTCTGCTGGTGGCGGGCAGGGCGCAGGAGACGAACGCGCCCGCACCGCAGCCGGCGAGCATCAGCGGAACCGTAACCGACGCCGACCTCGATGTGATCCCCGGAGTCACCGTCACCCTCAACGGGCCCGGCGCTAGCCTGCCCCGAACGACGGTTGCGAATGAAAGCGGGGCGTTCAGCTTTGCCGGTCTGCCGCCGGGCGGCCCGTTCTACGTCTCGATTCAGGGAAACGATCTGGTTCCGTGGACCTCTCCCACGTTGACCCTCGCGCCCGGCCAGATGCTCTTCCTCTCCGGCGTCCAGGTTCGCTTTGCAGGCAATGCCACATCGGTGACCGTCCTGGGTTCACCGGAGCAGATTGCAGCTCAGCAGGTCAGCGTAGAAGAGAAGCAGCGCGTGCTCGGCATTGTGCCGAACTTCTATGTGGTGTATGACCAGAACCCCGTGCCGTTAACGACCAAGCTCAAGTACCGGCTGGCGCTTCGGGCCAGTACAGATCCAGTCGTGTTTCTAGGCTCGGCGCTTGTCTCTGGCATGGACCAGGCTGGCGACACCCCCGACTACGAGCAGGGCGCCAAGGGCTACGGCCAGCGCCTTGGAGCCAACTACGCCACGGGCTTTGCCGATGTGATGATTGGCGGCGCGGTTCTGCCCTCGCTCCTGCATCAGGATCCGCGCTACTTCTATCAAGGCACGGGTACGACGCGATCGCGCCTCGTTCACGCGCTCTCCAGTCCCTTTATCTGCAGGGGAGACAACGGCCATCTGCAGCCAAACTTCTCCAGCGTAGGCGGAGACCTGGCGGCCGGAGGCATCGCGCAGTTGTATTATCCGAATTCAAATCATGGAGCTTCGCTCGTCTTTGGAAGCACACTCATTACCGCCGGTGGGCGCATGGCAAACGGCGTAATTCAGGAGTTCGTGCTGCGCAAGCTGACGCCCGGTGCGCGACAGTAGCGTGAGTGAAATGGGTCAGAGATTAATCGCGTGCGGCGCGCATCGCGTGCTTTGTTCATCCCGTCACCGAGGCGCTTGACGGCTTTCTTCGTGCGATATAGCTTGACCTTACACGGGAAAGGAGGTTGATCCAGCCTATGAAATCTGACTGTTCGAGTTGTATCGTACGTGAGGTGACTGAGGCCTAGGGCATCGCGCCCATGACCCCAGAGAAGACCCAGCGGAAGAACCTCGCCGGGCCCCTGGCTCTCGCGGCAGCGCGATGGCCTTAGTCCAATCCCAACAG
>JBBIVH010000225.1:0-4798 GCA_037439805.1 Acidobacteriaceae bacterium
GTTGCAACGATCACCGTTGTTACAATCGCGGCCCGCCTTTTCCCAGAGCCTCGCTTGAGGGTTGCTGGAGCTTCAAGATTCTGATGGAAGGTGGTTAAATCCGCCTGGGCTTGGGGAATTGACGAACCTTCTGAAGTCCCTGCTGAGCGCTCGCCTAGAGCAGCCGCTGCATCTTTTGAGCCGTATGAACCAGCGAACCACTCATCGAGTTCATGCCGATAGGCGAAGACGGCCTGTCGCTGGCCACCGGGGACACGGTGCACAGGGAGTCCTCTTTCCTTTTCCCAGCGGATGGCTGTACGAGCATCACGCCCCAGATAGGCGGCGATTTCTTTCCAGGAGTCGATGCGGATTGTGACAGAGGGCGATTTTGTCATACCCTACTCAAATCACCGGGAGCCAACCGTCGCCGAGCAGGAGGAGGATGACGTGGAGTGTCATCAAATACAAGCTAAAGTCGCTTCCAGCCAGTTGTGCCATTATAACTAGCCGTGTCCAACTGAAAGGAACTAAGCGATTTCGGACAATCTCAGCCTTACCCGCTCGTTGTCTATTTTTGCGCCGCTGCGCAGAGACCAGGCCATTTCAAAACGCATAGATCTAGATACGCTCCCACCCGTGCGACGGATGTCGCCATGAGTGGCGCGGCGAGTTGGCTTCCTTCGGGAGCCACGCCTCACGGGCGATTACGGCTTCTCATCCGGTCCGAGATCACCATCTGCATCGACCAAGCGCGCCAGCCGAGTCGTAAACCAGGCATCCGCTCTTGAGATCCAAACAAGGGTCGCCCTGATCGATCCGCCAGCAGGCGCGACAGGCGCAATTTGCGAAGAACTGGCGCGAGCGGAAGAGCAAATTGCATGTTCAGGCCGTCGACCCTGGCAGTACGCTAACGGCAATCTGTTGTGAAGCACAAATTCTTGCTGAAAAACGGCAGCACATGATTCTGAAAGCGGTCGGCGACGGCGCTAGTGTGTGTGCCCGAGTAGATTTCAAAGCTGTTCGCAACTCCGTAGTTATCCAGGATTTCGTGCAATTTACCGGCATCGACGCGCAGGCCATCCTGGTCGCCGACGTCAATCGCGATGGCGCGGTATTGCTTCAGGTTCCCAATGTACTGATCGACGAAGACGAGCGGCGCGTTGGCGGCGAATTTTGCCTGTATTGCCGGCACGGGAACTCCATCCCTGGTGGGCAGGTCGAAGTAGAGAGGCGGGTTTTGCGGATCGGGAGCCCACGCCGCGGCGGTTGCGAATGGAGCAGAGCCGAAGCCTGGCGACTGGGCGGCCAGCTCCGCCGGTGACCTGGCTGATGCAGCCGTCTTTTCGTTGGCAATGGCCATTTCTTTCATCCGGTCCGCAGGACCGGGCCCACCGCCGCCCATTGGAGACATGCAGCACGGGCTCATGATGTAGAGAGCACCGAAGATGTCGGGATGCTTCATGCCAATGCGCGACGCACCATAGCCGCCCATGGAGTGGCCAACGAGGCCGCGGCTAGCGCGGTTAGGAATGGTGCGGTAGTGCGCGTCCATGTAAGCGACGACATCGCGCGCGACGTAGTTCTCAAAGTCGCCGGTGGTGGCAGAACTTGAGTACATGGAGCCGTTGTAGATGGTTTTCGAGTCAGGCAGCACAACGATCATCTCCCGTGAGCCCCCGGCGAATGCGCCTTCGATCGTCTGCGGGACATGAATTTCGTGGGTCCACTGCTCGGCGCCGATGGAGTACCCATGCAGCGCGTAGACCACCGGATAGCGGCGCATCTTATCTTTTTGATAGCTGGGCGGCAGGAAGACGAAGGCGTCGCGATCGACGGCGTCGCCTTCGAGATTGCCTTCGAGCGCCGCGCCATGGATCTTGATGTGCTCCACCGTATCAGGCTTTGCGCCGGGGACGGGATCTGGGACGATGGTCTGGACCTGGCCGCGAGCCTGGCTTAGCGGCACGATGGAGATCGCGACGGCACATGCGAGAAATAGTTTCATGACTCTCATCTGGGTCTCCGAGGATCTTTTTATCTACCGGAAGCGGTAGGAGTAAATGTTCACGCTGAACGGGCGTACCGTTATCGTCTCGGGTAATGCGCCCAGCGACTGCTCTTCGACCTGAACTTCAGGTTTCTTGTCCACTGAGACAGTTGCGTCAATCGAATCGGGCGCCATGCGCCACAATTTGCCCGCGCCGGCTAGTTTTGCTCCGTTGATTGCGATCCTGATGCTTTGTTCGGAGCCGGATGGATTGAGGACGGCGATAGCGAGTGTAGTGTGTTCGACGCTCAGCGCAGCGCTCACATCGAGCGGATAGGAGGCGCTGCCAGGATTGATCGCAGGCTGATCGCCCCCCGGGGGAAACGCCGGCTTGGGCTGAGGCGAGTTTCCGTAGACGGCGACGGGAATCGTGCCGAAGTGATCGCGGTACATCTTGAAGAGCATGCCCGTGGGATTGAGGATAGCTTCGGTGCGGTTCTCGCTCATCATCGCAGTAGCGAAGGTGAAAGCGCCGAGCTACGAAGAAGAGCATGAGCAGCGGCGTAAGCGTTTTCCTGTCCGCGTTCATTTTGGGCCATGGCGTGAGCAAGAGCATGGTTGCTTCTCAAACCTCGCAATGAATCTAGATCACCCCGGGGGGGGCAAGCGCCGCCCGCTTTTGCGACCGATCGCTGCATGAACGTGCAATGTTCAATGCTATCCTCCGGAATATCCGACTATATAGCGCAACGAACACAGCGAACAAGAGAAATAAATCGCTTTATATGCAGAAGGCGGATGTATTACGATGCACACTGCATCCCGGAGATGGGTTTTTGCCTGCGGGAATTCAATCGGGAGAAGACGTTTACGGAGGTGAGGAAATGATACGGACTGGCCTGTTGATGCTGATTGCAGCGAGTCTCTGTTTTGCGCAGGAGCAAGGCGACTTCAAGCCCGCGACGTCGAATGTGCTGGACGCGCAATATCCGCGGGTGGACAGTAGCACATCGCGGGTGCAGATCCGGTTCAAGGCGCCCGACGCGAGCAACGTGAAGGTCAACTTCTGGAGCGGACCGAAAGCGGAGATGCAGAAACAGGCGGACGGATTGTGGACCTTCACCACACCGCCAATGGCTCCTGGATTGCACTACTACACGATCAATGTAGATGGCGCCGAGGTCAGCGATCCGGGCAGCACCGCGTACTTTGGAGGGAGCAGATGGGCCAGCGCAGTCGAGGTGCCGGAGGCGGGGGCGACTTATTATCTGCCGCAGAATGTCCCGCACGGGCAGGTTCGCGGGATCTGGTATCACTCCAGCGTTACCGGCACATGGCGGCACGCGTTGGTTTATTTGCCGCCGGATTACGACGCTCAGACGAGGACCCGCTATCCGGTGCTCTATCTTCAGCACGGCGGCGGCGAGGATGAAACGGGATGGATACGACAGGGAAAGGCCCATTTCATTCTCGACAATCTGATTGCCAGCGGAAACGCGAAGCCGATGATTGTCGTGATGGCGAACGGGTATGCGAGCCGCGCCGGATACGTGGTTCCCGACCTGACTGGAAAGCCGTTCGGCTCGCCGGAGTTCGTTCAGGTGATGCAGGAGCGGATGGGCGCGTTCGAAGACGACATGATTCACGTGCTCATTCCGTTCGTGGATCAATCCTTCCGCACTCTTCCAGATCGCGATCACCGCGCCATGGCGGGGCTCTCGATGGGCGGAATGCAGACGTTTCAGGTAACGTTCGACCATCTGGAGCTGTTTTCATACATCGGCGGATTCAGCGGAGCGGTCAACATCTTCGCGATGGGCAACGGCAGGCTGGATACAAAGACGGCATTTCACGGAGCGATGGCCGATCCGGCGGCGTTCGAGAAACGCGTGCACTTGCTGTGGCTGGGCGTGGGTACGAATGAACCGGAACGAATGAAGACCGGGATCGAGGGCCTTCACACCGCTCTCGATGAAGGAAAGATTCAGCACGTGTTCTACGAGTCACCAGGCACCGATCACGAGTGGCAGACTTGGCGTCGCGATTTGAAAGACTTTGCGCCACGGTTATTCCGAGCGGGAGGCCAACCGGCCTCGGCCGCGCGATAGATCCACAGAGGAAAGCACGAGCATTGAACGATGTTAGGAAAGAATTGCCTACACTCTCAATCGGCCAATATCACGTGTGCTTGCAGTTCTCTGGATTTAAAGTTGATGGTGTCTACAGGAATGGGCTAGGTTGCAACTTCTCGATTCCCAGCGCATGAGGTCGTCCCGGATGGCTCGGTCGTGCCATCTGAAGCAGATTTACACTCGGTCGTCATCCACTGGGTGGTGATTGCGGCAGTCTCATTCGACGCGATCGCTCGAGGAGCAGACTTCGAAACATCGGCCTATCTCTAGTTTCCGTATACCGACCATACTCAGCCTGCCGCCGTCGTAGCGGTGGGAGGAGAATCTGAAGCGCAAATCCGAAGCGATGATGACGCTTGCTCAGATAGTCTCCGTCGCCTTCAATGCTGGATCAAAGCCGCCGACACAAGCCAGGCAGATCACATTCCGTTCAATGTCGCAGTGATCGCTGCCCGAGATGGATTCGTTGCCGATCCCTGTCCGCTTCTGGTCCGTCCCTTCAAAACTAAAATGAACGAGGAAGGACGAGAAAATACGGAGATTCACGCAAAAGACACGCCTGTGAATTCATGCGGAAAAACAGGCCTGAGCCTCTGAAGTGATTGATTTTTCCGGGGAAGATTGGAGGCGCGGGCCGGGATCGAACCGGCGCATAAAGGTTTTGCAGACCTCTCCCTTACCACTTGGGTACCGCGCC
>JBBIVH010000226.1:0-4786 GCA_037439805.1 Acidobacteriaceae bacterium
AGTAAATGTCGAGCTTGTCCCACGGCATCGATCTGCGCCAGACCTGTTTGGGGTCAGCCAGCATCTG
Organism: Acidobacteriaceae bacterium; assembly: GCA_037439805.1. GTDB lineage: Bacteria > Acidobacteriota > Terriglobia > Terriglobales > Acidobacteriaceae > Telmatobacter. Next base: position 68 of record JBBIVH010000226.1, read on the forward strand.
AAACGCAGCCTTGGGCGTCGAGCCGCCGCTGATGGCGATCCGCGCTCGCCCGTGCCGCGTCACGGCCTGCTCCACTTCCGCAATCAGATGCTCCACAGCGCGTTCAGCCAGCGCCGCAGCATCCGGTTCAATGCAATAAGTGACTTTGAGTCTGCTGCCCATTCCGCTCCCATCCTCCCGCTTCGCCGATGCAGCGGCGAGCGTGTCTGTATCGATCGTTTGGTTTTGCGCGTATCTGGCTGCGCCAAGTGATCATCAAGCCCGGCTGGCGGAAACAGGAAGCATCGCCAAATCCTTCGTGGCGGCCGGTTCCTGCGCAAGGCCGCGCGGCAGTGTAAGAATCAGGCGCGCGCCGCCTTCTTCCCGGTTCGATGCAGTCACGCTGCCTCCGTGTGCCCGCGCCACCGCCTCCACAAACGCCAGCCCCAGCCCATGTCCGCTCGACTGCCGGCCCTTCACGCGGCGCTCAAACAGATGCGGCAGAATCTCCGGCGCAAACCCCGGTCCGTCGTCCTCCACAGAAAGCCGCGCCTGGTCCTGTTCCGCTTCGAGTCGCATGTGAACTGAGCACCCGGCCGGCAGGTGCTTCAGCTCATTGTCAAACAAGTTCGAGATCATACGGTGGACCAGCCCAGCGTCGGCGCGCATCGCGAGCGGGCCGCTGCTCTTCAGCGCCACGCGCAGGTTCTTCTCGCTCATGGAGGGCTCATAGAGGTCAGCCATTCCGCGGAGCAGTTCGTCCAGGTCAATTTCGCTCTTTGACAGACGCAGCGCATCGGCCTTCCCCTCCGCCACATCGAGCGACGTATTGAGGAACTCCGTCAGCCGGTCCAGCTCATCGATCACCGCCACAATCGGCTCTGCCTGCTCTCCGTGCGTCGCCGCGGAAAGCGACATCTCCAGCTTGCCGCGAATCGCCGTGAGCGGGCTGCGGAGATCGTGCGCCAGCGCGTCGGTGATGGTGTGCAGTTGGTGCATCGAGTTCTCGATGCGATCGAGCATGCGGTTCAGCGTCCGCGCCAGATGGGCCACCTCATCGTTGCGTGCGCTTGTGGGAACGCGCTTGTTCAGATCGCTGTGGCCGATCCGTGATGCTGCTTCCGTAATGTCGCGCACGTGGCTCAGCATGCGCCTCGTGGTGTAGAAGACGATGACGAATCCCAGCATCACCAGCAGCAGCCACCAGGTGATGAAACGGAGGCGCAGGTTGCGCAGAACCCGCAGCTCATCGCGCTCCGAGAGGCCAAGGTAGATGACGCTACCGTCGTCGATGCGCGCCGCCACTACGCGAAACGGTACATCCGACCCGGCCACGCGCAAGTGCTGCGGTTCATCGGGAGGGAAGGGCTGGCGCCGAATTGCGTCGAGGTACGGCGCGCCGCTGCCGGTGCCGACCCATAGCGCCTGCGCGCCCTTCGTGTCGGTCTGCAGAAAGAAGACGAGGTCGTTGGCGCGGCCCTCCGAGCGCAGCCGGTTCGGCACTTCTTCGCTCGCCAGCTCCGCTACTTCGCTCACCACGCGGTCGTAGAGCGCGTCCTTCGGCGTGTGCTCGGCGACGTCGCCCAGCACCTCCACCTCGCCAGCAAGCCAGGCGTCGGTGCGCTGCTGAATATCGTTCGATACAAACCGGTGCAGAAAGGCAAACACCACCATCGTGCCGCAGGCAAAGGCCAGCGTGGCCCACAGAGAAATGCGCCACGCTGCCGAGTGCATCACCGGCTTAGCGGTCTTTGAGGACATACCCCACACCTCGCAGCGTGCGGATCAGCGGCTGCTGCCCCTTGCCGTCCACCTTGCCGCGCAGCCTGTAGATGTGCACATCGACAACGTTCGTGTCCGGCTGGATGCGCATCCCCCACACCTTGTCGAGAATCATCGAGCGTGTCACCATGCGCCCCGCATTGCGGCAAAGATATTCGAGAAGCACAAACTCCTGCGGGGTCAGTTGCAGCGTCTGACCGCCGCGCGTCGCCTCGCGCCGCAGAAGGTCAAGCTCCAGATCATGCACGCGCAGTCGCGTCGGCTCGCCCACTCCGGGGTTGTTGCGCTTCAGCAGGTTCCGCAGCCGCGCCAGCAGTTCCGCCATCGCAAACGGCTTCGTGAGATAGTCATCACCGCCCTGCTCCAGCCCGCGCACACGGTCGTCCACCGAGCGGCGCGCAGAAAGAATCAGCACCGGCGCCGAGACGCCCATCTCGCGCAGGCTGAGGATCAGGCTGATGCCGTCGCGGTCGGGCAGGCCAAGGTCCACAATCAGAATCTCGTGCGCCGACGCCATCGCCAGTTGCTCGGCCTGCCGCGCATCTCCGGCCACGTCCACTTCATAGCCCGCTTCTTCCAGTCCGCTGCGCAAAAGCGCTTGAATCTCGACCTCATCTTCAACCAGCAGCAACCGCATGACTGGATATTAGCCGATGCATCGGCTCGCCTGCCGATGCGCCTGCTCAGAAATCTCGACAGCCCGGCGAGCCGCAAAACGTGTCGTTCTCGCCAGCTATGAGGAAAATGAACAAAACTTCATGGATTTTCCCCCTCGCAGCTTGCTCGATTCCCCGGCATCCAGCGTCTAAATCCATGTGTGCGGCAGCTCAATGAAGCGGCTGCGACGAATCACACTCTGGATCGCATCCAATTCAATTCACGACGAGGAAAAGCGTGCCGGCAGAACCGGGCCTGCAAGAACTGAATACGACCCTTCTGGCGCAGGATATCCGCGCCGCAATGCCCCTGCCCGCCGGCCTCGACTCCCGGTTTGAAGCAGCGCTGCGTCACATCCTCGACAACCCCGGCAGCCTCGTCCGGCCGCGCATGGCGCTGGAGATCGCCGCAGCCTACCACCTCGACCCGGTTCCGGCAGCCGATCTCGCCATCGCCCTCGAATACTTTCACACCGCCTCGCTCATCTTCGACGACTTGCCTTGCATGGATGACGCCACGCATCGCCGCAGCGCGCCCTGTGTGCATGTCGCCTTTGGCGAGCCGGGCGCGATTCTCTCCGCGCTCGCGCTCATTAACCGCGCTTATGCGCTGGCGTGGCGCGCGCTCTCCTCATGTGCTCCTGCAACGCAGCCTCGCGTGATGCAATACCTTGAGCAGCAGCTCGGAATTGAAGGCCTTCTCAATGGTCAGAGCCTCGATCTCAACTACGCATCGCTGCCGCATACGCGCGAAATCACCGAGCGCATCGCCCATGGCAAGACCGTCTCGCTCATTCGCCTCACGCTGGTGCTGCCGGCGATGCTTGCAGGCGCGCCGCCGCGCGAGTTGCGCCATCTGGAACGGATCGCCGCAAGTTGGGGTCTTGCCTACCAGATTGTTGATGATCTGAAGGACGTGCTGCAGAGCGTCGCCGAGACGGGAAAATCCGTCGCCCGCGATCTGCAGCTCGACCGCCCCAACACAGCGGCCGCTCTTGGCGTTCCCGCCGCCGTTGAGCGCCTGCAGCGCCTCATCGCGCTGGGCGACCGCACCCTCTCGCGCCTGCTGCGCGCGCGGCCCGCGCTGGCCTTCCTCGGCCAGTTGCGCAACAGCCTTCAGGACGAGCTGAACCGCGTGACCGCAAGCGCCTGCGAAATGACCCTGCGAGCGGAGCCATGATCTTTCTCCGGCTCGTCCTCACAAATCTCCAGCGCCACCGCATCCGGACCTTCATCAGCATCGCAGGCATCGCCTTCAGCGTCGCCGCCATGCTCACCGTCGTCACGATTCTTCAAGGCGCCATCGGAATGTTCTCCGGCATCCTGTCGAGCGACAGCGAGATGATCGTCTTTGAGCGCAACGTCTCGGATCTCTTCTTCAGTAATGTTCCTGCCGAAGCCGCTGCGGCCATCGCTCAGTGGCCCATCGTCGCGCATGCTGACCCAGTCCTCTTCGGCATCGTCTCCAGCGCCGATCATCCCATCATCACCTGCTTCGGCGTCACCGCGGACGATGCGCGCATCCGCAAAGCGACATGGCTCGCCGGGGATCGCAATGCCTTCGCGGCGCATGACGACGATGTTGTTCTCGGCGCGCGTGCGGCCGACTTTCTCAGTGCGAAGGTCGGCGACACCGTGCCCATCGGTCACGGAGTCTTTCACGTCATCGGCGTGCTCAAAACCGCCAATGGATTTGAAGACGGCGGAGTCTTCATGCCACTGGCCGCGGCCAAGCAGTTCTTCCACAAAGACGGCTCCTCGGTCGTGACCATCAAGCTGCATTCCCGTTCTGACGCAGAGGCCTTCAAGGCGCAGGTAAAGCAGCAGTTTCCAAGCCTTATCGCGCTCGAAGACGCCGAATTCTCGCGCTCCTATTCGCAATTCAAGATCCTCAAAGCAACCGCATGGGCAGTCGGCGGTTGCGGGCTTCTCCTCGGCGGCCTCGGCGTGGCCAACACCATGATCATGTCCGTCTTCACGCGCATCCGCGAGATCGCCATCCTCCGCGTCAACGGCTTCTCGCACGCGCAGATTGCCGCCATGATCTTCGGCGAATCCGCCGTCGTCGCCTCGATTGGCGCCGTCACTGGCCTTGTCCTTGGTGCCGCTGCGCTCTACGCGCTCAAGCTCGTCCCCGCGCTCGACGGCTACGTGGATGTCTCACTTCGTCCCGCCGTGCTGATCATTGTTCTCGCGCTGGCGTTCGTCACCGGCATCGCCGGCGCTCTCTATCCCGCCCTCTACGCAATGCGAATTCGTGCGGTGGAGGCGCTGCGCTTCGAATGACCACTCCGCTGCACAC
>JBBIVH010000227.1:0-4744 GCA_037439805.1 Acidobacteriaceae bacterium
GAGCCGACGCAGGATGCGTCGCAGAGCAACACGCGGCTGATCCTGAGCTTTACCGCATTCACATTTATCTGCTATCTCTCCATCGGGCTGCCGCTGGCGATTCTGCCGCCATATGTGCATTTGAGCCTGGGCTACAGCGCGGCGCTGGCGGGGCTGGTGATCAGCGTGCAGTACATTGCGACGTTTGTGAGCCGGCCGCTGGCGGGGCGAATCTCCGATCATCATGGAGCCAAGGTCGCGGTGCTGTGGGGCATGGGCGCGTGCACGCTGAGCGGGGTGCTGCTGCTGATTGCGGCGGCGGCGCATCGCGGACCGGCGTGGCTGAGCCTGACGATTCTGCTGGCGAGCCGGCTGGCGCTGGGCACGGGCGAGAGCCTTGGCTCGACGGGCGCAACGCTGTGGGGCATCACCGCAACCGGTCATGAGCACATGGCCAAGGTCATCTCGTACAACGGCATCAGCACGTATGGAGCGCTGGCGCTGGGCGCTCCGCTGGGCGTGGTGATGGAGCAGCGCTGGGGGCTGGGCGCGATTGGGCTGCTGACGATTGTGATTTGCGGGGCCAGCGTGCTGGCGGCGGGCGCGAAGGCGCCTGTGCCGGTGGTGCCGGGCAAGCATCTGCCCTTTCGCGATGTGGCTCTGCGCGTGACGCCGCACGGCATGGGTCTGGCGCTGGGCGGCGTGGGCTACAGCGTGCTGGCTACGTTTGTGACGCTGTTCTACGCAAGCCTGCACTGGGACGGCGCGGCGCTATGCCTGACGTCGTTTGGCGTGGCGTTCATTCTGGCGCGGCTGGCTTTCATTCATACAATCAACCGCTTTGGCGGTTATCCGGTGGGGCTCACGTGCCTGGCAATTGAGTCGATGGGCGTGCTGCTGATGTGGCGGGCGGGCTCGCCATGGACGGCGTTTGCGGCGGCGGGCATCACGGGCTTTGGCTTTGCGCTGGTGTTTCCGGCGCTGGGCGTGGAGGCGGTGAAGCGCGTGCCGGAGTTCAACCGCGGCACGGCGCTGGGCGTCTACACGGGCTTTTCGGATGTGTCGTTCTTTCTGGTAGGCCCGACGGCAGGAACGCTGATCAGCATCTTTGGCTATCGCAGCGCGTTTCTGTTCGCGCTGCTGTGCGTGGTGGCCTCGCTGGTGATTGTGATGGTGCTTGCGCGGTTGGATGCGCGTGCTGCCGGGCAGGAAGCGTAACCGCGACGGGCGAGCGGAAGGACTGAGCCTTGTGCGCGTTCGGCGCGATGAGGAATTACCTCACGGGCGCGATGCCATCGAGCGCCAGATTCAATGCGAAGGTATTGACGCGCGGTTCGCCGAAGACTCCCCACTGACGGGCCTGGATGTTTTGCGCGATGAGCTTGCGGACCAGATCGAGCGAGAGGCTGCGGGCCCTGGCGATGCGCGGCGCCTGGAAGTACGCGGCGTCAGGCGTGATGTCTGGATCGAGGCCGGAGCCTGAGGTTGTGACCAGATCAATCGGCACGGGCACATTTGGATTCTCGGCGTGCAGCTTGTCGATGGTGCTTTGCGTGCGCTGGACGAGCGCCGCGCTGGACTGCGCAAGATTGGAGCCACCGGATGCGGTGGCGTCATAGCCGTTGCCCGCAGCAGATGGGCGCGGGTGGAAATAGCGATCGGATGAGAAGCCCTGTGCGAGCAGGCTGGAGCCGATGACCTGACCGTTCCGCTCAACAAGGCTGCCGGCAGATTGGCGCGGGAAGACGAGCGCGGCGAGCGCGGTGAAAGCGAGCGGATAGGCGAGCCCGAAGAGGACGGTGGTAAGAAGAACAAAGCGGATGGAAGTCTTCCAGAGTGAGTGCACGTCAGTTCTCCATAGTTGGTACAAACGATTTCCGTCAGGCCAGGTGCAGGGATACAAGCAGCAGGTCGATGGCCTTGATGCCGATGAACGGGATGATGACTCCGCCAAAGCCGTAGAGCAGCAGATTACGACGCAGCAGGATGTCGGCGGGTTTGGGTTCGTATTTCACGCCCTTGAGCGCGAGCGGAATGAGTGCGACGATGATGAGCGCGTTGAAGATGACGGCGGAGAGAATGGCCGACTGCGGTGAGTGCAGCTCCATGATGTTGAGCGCATTGAGCACGGGGAACGCGCCGGCGAACATGGCAGGGATGATGGCAAAATACTTGGCCACGTCGTTGGAGATGGAGAACGTGGTGAGCGCGCCGCGGGTCATGAGGAGCTGCTTGCCAATCTCGACAATCTCGATGAGCTTGGTGGGGTTGGAGTCGAGATCGACCATGTTTCCCGCCTCTTTCGCGGCCTGGGTACCGGAGTTCATGGCGACACCGACATCGGCCTGAGCCAGCGCGGGCGCGTCGTTGGTGCCGTCGCCTGTCATGGCGACGAGCTTGCCTTTGGCCTGCTCGCGCTTGATGAGGTCCATCTTGTCTTTGGGTTTGGCTTCGGCGAGGAAGTCGTCTACGCCGGCCTCGCGTGCGATGACAGCGGCGGTGAGCGGGTTGTCGCCGGTAATCATGATGGTGCGGATACCCATGGCGCGGAGATGAGCGAGCCGGTCTTTGAGGCCGCCTTTCACAATGTCCTTGAGATAGATGACGCCGAGAGCTGTGGAATTTTCGGCGACAACGAGAGGCGTGCCGCCAGCGCGGGCAATGTCTTCGACATCGTCTCGGACCTTTTTGGGCATGGAGGCGCTCTGCTCTTCAAGGAAGCGCGTGATGGCATCGACGGAGCCCTTGCGGATGTGCGTGCCGGGCAGATTGACGCCGCTCATGCGCGTCTGCGCGGTGAAGGGCACGAACTCGGCGTGGATGTCATGCATCTCGCGGCCGCGGATGTTGTACTTCTCCTTGGCGAGGACCACGACGGAGCGGCCTTCCGGCGTCTCGTCGGAGAGCGAGGCGAGCTGCGCGGCGCTGGCGAGGCGCTCGGAGCTGACACTGGGCGCGGGACGGAATTCAACGGCCTGGCGATTGCCAAGCGTGATGGTGCCGGTCTTGTCGAGCAGCAGCGTGTTCACGTCGCCCGCGGCTTCCACGGCGCGGCCGCTCATGGCGAGCACGTTGTATTGCACGAGGCGGTCCATGCCGGCGATGCCGATGGCCGAAAGCAGACCGCCGATGGTGGTGGGGATGAGGCAGACCAGCAGAGAGACGAGTACGAAGACGGTCTGCGGCGCATGAGAGTACATGGCGAAGGGCTGGAGTGTGACGACCGCGAGCAGAAAGACGATGGTAAGGCCGGAGAGCAGAATGTTCAGCGCAATCTCGTTCGGCGTCTTCTGGCGCGATGCGCCTTCAACGAGAGCAATCATGCGATCGAGGAAGGTTTCGCCGGGGTTGGAGGTGATGCGGACTTTAATCCAGTCCGAGAGAACGCGCGTGCCGCCGGTGACGGCGGAGCGATCGCCGCCGGCCTCGCGGATGACGGGTGCCGATTCGCCGGTGATGGCCGACTCGTCGACGGAGGCGACGCCTTCAATGACTTCACCGTCGCCGGCGATGTACTGGCTGGCCTCGACGTAGATGATGTCGCCCGCGCGCAGCAGGCCGCTGCTGACATCTTCCAGTTCGCCGGAGTCGATGTAGCGGCGCGCGATGGTCTCGCCCTTGGCTTTGCGCAGCGTATCTGCCTGCGCTTTGCCGCGGCCCTCGGCCATGGCCTCGGCAAAGTTGGCGAAGAGCACGGTGAACCAGAGCCAGAGCGTGATCTGGAGATTGAAGCCGAAGCCGGGGCGATGATGGATGGTGTTGTCCGCCAGCAGCGCGGTGGTGAGCAGGCTGCCGATTTCGACCACGAACATGACGGGGTTCTTGACCATCCAGCGCGGGTCGAGCTTGCGCACGGAGTCGATGAGCGCCTGAGCGATGATGCTTGTATTCCAAAGACTCTTTTTTGCAGCCATGTCGATGTGTCCCCAGCGAGAGTTGCGGATTAGAAGATCTGTCCAGCCCGGAGCAGCAGGTGTTCGAGGATGGGGCCAAGGCTCAGCGCCGGAAAGAAGGTGAGCGCGCCGAGGATGACGACGACGCCGACCAGCAGCGTGGCGAAGAGCGGCGTGTTCACAGGAAAGGTGCCGGCCGATGGAGGAATGCTCTTCTTCTGCGCAAGATTGCCGGCCAGCGCGAGCACCGGGATGAGCATGAGGAAGCGCCCGCAGAGCATGGCCCATCCTAGTGTCACGTTGTACCACCAGGTGTTGGCGTTGAGGCCGGCGAAGGCGGAGCCGTTGTTACCGACGGCGGATGTAAACGCGTAGAGAATCTCGGTGAGGCCGTGCGGGCCTGTATTGGCCAGGCTGGAGAGGCCGACTTTGGGCGACAGTACAAAGACTGCCGTGAGTGTGAGGATGATGAGCGGGAAGATGAGCACGTAGAGCATGGCCATCTTCACGTCGTAGGCTTCAATCTTCTTGCCGAGATACTCCGGCGTGCGGCCCACCATGAGGCCGGCGATGAAAACGGCAAGGACAACGAAGATCAACATGCCGTAGAGGCCGGAGCCGACGCCGCCGAAGATGACTTCGCCCAGCATGATGTTGGTGAGCACCACGAGGCCGCCGAGAGGCGTGAAGCTGTCATGCATTCCATTGACGGCGCCGCAGCTCGCATCTGTGGTGACCGTGGCGAAGAGCGCGCTGCCGGCGATGCCGAAGCGAACCTCCTTGCCTTCCATGTTGCCGCCCGGCGCAGTCACGGTGGCGGTTTGCGCCGCGCCATGCAGCAGCGGGTGCGGCTGCGACTCTGCCCAGTAGAC
>JBBIVH010000228.1:0-4696 GCA_037439805.1 Acidobacteriaceae bacterium
CGGTCGCGCCCCCGTTCTGCAGCCCGGCAGCTTCTCTTCCCTTACTGTCCGCATTTCCCTGGCCATTTGCAGCAGAGTTCCCAGCGCGGCCATCCACCATTCCGCCATCCCGTGTGCCGGATGCCGTCTGGTTGACTGGGGCCAACGCGATCACTCCGTTCGTCACCTTCGTATCCGAAACAGACAGGACCGCCGCTGAGGAAGGCAGCGTGGATGCAACCGACGAGGTTTCTGGAACAAGCGGTGTCGGACTCGGACCGACGATCTTTACCGGAGAGGAAGCGCTCGGCGGCGGCATGGGAGCCTTCGTGCTGAACGCGGTCGCTGAGATGGGTATATCGGAGGGAGTCATCTGATCCGTCGGCCGCGTAATCGAAGGCCGGATGAGCGCAGTATTCGACGGATGCTGGATCGGAGGCGCAAGGATCTTGGGCTTCGCAATCGGTGTCGACCACAGCAGCACCGCTGGAAGCGGCGCATCTTTCATCACCAGCTTATTCATCGGCACATCCGGCTGGATGAGCGTGTGCCGCGCAATCGGCAGCGCCTCAAATTGATGCTGACTGGACGGCGCCGCCTGCGCCTGCGCTTCGCTCGCGGACTGTGCGGACTTGGACTTGATGCCCGGATAATATCGATCGTTTGCCGCGGAGCGCAGATCGGGCCGGTTTAGCTCCAGCTCGCGCATCATGAAGGCATCGCCCCTTCGCAGCGGCCTGAACTGCGGAACCGAGAGGAAGCCAAGCACAATCAGCGCAATCGTGCCGGTATGTGCGATGAATGAGACGAGAAGAGCTGACGGCCTGAGCTTCGCTCGCCTTTGTCCCGGCTCGACAAACAAGGTGTTGTAGGATTCCATGACCTGTGCCAGGTTCCCTTCTCTATCGATCCGGCTGCGTTCTATCGTATTCTCAAGCGATTCGCTGGTGTCATCCTACATCGCAATCTTCACGAGCCGTCCCTCACCTTAGTAATGTGTCACTCCTCTGCTACCCGTTGACTGACTGCACGTAGAGCCTTCATGGTTGCTTCTCCACTCATCCGAAATCACGCGGATCAGCCTTGCTGTGAATCATCTCCCACTTTCGTGGGAGTGCTCTCAGAACGTTTAGATATCTGGTTACCAAAGCCTTATCGGTAACCCTTTTTGTTGACTTGACGCGTTTCACTGAATGCTATACTGCAACCGCATTTAGCCAGAAAGAGCACTCAGATTGGGTCGTCGTGGACCGGTAAACAGCTACCAGTCCTGGACTTCGCGACGGCAAGCTTTGAGCGTCTCTTAAGGCGGCCCAGGCTGCAAGACAGGATCATCAATGAATCGAAGAATGCTGATCATTCTCCTAAGCGCATTTGCTATCGCGTCCATGAGTGCCTTCCTGGTCTGGCGCATGGTAGGTGCACGAATCACTGCGGCGAGGCCCATCGCAACCACAAAATTGGTGGCTGCCGCCAAGGACATCAAGATTGGAACCGTGCTGGATGCAAGCGACCTGACCACCATCCAACTCGTCGGATCTGCTCCAACCGGAGCCGTCCTTGACGTAAAAAACGCCATCGGTCGCGGTGCCATCTCCCAGATCTACACCGGGGAACCAATCCTCGAGAATCGTCTCGCTCCCAAGGGCTCCGGAGGCGGACTTGCAGCCACAATTCAGCAGGGGATGCGCGCCTGTGCCGTTAAAGTCGATGAGGTCGTCGGAGTGGCAGGCTTTGTAACTCCGGGCATGCGCGTCGACGTTCTCGTCTCGGGCATCCCGCCGGATGCGCAGACCTCGAATAACTCCGAGGTGAAGACCATCCTGCAGAACATCGAGGTTCTCTCCGCCGGCACCGATATTCAAAAGGACGCCGAGGGCAAGCCCCAGCAGGTCCAGGTCGTCAATCTGCTCGTTACTCCCGATCAGGCGCAGATGTTGACCCTGGCCTCCAGTCAGATGCGCATTCAGCTTGTGCTGCGCAATCCCCTGGACACGAAGATCGCCACCGTACCGCAGACCGCAATGAGCAGCCTCTTTGGAGAAACCAAGCCAGCCACACATGGGGCTGTGAAGCGCGCCAAGCCGGCTGCACCGGTTTATACCGTACAAGTTATTAACGGAAGCAAGTCCACAGAACAAAAATTTGCCTCTACCGGGGGACAACAGTGAACGCGCGAGTCCGCCTTCTTCCTCTATCGATCAGCATCCTGACCTTCGCATCCGGCTTTGCTGTTGCGCAGGCGCCTTCCCAGCCTGCTGCCTCGACTCCGCCACCCATCTCGCAGAACCAGGACTCGGCCAATGACCTGTCTGTCGCAGTGGGCAAATCAGTCGTTCTCGACCTCGCCCGCCCCGTGACCCGGATTGTCGTGGGTCTGGGCGGCTTTGCAGAAGCTACGGCGGTCAGCCCGACTCAGGTTCTCGTCAACGGCGAAGCTCCTGGCGAAACCACTTTGATTCTCTGGGACAATGCAGGCGGACGCCAGTTCTTCAACGTCACCGTTCGCGCAAGCACCTTTGCGCAAAATGACAAGGTGGAGTCCGTTCGCCGCGAACTTCGGACCGAGCTTCCAGGGCAGGACGTTCGCGTCAGCTCCGATGGCGGCAATGTCTTCCTGCGCGGCACAGTCTCAGATCTCACCAGCTCAAATCGTGCAGTCTCCATCGCTTCCACTGCCGGAAAAGTCGTCAACCTGCTCGATGTCACCGTACCGAAGCAGGACCGGCAGATTCTCTTGAAGGTGCGTTTCGCCAGCGTCGATCGCACCAAAGAACTTCAGCTCGGCATGAACCTATTCAGCACCGGCTTCGGGAACACCATCGGCACCCTTTCCACAGGCCAGTACTCGCCGCCGAATGTCACGCTTCCCACTCCCGGCACGCCAATTACTGCAACCATCTCGAATGAATTGAATCTCTTCGCCTTCTATCCCGGCATCAACCTTGGCGCGACCATCGAAGCTCTCGCACAACAGGGCCTGGTGCAGGTCCTGGCCGAGCCAAACGTTCTGGCTGAAAATGGCAAGCAGGCCAGCTTCCTCGCCGGCGGCGAGTATCCCTTCCCAATGGTCCAGGGCGCCGGAGTCGGTGGAGCCTCCGCAATCACCATCATGTTCAAAGAGTATGGCGTTCGTCTCAACTTCCTGCCGAACATCACTCCAAGGGGCACAATTCGCCTTCAGGTCGCTCCGGAAGTGAGTGCGCTGGACTTTGCCGATGCCGTTCAGATTGCCGGATTTCTTGAGCCTGCCATCACGGTTCGCAGAGTCAAAACTGAAGTTGAGTTGAGCGACGGCCAGAGCTTTGCGATCGGCGGTCTTCTGGACAATCGCGACAACGAGGCCTATCAGAAGATTCCGTTTCTGGGTGACATCCCCATCATCGGCAAGTTCTTCCAGTCGATGTCGCGCACCAAGAGCAACACCGAGCTCATCGTGATCGTGACGCCGGAGATCGTCAATCCCGTTCCCGCTGGAACTGACATCCCGACACCCAAAAACCCTAGCTCATTCCTGCCTCCCAACTCAAATACGCCGATGCATACTCCAGATGCGAAAGCGCAGGGAACAGTACCTGAAACACTGCCTGCAACGATTCCAGTTGAGCAACTCATCGACAGCATGAAACCCGAGCCCGCCCTGAGCGATACCGGCTCTGGAGGCTCGGGCTTCGGGATGGGTGGCGGCGGCTCGGGATCCAGCACCGGCGGAACGCCGTAACCGAGATGAGTCACGAAGGGCGCGGCTTACCCTTCGCGACTCACGGGTTCCAGAACCCTCAAACGGCCCCACATCACTTGTGGGGTCGTTTTGCAGCAGACTTCCAGCTTCCCAACCTTCGCGCCTTCTTCCGAACACTCGAAGAAGCACGCATAATACGAGAGATTGAGTGCTCCAGAGTCTTAAGAGGATCTTCAACACCCGAGCGAACCCCGCTCCAGCCGCGCCGCAGCGACTCACAAACGCGACGCGGGGCAATACGCTGGCCACCCAGCTCGAAGTGGCGCGAACGAGCGCAGAGCGCACCAAAGGTCTCCTCGGGCGAGACTCTCTGCCTCCCGGCGGCGGTCTCTGGATCGTTCCCTGCGAATCCGTCCACACATTCTGGATGAGATTCCCCATCGACCTTGTCTACGTCGATCGCGCGATGCGCGTCAGGAAAGTCAGAAGCTCCGTTGGCCCATGGAGAGTTTCAGCCTGTCTCCGCGCCCATTCGGTCATTGAGCTCCCTGCAGGAATCGTCCATCAGACCGGCACACAGCCCGGAGATCAGCTTGAGATCTCCACTGCCGACCCAGCCTCCTGATTCGACTCAACCCCCATCCACATTGCGCCGATGCGCAGCCTATCCTTGATGCGTCTTCGCGCCTGCCCTCCCCATTCCGCGTGCGCCCGCGAAATCACGGCAAATCGCGTTCATGAAATTCCCGCCAAATCCGATAAATGTTTCAGTAGGTCCCGGGAATAATCCATCATCCGGCGCATATTGGCTTTGCTGCCCTTCTGCTGCCGGGATCTGCGCCAGCCGTCTGGCACGCGGAACTGCCCGGCCACACGGAAGCAGCATCGCCGTGCAGACCCAAGGAGACATGGAATGGCGAGCCCGGCAATCCGAGTGCAATCCGAACTGGTTCGTTACGCCGCCCGTCAGCCTATTCTCACCTCCACGCAGAAAGTCATCGGCTACAAGCTCTTCTTCCGCTCCGCACTTCGGGA
>JBBIVH010000229.1:0-3497 GCA_037439805.1 Acidobacteriaceae bacterium
CCGGCGTTGCGCTGATTCTTCTTGCGGTTGCGCTGCCTGCGCAGAAGAATGCGCGCGCTACGCTGACTCCCGAACAAGTGGAAGAGATCCGCGAAGCAGGCATCGCGCCCGACGTGCGCATCGGCCTGTATGTGAAGTATCTGAACGAGCACGTGGATACGATCCGCACGCTGGCAAAGGAAGGGCTGGCGCCGAGCCGTGTCCACAAGATTGACGATGAGCTGCAGACGGTGGCTGCACTGATAGATGAGCTGGGGTCGAACCTGGACCAGTACAGCGAGCGCAAGGCGGATATCCGGAAGGCTCTGAAGAAGGTGAACGAGGATCTGCCCAAGTGGCAGGCGACGGTGAAGGGCTTGCCGGCCAATTCGACCTTTGAGGTTTCGCGTGCGGACGCGCTGGAGAGCTGCCAGGATCTGACGAAGGACGCCGCCGATATGCTGGCAGAGCAGACGGAATACTTCAAACAGCACAAAGATCAGCGCGGACAGGAGCGGGCGGAACCGCAATAGGCGACGCGAACGCAGCCGCGACGAAGCCAGCCTGGGCGCGGCGTCTATGCTAGTCTCCATTCTGGTGGCAACGGATTTTGTCTCCATCTTTGAGGAAGAGTACCGGGCGCTCCGTCCGCGCGCGCCGATGCCTCAGTTCGTGTTGCGGTTCCGGCGATTCACGTCATTGAACACGACCATCCGGCTGCGCGACGGGCGTATCCTGGTGAGCCTTTCGGACCTGCTGGAAGGCGCGCCGGAGAGCGTGATTCGCGCGATCGCGCACATTCTCGTGGCCAAGCTGTATCGCAAGCCAGTGGATGCGGTGCAGAATCTGCGCTTCAAGCGGTTCGCTTCTTCAGCGGCCGTGACGCGGCAAACGGAGCTGATTCGCCATGCGAGGGGAACGAAGCGCTACTTCGGGCCAGAGGGACGCTACTACCATCTGGAAGAGATATTCGAGTCGCTGAATATGCGGTTCTTTCGCGGATTGATGGGGCGGCCCGAACTGACATGGAGCGAGAGCGCGGCCAAGCGCTCGCTGGGCCACTACGACGCAGCACACAACACGATCGTGGTGAGCCGCGTCTTTGACCGGCCTTCAAGCCCGCGCTACGCGCTGGAGTATCTGCTCTACCACGAGATGCTGCACCTCAAGCATCCGGTGAAGATGCGCGGCGTGCGACGCTGCGTGCACAGCCGCGAGTTCAAGGCCGAAGAGAGGCTTTTTCCGCAACTGGAAGAGGCGATGGCGTTTATCCGCCGGCTCTAACGCGCGGTAAGGCCCTGGTACCGGAACGATGCCGGGCGCGCTGCTCGGCTTATTTCTTTTGCGGCTGGGCCGGTGCTGAGGGCGCGGTCTTATTCTGAGCCGGAGGAACGGTCTTGGCTTGTCCTGGAGCTGTTGTGGGCTTCTTTCGGACGACACGGCGTGTCGTGAATGCTCCGCAGGGCAGAACCATGGGCACTGGGATGGACTGCGGACGCGCCGCGGCTTGTGTGTTCAGACTGGTGCGAAGGGCTCCAATTTCCTTTTCCTGAGCCGTTGCGGTCTGCTGCATGCGATCTTCAAATGCCCGCCGCGCTTTGCCCAGTTCGACGAGCGCGTGCTGCAGAGCCGCTGCCTGATCTCCCGGCCCCGAAATACGCGACGCCTCCGTCACGCGCAGCACAACATCGTAGAGCGCGTTCACGTGCGCGGAGAGCGGGATGGCGACACTGACGCTGGAGGGCGAGCCATCCACCTGCTTGAGCAGTGGCGGCATGTTCTCCTGAATGTCTTTGAGGATGGAAGCGGCGTTGGAAGATGCTTCATCGCGTATGGTTCCGCGACGCCACTTTTCAAAGTTGAGGCCTGAGAGCGTTTGCTGAACCGCGGTGAGCGCCGGCTGGAGCAAGGTGGAAGGCGCGGGCCCTTGCGCAACGGAGTTGGCATGAGCGCCGGCATGGGATGCGGGCGGGGTCTGAGCCAGATCGTGCTGCGGATGCAGGACTGCAACGAGTGCTATGAGGAGCGAGGTGTGCCACTTCATTCGCTACCGTCTCCCTGGCCGGCGTTCTATGGGGTCTTGCGCGGAAGGCGTCACGGCTGCGTGATGCTATCGATCCGGGCATTGCATAACCAGCAGGATAGCTGAATTACCCTTCGCCATGCAGAAAATGGGCCGAACGACGAAGGCAGGCTGACGCGCGCCAGCGATTCGCGCGCGTCCGGAAAGGCGGCCTGATTAAGCAGAGTAATGCCTCATTAAAACTACTCACCATCATGAAAGGACGGTAAAAGCTTCTAATGGAAGAAGGCAGCACGTCACCCTGCGAATCATGTGGATTGAACGCGGAGACCTGCGAAGAGTGAGAGTGGGATCAGCGAGAATCCGGTTGCAAGGGAGCAGTGAGGCATGCACCAGATGAAGTACAAGGGGGATACCATGCAGCAAAAGAATCAGTTGATCCTTGCGATGGGAGCATTGATGGTGGCGGCGAGCCCAGCTCTCGCGGCTACGCAGGCCCATTCAAGAAATATCGTTGTCGTTCTGCCGTCGGCGGCGCCGGCGCTGGCGCAAACGGGCGGCGAAGCGATGTATCTGCACACCACTGGAGACGGAAGGACCTTTTTGTACCTGGAAACTCAAGCCGGCCGCGCGATGACGATTCTGGACGTCACCGATCCATCGCGGGTGCGCGCGGTTGGGAATCTTCAGATAGCCGCGAAGGGCGCGTATGACTATGTGCAGGACGCCGGATACTCCGGCGCATTGATTCGCTACCGGGACGCCACTGGGATTGCGCTGCTTGACCTGACGCATCCTGCCAAGCCCGTGCTGGTGGAGGAACCGGTGCTGGAACATGCCGGCGGCGCGGAGACGCTGGGACGGGCAGGCCTGCTGCTGACGAGCGAAAGGACGGCCGCGATTGATTCGCATCGACCGCAGACTTACTTCGTGATGGATACCGAGGATATCGGACGCCCGAGTCTGCTGGCGACGGTGCCGGCGGTAACGCAGCGCGTGACGCGAAGCGATACGGGGACAATCTTTTTACTGAACAACGACGGAGTGACGATGCTGCGGCGGCCGGCGCTGGAACAGGCGGAGACAGCCATGGACAATCAGCACAACTGATGGGCGGAACAACGGAGAGAGCGGGAACCGGAGCGGGCAACCCGCTTGACGAGCAGGCGTTGCATGAAGGGAGCGCCTGCCCTGCCGGCATTTTGCGGTTGCCGGTCCGGCCCTAGTTGGCGGGATGTGCGGAGCGGCGGGCGTCCTCAGGTCGGGCAGCTTTGCGCGAGGCTGCCCAGATCAGGAGCACAATTCCAGCAAGAACAGAACCGGCGCTGGCCAATTGCGCGTTGGAAAGACCCCAAAGGATTTTGGGATTGCGGCGGATGAACTCTACGAGGAATCGCGCAAGGCCGCTCAGGACCAGGTACTCGCCGAGAATCCAGCCCGTAGGATACGGCTTCCCTGCCCGCTTCCAGAGCCACCAGCCGATGGCGAGACCGGC
>JBBIVH010000229.1:3597-4681 GCA_037439805.1 Acidobacteriaceae bacterium
CCGAAGACCAGACCGCCAAACCAGGCGAAGCCGGCCGAATCCCATAGAACGCGCCAGCCTTCGTCGCGGAACTCCGCGGGAGTGTCAATGACGTGCCAGAGCTTGGCTCCCACGATTCCTGCGATGACGGTAAAGGCGACCATGGTGACGGCGTCGGCCTTGAGTTCAGCGCGCTTGAATCCGCGATCCATGAGGATGGCCGCAGCCACAGCAGCGCACCAGAGCATGAGGCCGAAGGTCGGAACGGGGAGTCGCCAGAGGTGGAGATAAGGAAGCATACCCTACCGAGTATAGCCGCCGGCGCTGCGCAAATAGCTGGCAGCAAAGCTGCCCACGGACTGAGCATGCGCGCTTGAAGGAGGATTTATACAGAGGAAGCTGTGAAAGAACGGCCCTCTCAGGCGATACTAGGCACATGCTGACAGCCACCAACCGGGACCTTGAGGTTCTCTATACCCGCGAGCAGATTGGGCTCCGCGTCGCGGAGATGGGCCTGCAGATTACGCAGGACCTGAAGGGCGAAAAGCTGGTGATGGTGGGCGTACTGAAGGGCGCCGCCATCTTTCTTGCCGATCTGGCGCGCGCGGTGGATGCCGAAGCCACGTTTGATTTTGTTGCGGTGTCGAGCTACGGCAAGGGTCAGCGGTCCTCGGGCGCGGTGAAGCTCATCAAGGACCTCGATCAATCCATCGAGGGAAAGAACGTTCTGATCGTCGAAGACATCCTGGACACGGGATTGACACTTTCCTACCTGCGCAAGCTGTTCCTGCAGCAGCATCCCAGGTCGCTGCGCATTGCGACGCTGCTCGACAAGCCTTCCAGGCGCATCGAAAAGATCGATGCAGATTACGTGGGATTTTCCATTCCGAATCTGTTCGTCATCGGTTATGGGATGGACTACGCGGAGCGATACCGCAATCTGCCCAATATCTGCCTGATGTCGCCCGAACATCCGGAGTAGAAGGCCAGGCTGAACGCGTTGCCACTGCTGATTCCCCGCCGCGCACGGTGTTTGGAGCACCGCGGAGCGACACACTATACTCGACTACCGTGAACTCCCCCTGGCTGGTCGCCCATCCGCGCA
>JBBIVH010000230.1:0-4642 GCA_037439805.1 Acidobacteriaceae bacterium
AGTTCCTGCAGCGCACGCGTGACAGGCGGGGTCAACGGAATCCCTACGAAGAGGCGCATACCGGCCCAGTGTAAGTCGGCGGGCCCGGACGCGGCGCGCTCAGGTACACTGGTGCCGTCATGAGCTGCCTGTTCTGCAAGATCATCGAAGGCGCGATTCCATCCACAGCCGTCTACCAGGATGAACACTGCTACGCCTTCGCGGACATCAACCCGAAGGCGCCGACGCACATTCTCATCGCTCCGCGCAGGCACATCGACTCGCTGGCGAGCGCGCAGCCAGACGACCAGGCTCTGCTGGGACACCTTCTCGGAGCCGCGGCGGAGATCGCTCGCACGCGCGGCCTGCACAAGGGCTATCGCGTCGTGATTAATCACGGGGAAGATGGCGGGCAGACAGTCGATCATCTGCATGTCCACCTGCTGGGCGGGCGCGCCCTCGGCTGGCCTCCGGGATAGAGACTCTCGAAGATTCGCACAGAAGAAAGGGCGCCTCCATCGGAGACGCCCTTGATGTGTCGATGCCGGAATTACACCGGCTGGGGGACGTATTCCTCTTCTTCTTCCAGACCGTAGCGGCGGAGGAGGTTGGGGAGGCTCTGCGAGAAGGCCGAACGCGGCATCACGGTGTCACAGCCGGCTTCAACTGCCTTTGCCTTCAGGTCGCCCTGCAGATGGTTGAGGAATCCGACGATGGAGGTCGTCTTCTTGAGCTTTGTCTTCAGCTTGGGAATGAGCGTCATCGGCTTAGCATTCGCGTTGTTGAGGTCGAAGACGACCAGCGCGGGCTTTTCTGCTTCGGGTGCGTCGATCATGCGCGCGATTGCGTCCTTGTTGTCACCCTTGACGAACTCGACCTTCACGCCGAGCTTGCGCGCCGTCTCCTGAATCTTGGCTTGGAAGAACAGGTCTTCGATGAAGCAGATGATGCGCGTTGGAGCATCTTCGCGCACGGGGACGGGCGGCGTGGAGTGATACATCTCGGGATAATAGCTGCCGTGCCCGTTGCCATTGGTCGGGATCGTCGAGGCGGGGCCATCGGCCACATTCCCATTCACGGCGCGATAGCTGTGGTCCATCGGACCCACGAAGGTGCGCGGACCCTTCTGGCTGCGCTTATCTTTGCGCTTGCCCTGCGGCACAATCGAGTTGCCGGGCTGGCCCATGGGCTGCTGCGCCTTCTGGAAGAACTTCTTTTTCTTCCGGCCCTGTGCCTGATACGGCGCCCGCTGGCTCTGAGGCGGGGGCGTAGCCTGCGCCTGCACTGGCGGCGAACTTTGCTGCTGGGCCTGCTGCGGCTGGTTCTGCTGAGCGCCCTGCTGGTTCGATTTATTCTTGCGGCGGCGCCGGCGGCGGCGATGCCCTTGCGACTGTCCCGGACCGCTATTGGCCTGGGCTGGCCCCTGCTCCGGCAGAGGCTGCGTCGGTTCTGTCGTCATGCGTGCACTTCCTGGCACATTCTTTACAGTGCTTTTCCTGGATCGGTCCAACCCTGCCGAGGACGGCCGGATGGAACGAACTTACTCTGCTTTCGCATCCGCTCTGGGCGGCTGTGTGCAGAAAATTAACAACCCGCTACGGGTCTACATCCAAATCGTCGCCGGGGGACCGGCTCGCCGTAAAAGATGCCGGGGAAGGAGCAAGCTCATTCTTCCAGCAATTCCATCCCGAACGCAATCGTGGTGCGACTTGCCCTGTTGACCGATCCGGTTACCCGAACTCCGGCTCAGGACCCATGCAACTATGAACAACGCGCTTGTCGCTCTGAACGCCCGACCCACGAAAACAGGACTTCTTCGCTTGTCAGGATTGGATTCAATTCGGCGCGCCACCCTTGGGCGATGCCTTCCGCAGAGATGCCATCCAAGCGTCCAATTCCGGTGTTGTGTTGGACTGGCTCTGGGAGCACCCGGCGTCGCGGCGAGCGCTTATCGCCCAAACAGGCGCTTCGCATCAGCCGCTTCCACAGGCATCTCTCATAGTACAAGGTGCCCGGTGGCTGCGCAAGTGCCAGGTTCCCGAAGCCGAGCCCGCTGCGTCCCGGAGTGCCTGAGGCGTCAATAGGCTCAGAAAGCGAAAAGCCACCCAAATGGGTGGCTTTTCCGTTCTCCTGCGCTGGTCACTGGCCTCCCAGCGTCTATCTCGGTGGTGTCTCCACCGGTACTGCTTCAGACTTCCCCGGCTGGTATTCCGTCTCAGGACGGTCGCTGCGTTGGCGATTCTCTTGCCGGGAGTCTGCTTTTCTAAGGGCTGACCAGCTTTGCCAATCAGCCTGTACATCACTGGCACCCTCTATTTAGCAATCGATGGTCCATTCTTGAGTTTCTTTCTTTTCATAGACTTGCCAGAGATGGATCGCCGGATAAGTGCGCATTCCTATAGGTAGAGTAGGCTTGCTCTCCTAAAAACCATAGCTTTTGGTTCCCTTATCTATCGCTGGCAGGTAGGGCAATAGTGGGTGCTTCTGCCGGAGACGATGATGCGGCGGATTGGAGTGCCACAGACGTGGCAAGGTTCGCCGGTGCGCTGGTAGACGCGGTGCTCCAACTGGAAAAAGCCCCGCACGCCGTTCGCATCCACGTAATCAGAGACCGACGAACCGCCCAGCGAGATGGCCTGGCGCAGCACCTTACGCAGCGCCCTGCGCAACCGCTCCAGTTCGGCGCGGGTCAGCCGCCCTGCGCTGCGTCGCGGACGAAGCCCGGCGCGGAAGAGGCTCTCGTCCGCATAGATATTGCCGACCCCGGAGAGGAGCGCCTGATTGAGCAGAGCCGCCTTCACGGGGAGCTTGCGCTTGCGGAAGAGCGCGGCAAACTCTTCGGAATCAATCTCCAGCGGCTCCGCGCCGGGAGGCGTGAACAGCTTGCTGCGGCGCAGGTCGCGCCACTCCAGCCGCCCGAACCGCCGCGGATCGACGAAACGCAGCTCCCGGCCGCTTTCGAGCGTGAGCCGGGCGTGCGTGTGCGCCGCAACAGGCGCGTCCGGGGGGGTGACAAGCAGCCGCCCAGTCATGCCAAGATGCACAATCCATTGCGCTTCGGGCTGCGGGGATGGAGTGGAGGCGCGGCGAGCGGCTACCAGACTGGATGCCGCAGCGCCTAAGTCGCAGACGATGTGCTTGCCGAGGCGACGGACGGAGAGAATCGCCCGGCCCTCAAGACCTTTGGCCATGTTTGCGGGAGGGGTCTTAAACGGCTCGCGATGCCGGCCGAGCCAGACCTCCACGATTCGATCGCCGTGCACACGCGCCTGCACGCCACGGGCAACCGTCTCGACCTCGGGCAATTCAGGCATGGGCCTATTGTAAGAGAGGGTTACGGCTCTGCCTTACCGCCCTTTTCGCCCTTGTCGCCGTGGTCGCGGATGGGGCTGGTCTCGAAGCTGACGATGTGCCACTTTCCGGTGGCGTCCCGCACATAGACGCGCGTATAGCGGAAGGTGCCGGAGACCGGCCCATCGGGATTTCTGCCTGTCACTTCTGCGCGCGATGTGACCAGAGCCGTGGCGCCATAGAAGCGGATCTTCCGCTCATAGAGTTGGATCGAGTCAAAGTGAAGCGCGCCGCTGCTCAGGTTGGCCAGGGTGTCGTCTTTGGAGAGGAGCGTGCCGTTGTTGGTGATGCCGATGTAATCGTCGGCAAGGAGGCTGCCGAGGGTTTTGGAATCGCCCTTGAGAAGCGCGTCGCGCCACTGCGCCTCAAGCTGATCAATCTCGTGCCGCTGCTCATGACGCTCTGCCCTTGGCGCTGCGTGGAGCGGCTGCGGGCCGCAGCATGGAACGAGCAGTGCGGCCATCAAGACCCAGCCCGCGCGCGAACCAGTTCGCGAAATCACCAAGGACGTACTCATCGGTGATTCGGATGGTAGACCGCGGGTGTCGTGACGGTCAATCGACGGCGACTGGGCCAGGCGAAATGCGCTTGCAACGAGCCAGAAAGACCTGGCCCACGCGTTAAAGTAGCGCGATCAGATCTTCGCGACTGCGCTCGAGCATCTTTTGATACAGGCCGCCGACTGCGTACTTCTTGAAATGGGGAGACTTGCGATGCGCGTCTTCCGCTGCATCATCCTTGTACTGCTCGTAGATCAGGACCGCGTCCGGGTCGCCTTCTACGGAATGGGGAATATAGCTGATGCAGCCGGGCTCCCGGCGGGAGGCCTCGGCCAGATTGCGCAGAATCTCGGCAACTTCAACCCGGTCATCCGGGGAAAACTTCATGCGAACCAGAAAACTCTTCATCTTGGCAGGGTCCTCGCCCGCGCCTGAGCGTGCTCAGCGGTCCGTACAGTTTATCCGTGAATGGCCTTGAGCGCAGCAGCAAATTCAGGGAGCACCATGGTCTGATCGCGATCGGGCCCCGTGGAGATCATGCCGATCTTTGCCCCGCTCTCCCGCTCCTGGAAGCGCAGATATTCGCGCGCGGCGGCGGGCAGCTTGTCGAATTCGGTGATGCCTTCGGTCGGAGCCTTCCACCCCTTGAGCGTTGTATAGACGGGCTCGATCTTTTCGAGTCCGGCCACGTCCGCGGGGATTTCATCCGAGGTTTTGCCGTCAATCTTGTAGCCGACGCAAACCGGAATCTCGTCGAGTTTGTCGAGCACGTCCATCTTGGTGACGACCAGCCACTCCGCGCCGTTGACCTG
>JBBIVH010000231.1:0-4542 GCA_037439805.1 Acidobacteriaceae bacterium
ACTCCCTCACCGGCCAGACCACTCCCGACGACATCCTCAACCTCATCTTCTCCACTTTCTGCATCGGCAAATAGAAACTCCCTCTGCATCCGGCAAACACGAGCCTGAGAACAGCCGGGCGGGATGCGGGGTCCCTCGCCCCACACGGACCGCAACACGCCGGCACCCAACCGCCTCTTCTACCGGCTCTGCTCCACCACCGTCACCGGCCCAATCAGTCCCGACGCCTGCAGCGGAGAATCCGCCTTGTACGCCTTCCACGTCGCGAACGTGTACTTCGTCGTTGCATCCGGCTGCTGGTCGCCAATCAGCCGGTTCACCCACGCGTTGATCACCTGCACCTCGACCTGGTTCGCTCCCGGCTTCAGCGCCTGCGTCACGTCCACGCGATACGGCGCGTGCCACACGGTTCCCAGATTCTTCCCGTTCACCGTCACCACCGCCAGGTTCTTCACATCGCCCAGGTCGAGGATCAGCTTCGATCCAGCCTTGAACCAGCCCGGCTGCGCCTCCAGCGTCTTCGTATACGTCCCCGTCCCCGAGAAGTACTTCACACCCTTGTCGCTGCTCTCCGTCCACGAGATCAGCTTGTCCAGCGTCACCGACTCCGGCGCGCCGCGCCCTGCCTCAAAGCTCACCGTCCACGGCCCGTCTACCATCGCCACCTGTGTCTCCGCGGCCTGCGGCACCGTGTGCGCCGTCTCCTTCGTCGGTTTGCGGAAGACCACAAACACCGTCCCCCACGCCTCCATCTTCAGCGGCACCGTCGTCCGCCCGTTCGCAGTCCTGAACGACGCCGGCGTCACATGACCGTCCTCGGAGTACCACAGCTCCGGCGCTTTGCCCGTCACGCGGAAGCTCGCCTCCACGCTCGACGCCCCATCGCCTCTGTTGTCCACAAAGTACACATCACCGTCCGCCAGCCTGCGATGCGCGAATGCAATCGTCTGTCCATCAGCCGCGCCCGTCGCTTCAAAGTCCGGAGCCACGTTCAACGCCTTCAGCGCCGCCGCTGCATCCTCCCCGGCAAAGACCTTGCCCTTGCCCACCGTGTGCTCGCCCATGCCGTCGCCAAACAGCGCATCATTCAGCTTGTTGAACTCCGCCGCATCGTCGGCCAGGCTCGGCGTGCCCACCGGCTTCTTCCCCGCCACCACCGCGCCCTGCTCCACCAGTGCATCAATCGCGCGCAGCACCGGCAGCGACATATGCGCGCTGTACTTGTCCAGCGCCAGCACGCCGTAGCTCATCCCCGACTTCGTCGTGATGCGCCCATCGGTCACGCCCAGCTCGTGGATCAGCCCATCCGCATTGATGTAGTCGAAGTTGTATCCCTTCGGCACATCCGGATTGCCATCCGCAAACTCCGCCGTGATGTTCGAGTCCTCGCCGTAGAAGTACACCACGTCCGCCGCAAACTTGCCCTGCTGCAGCAGAAACGAGTTCCGCGCCAGATACCGCGTCCACACATTCGCCTGTTCGGCCCAGGTCTCGTTCCGGTTGAACCACTGCCCGCACGGCCCCAGCGTCACGCCCGGCGCCTTGCCCACCAGCGGCTGGTGCGCCGATTCGTGAATCACAAACCGGTTGATGCCATTCAGGAATTCCATGTCCGCCGTCGGCTTCAGCGTCGCCGGCGACCACGCCCACGCCGTCGATGAATCGCACGACGTCATCGATTCCGCCGCAGCCAGGTTCTGTCCATAAATGTGCGCCACCGACGCTGACTCCCGGTCGTCCCCGTTATAGCCATACGTCGGCTTGTTCACTCCCGGCTTCTGCGTCCACATCGCACTCATCGGAATGTCATCGAGCTTCTTCACCTCCATGCCATCCGCAATGAAGGCGCGTCCCTCCTCATGCGACTCCCCATAGTGGCCCATGCCGCGCTCCTTCAGCGAGGCCTCCACCTGCCCATAGTGCTCATCCGCCGTCAGGTCCGCAATCGTCTTCCTTAGGTCCCACAGAAACTGGTCGCTCGCCTGCGAGCTCTCCACCACCCGCCCCGCCAGCACCGGCATCCACGGCCGCGGGTCATAGCCCCGCCGCTTCGTGAACTCCGCAATCATGTCATCGGTCCAGTTCTGCGCGCCCGCCTCCCAGCTATCCGTAATCACATACCGGATACCGCGCTTCCCCATCTCGTCCGCGCCCACCGTCTCCTTATAGCTGTCGAGGTACTTGTCCATGTACTGCTTCACAAACCCGGCGTTCAGCTTGTCCACTTCCAGGCCCGTCGCCTCCTTCGTCGCCGGATGATTCGAGATCCCCAGCAGCGAATACCCAAACCGCAGCACCACCCACCGTCCCGGCGGCGGCGTCCAGTCCAGCGTCCCATCCGCATGCATCCTGCTCGTCAGGTCGATTACATCGCTCTTCCCGATCGCATCCTGCGGCGTATAGTTCACCGTCGCCTGGCTGTAGAGGTCCGGCATGGGATTGAACGCCGCCTTCTCTTCAAACCGGTTCACCCGCGCCCCCGGATGCAGCACCAGCTCCGCAATCTCGTGATTCACCGGCGGCGGCGCGCTCGGAAAACCCATATCCGCAAACGGATTCGGCGGCACCGGCATCGTCTTGAACGTCATCCGGAAAACCTTCGCCGTCACCGGCGCAAACGCAATCGTATGCTCCGTCGCTCCGCCCTTCGGCACCTCCGCCACCACGCGGAAGTTCACTCCGTCATCGCTCGCCTCCAGCGCCTGTCCGCTTTCGCCGCCCGGCGGCAAGAACGCATCCCCCGGCCCCTTCTTGCCCGCCACAATCGTGAGCCCGCGCATCGTCTCCGGCTGCTCAAACTCCCACTGGATCCACGCCTTCTCGCCAATCCCCTTCGCCATCGGCAGCTTCACCGTCTTCGCCAGGTCCCCGTCCGTCAACATCGCCGGGTCAATCGTCCCGCCGCTCGCCGTAATCTTCGGGTGCAGCGCCTCCACCGGAACATCCGTCTCCGCCGCCTTGTACGCAATCACCGCCGAGTCCGCGTAGAACTGCGGCGCGGCAAAGCTGTCCCCCAGCATCGCCCCCACATCCTCAATCGGCAGGTTCTGAAACGCTCCCGTATTCGACGGCGGATGCGGCAGCGTGCCCGTGAATGGCTTCCCGCCCTCCACTTCCATCTCGCTCCACACATACTTCTTCATGCCCTCCTGCGCCGGAACCCACGGCCCGCCCGTCTCGCTCCATCCCGGCGAACCCGCAATCGCCATCTCCAGCCCCAACTGGTCCGACAACGTCGTCGCATACTTGAACGCGTCCTTCCACTCCGGCGTCATATACGCCAGCCGCTGCTTCACCACCTGCGGCGTAAACAGCGCGGCGTCAAAGTTCTGAAATCCCCCCAGCCCCGCGCGGCGCATCCACTCCTCGTCCAACTGGATGCCTTCCTTCGTGATGTTCCCATTCATCCAGTGCCACCACACCCGCGGCTTCGCGCTCTCCGGCGGATTCTCAAAGCCCTGCCGCAGCGCATCGCTGCCCGTCTGCGCCCATGTCCCCGCCGCCAGCAGGCCGGCCATCAGCGCCGTGCCCGCCACCCTCCATCCGCTCACCAAAGCCATCTTCCTCATCTCTCTCACGCGGGTACTCCTTTCCATTTGGGCGCAGCCCATCCCCGGCACACGCCAGCCCTCGTTTTGTAAGTCCCAGCCATCCCAAGTGTCAATAGGTAAATTATTTTTCTATTCTCGAACCCCCGCCGGCGCCCCCGACCCCGACCGCTCTCAGCCACCTTCACGGCCCCCCGGTCTCGCCTCCGTGACCGGAACCCAAACCCCACCCCGCCACACATCTCCGGGTGCTCCATCCATGGCGGGCGCGAAGCGAACGCCATGGGTGGGAAACCACGAACCCCGCCGAGCCACCCGCTAACCCCGCCTCCTTTTTCGTCAAGACCTTCTATCCAAACTTTCTTCTAACCCACTCATTCCATTCATCAAAAAACCTTCGCCGTTTTGCATGTTATATCCCGCAAACGCGCATACTAAGAACATCAGCCTGAGATCCGCGCCCACCGGCCCGCGTCTCAGGCATTTTTATTTCCGGAGTCCCGCGCCATGCCAACCCGCTTCGCGTCCACGCACGCGTCCCTCCCCACCGCATGGCCCGCGCCCTCCATCTCTGCGTCCATTCCGGCCAACCGAAAATACCCCCCCCACCCCCCCTAAATTTATTTGCACTTTTCCACAGACCAACTGTCTGAAACCCGCTCCTCGAACTCCGACCCAATCCGTCCGGTTCTCAATTCTGCTTCGCAGTTGCCACCCGCACCCTCCGCGTAGGAGAATCGATTTTCTTGATGTAAGCCGGAGGTTCCCTACATGAAATCGGCCGTCCTGCGCTCGCTCCTTTCCGCCACGCTCGTTCTCGCTCCTGCTTTGCTCACCGCCCAGCTCCATCCCCAGCCCGCTGTGGGCGAGCAGGAGCCCGGCTCCAAGCCCGAAATGCCCGCTCCGCCGCAGAAGCTCTCGCCCTCCGGCCATCCCGATAACGACTACTGGCGCCAGCACGACGCCCTCATGCTCTCCGACTTCCCCTGGCTCG
>JBBIVH010000232.1:0-4524 GCA_037439805.1 Acidobacteriaceae bacterium
CGTCGGTCGCCAAGGGCAAGTACATCAAGGGCTGCTACCTGAGCTCGACGATGGGTCCGGGAGTTTCCATCGACACCGCAGCCGTGGAAGCGGCAGCGAAGGCGTAACCAGTCAAGATCCAAGGCGCAAGCCGCTCAGGATTGAGCGCGGCCGAAAAAGGAATCGAACATGGCAGTTACCAAAGCGAAGAAGATTGAGCAGGTCGAGAGGCTTACGCAGGAATTCCAGGGCGTGAGCCACGCTATCGTCGGCAGTTTTGCCAAGATGACCGTGGAGAAGGATTTCGAACTCCGCAAAGCCGTGCGCAGCGCGGGTGGCCATTATCGTGTGGTGAAGAACACGCTGGCCGAGCGCGCCGCCAAGGGCAGCAAGATCGAGGATGCCGTCAAAGGTTTGGCCGGGGTCACGTCGATCGCCTACACCGAGGGCGATCCGGTCGCCTTGGCCAAGGCGTTGAGCAAATACGCCAAAGACAATCCGGAGTACACCTTCAAGGCGGGCATCGTTGAAGGCCGCGTTATCAACATCAAGGAAATTGATGCGCTGGCGACCATGCCGTCGAAGGAAGAAATCTACTCGAAGCTGCTGTTCCTGATGACCGCCCCGGCGCAGCGTCTGGTTACGGTGATGAATGCCGCTGGACGCGACCTGGCCGTGGTGATCAACCAGGGCGTGGAGCAGAACAAGTTTGCAGGAGGCGAAGCCGCCAGCGCATAAGCGCGAGGCTTCGCTGGAAATCACAGGTTTGGAGGCGCGCGGGCGCTTCCTTAGAGATTGCGTTGTCCGTTGTGAGGCGTGTTTCCTGCGTGTTGTCTGGCACGCGGGGCGGCACACTGGAAGCCTCAGAGACCGATAACGAAATCAACACAACGAATAACGAATAAGGTGGAGATACACATGGCGGATTTGCAGCAGTTGGAAGAAACAATCGTAGGCCTGTCGCTTCTGGATGCGGCGGCCCTGGTGAAGAAACTGGAAGAGCGTCTGGGCGTCTCGGCAGCGGCTGCGGCCCCGGTCGTGATGGCGGGCGCTGCCGGCGCGGGCGCCGCGGCTGCGGCCCCGGTGGAAGAGAAGACGGAATTTGCCGTCGTCCTGACCGCTGCGGGCGCCAACAAGATCAACGTGATCAAGGCTGTCCGTGAAGTGACCAGCCTCGGGTTGAAGGAAGCCAAGGACCTGGTCGATGGCGCTCCCAAGACCGTGAAGGAAGGCATTACGAAGGACGAAGCCGAGAGCATCAAGAAGAAATTCACCGAAGCGGGCGCAACCGTCGAGGTGAAGTAGTCCCACGCTCCGTCGCGGCGACGGGACGGAGCGAGAGCACTCCGGGCACGCTGACCGGAGTTAAGGCTGCTGCCGCCTGCGCAAAACGCGGCGGCGGCGAACGTTCCTCTTCACGTTGGAGCGGCCGTGGAGAGGCGCGATGAAGCCGAGGAAGCGGAGCGGTCCCCTTCAGCAGGGACCGCGGAATTCCCGGGCATCGTGGGGACGGATTCGGATTACCGGATCCGGGCAACACAGCAGGTTGTGGCAGGCGGCAAGTTCGGCCGACTGCGCCAGCTCAGGCGCAGCGGCGTGCGAGCCGAGGACAAGGCCTGAAGAAACTGCAGCGGGAAGCAAAATACATCTCGGCACGGAACGCATCGCCGAGCGCCTTGGCCGATTGGTCAAGGGATTGCAAGACGCCACGGCTGGCGCTGGCGGAGACCCTTGTCTCTGCGAGCGCATTGCTGTCTTCCGGCGTAACTGGCTTTGCGGGTTCTTCTTTGGGTACGAACTGTCACCGTGCGACGACAGCGATCCTCGTCGCGCATCCGCATGATCGCGGCTTGCAGGGCCAGGCGGCCAAGCCTGACCGGCACTGATTAGGAGCTTTATACATGGCGCAACAGAAAACTGCCAATCGAAATCGCTTCGATTTTTCCAAAATTCCGGCGACCATTCAGATTCCAAATCTGATTGAGGTCCAGAAGCGTTCGTATGACCGCTTCCTGCAAATGGATTCGCTGCCCAGTGAGCGCGACGATTCCGGCCTGCAGGCCGTGTTCGCGTCCGTCTTCCCCATCACCGACTTTCGCAACGTTTCGCAGCTCGACTTTGTCGAGTTCGCCATCGGCAACTGGGAGTGCAAGTGCGGCCACCTGAAAGGGCTGAACCACCTGCGCACCACTTGCCGCAACTGCGGCTCGACGGTGAAGACCGATCCGTTCCACCTGGGCGACGTGCTGTGCACCAAGTGCGGCACCTACAACGCCAATACACCCGACTTCTGTAACAAGTGCGGCGATCCGGTGGGGTTGCAACTGAAGTACGACGTGGCCGAGTGCGAGGAACGCGGCATGACCTATTCCGCGCCGCTCAAGGTCACCATGCGCCTTACCATTTACGACAAGGATCCCGAGACCGGCAACCGCTCCATCCGCGACATGAAGGAGCAGGAAGTCTTCTTTGGCGACATTCCGCTGATGACGTCCAACGGCACCTTCATCATCAACGGCACCGAGCGCGTGATCGTCAGCCAGTTGCACCGCTCGCCGGGCGTGTTCTTCGAAACCGCCAACAACCGCACCTATTTTCTGGGCAAGATCATTCCTTATCGCGGCTCCTGGGTGGAATTCGAGTACGACCAGAAGAACATCCTCTACGTCCGCATCGACCGCAAGCGCAAGTTCCTGGGGAGCATCTTTTTGCGGGCGCTGGGTCTGCGTTCGGATGAAGACATCTTGCGCACCTTCTACACCGTGGACCGCATCGCCCTGCGCGACAACAAGCTGTACTGGACGCTGGAACCCGGCTCCGAGAAGCCCACGAACCTGCTGGGCATGAAGTTGGCGCACCGTATCGCCACCAAGGGCGGCGAAGAGATCGCTCACTCCGGGAAGAAAGTCACGCCCGCGGTGATGAAGGAGATCCACAAGCACAAGGTCTCCGAGATCGAAATTGACCACACCGATCTGGAAGGCGCCTTTGTCGCAGCCGACGTCATCGACACCGCGACGGGAGAAGTGTTGCTCGAGGCCAACACCGAGCTGACGGCCGACAAGTTGTCGAAGATGCTGGAAGCCACGGTCGCCGAGGTGCACGTGTTCTTCCCCGAGCGCGACGACGTGGGCACGGTGGTCAGCCAGACGCTGCGCCGTGACTCGGTCAAGACGCCGCAGGAAGCCCTGATTGAGATCTATCGCAAGCTGCGTCCGGGGGACCCGCCGACGCTCGACACCGCGACGTCGCTCTTCCACGGCATGTTCTTCGATCCGCGGAAATACGACTTCTCGCGTGTCGGCCGCTTGAAGTTCAACATCAAGCTGTTCGAGAGTGAAGACGCCACCAAGCTCGATAACCGTACCCTGGAGCCGGAAGATTTCTACGGAACCATCCGTTACCTGCTCAAGCTGCGCAAAAACATTGGCTCGGTGGACGACATCGATCACCTGGGCAACCGCCGCGTCCGCGCGGTGGGTGAGTTGCTGGAGAACCAGTTCCGCATCGGCCTGGTCCGCATGGAACGCGCCATCAAGGAAAAGATGAGCGTGTACCAGGAGATGTCGACGGCGATGCCGCACGACCTGGTCAACGCCAAGCCGGTGATGGCCGCGATCCGCGAGTTCTTCGGGTCGTCGCAGTTGTCACAGTTCATGGACCAGACCAATCCGCTGTCGGAGATCACGCACAAGCGCCGTCTCTCAGCCCTTGGTCCGGGCGGTCTTTCGCGTGAGCGCGCCGGATTTGAAGTCCGCGACGTTCACCCCACGCACTACGGCCGCATCTGCCCGATTGAGACACCGGAAGGCCCGAACATCGGCCTGATTTCGTCGTTGAGCTGCTATGCCCGCATCAACGACTACGGCTTCATCGAGTCGCCCTACCGCAAGGTGAAGAACGGACGCGTGCTTGACTTCGTGACCGTGGTCAACGCCGGCGACAGCGAGTATCGCGTCGGCGACCATCTGGAGAAGGCGGAAGTCGTAAAGGCCAACCACGAACTGCGCGAGCGCAAGAAGAAGCTCATCGAAATCGAGCCCTTCTCGTTCTACCTGTCGGCGTGGGAAGAAGACCGCCACGTGATTGCGCAGGCCAACGCGGAAATCGATGACAAGGGCCGCATCGTGGCCGAACTGGTCAACGCCCGCAAGGCCGGCAACTTCGTGCTGGTCAACCGCGACGAAGTGGACTACATCGACGTCAGCCCCAAACAGTTGGTGTCGGTGGCTGCGTCCCTGGTTCCCTTCCTGGAGCACGACGACGCCAACCGCGCCCTGATGGGCGCGAACATGCAGCGCCAGTCGGTGCCTTTGTTGCGCGCTCAGGCGCCCATCGTCGGCACGGGCATGGAAGGCGTTACCGCCCGCGATTCCGGTGCGGTGGTGCTGGCCCGGCGCAGTGGCATCGTGGACTCGGTGGACTCAGAGCGCATCATTGTGCGCGTCGAGGGCGAGCACCATCCCATGCAGCTCTCGCGCGAGGTGGGCAGCGACATCTACCAGCTCACCAAGTTCAAGCGCTCCAACCAGAACACCTGCATCA
>JBBIVH010000233.1:0-2023 GCA_037439805.1 Acidobacteriaceae bacterium
ATCGCCTCGCCCTCCTGTCCAGCCGCGCTCACTCCGCCAACGTGTGATGCCTCTCACTTGCCGCCCCGCCAACTCGCTCACTCCGCTCGCCCGCTGTAAACTTGCCTCCAAAGCCCGCGTCTACCCTGTTGATGGCGACCGGAGCGACATTGGAACCAATCGTGATGGCCACGGCTGAAGAACTCGCCGCCCAGCAGTTCTCCGATGCTGTCGCAGGCTACCGCCCGCAGATTTTCCGCTTTCTGCTCGCCTCCACCCGCGATGAAGACCTCGCCGAGACGCTCACGCAGGAGTGTTTCCTCAAGGCCCATCGCAGTTGGGCGCAGTTCCGCGGCGACTCCAGCGTCATGACCTGGCTCATGCGCATCGCCATCAACCTGCAGAAGGACCACTGGCGCAACCGCCGTCTGCAGTTCTGGCGTCAGGCCACTCAGCACTCCGTCGACCTCGACGACGCCCACGACTGGCTGCCCAGCGCCGACCGCACGCCCGAAGAGCGGCTCCTCGCCGCCGAGCGCGTCAGCCAGGTCTGGCAGGCCGTCAAGGGGCTCAGCGAGCGCCAGCGCACCGTCTTTCTCCTCCGCTACGTGGAAGAGATGGACCTGAAAGAAATCGTTCGCGCCACGGGCCTCAATGAAGGCACCGTCAAGGCGCATCTGTCGCGGGCGCTCGCGCGAGTGCGCGCCCGTCTGGGAGGAACACCATGAGCTGGTTCAACCGGTTCGCACAACACGACACGCATCACGAGCCCGAGTTCGATGCCGACCTGGCCCGCACTCTCGCTGACTTCAAGGCCAGCGTCCACGCCTGGAGCGACCGCGCCGCCTCGCGTCCGCGCGCCGTGCATCCGGCCATCGTCCATCGCACCTGGCGGCTCGCCGCCGGATGGGCCATGGCCTCCGTGCTCGTCGCAGGGACCGGCTCGGCCCTCGTCTACGAGCACCACGAGCGCGTCGAGCAGGCCCGCATCGCCGCCGCGGCCCGCGCCGCAGAGCAGCAGCGTCAACTCGCCGCCCAGCGCGCCCAAAGCGAACAGGACCTGATGTACAAGGTCGATACCGACGTCTCCCGCGAAGTCCCAGACGCCATGGAGCCGCTCGCCGCCTTGATGTCCGACGACACATCGCAATCCGGCAACTGAGGTTGCCAGTCAAGTTCAGGGAGAGGAGAACACAATGAAGGCAATCAGATCCATCTACACCGCGCTCGCCGCCGCGGCTCTGCTCACGGCCGGTCTCGCCGTCGCGCAGGGTCCGTGCGGAGGGCCCGGCTCCGGCATGGGACCCGGCGGCGGTATGGGCTTTGGCCCGCACCAGCCGCCCATGGAGCAGGCCCTTGGCATGGGAGGCATGCACGGCCGCTTCTGGAACAACCCCAACATGATTGACCAGCTCAAACTCACCGATGACCAGCGCAAGGCCATGGACGCCATCCTGCTCAACCATCGCGAAAAGCTCGTCGATTTGCGCGGGAACCTCGAAAAGGCAGAGCTCGAACTGCAGCCTCTCATGGGTCAGGACCAGCCCAACGAGTCCGCCATCCTCGGCCAGGTGGATAAAATCGCCGCCGCCCGCACAGAGCTGGAGCGCGCCAACGCCCGCTTCCTGCTCGACATTCGCAGCAAGCTCACGCCCGAGCAGTGGAAGACCGTGCGCGAGAACTGGCAGCAGCATCGCGGCTGGGATGCCCGTGGAGACCGTGGAAGAATGAGAGGCTTCCGCGGCGGTCCGCCCGCAAACGCGCCGCAGAGTCCGGTGCCACCCGCAGCCCCCGCGCCGCCGGCGAATTAATCCACCGTCCACGCGGCCTGGCTCTAGTGCCCCATTCTTTCCGCGTCTCTTGCGGAAAGGGTGGGAGCGCACGATATCAAGCACTCAGACAGACTCAAACCATCGTCCACGCGGCCCAACCATCTTGCAGAGAGCAACTCCGGTTGTGAGAACAACCCTGGCGGCAAGAGGCGCAAGTCTCCTGCCGCCGATTTTTTGTTCTTACTTCGCCAGCGCCTCGCTGCCCGTTACCG
>JBBIVH010000233.1:2123-4496 GCA_037439805.1 Acidobacteriaceae bacterium
TCGCGGCTCGCCCCCGGTGCAATCGTTACGCGCTCAAAGCCCACCAGCGAGTGAATCGGCCCGTCCGCCTGCGGCGTCTTCAAGTAGGCTTCCACCACCTCGTCGCCGCCCACCTTGCCCGTGTTCGTCACCGTCACCGTCGCCGTCAGCGGCTCGCCCGCCTTCAGCGTGGAAGTCGAAAGCTTCACCGGCCCGTACCTGAACGTGGTGTAGCTCAGCCCGTACCCAAAGCCCCACAGCGGCTTGCCTGTGTAATAGCGATAGGTGCGGTTCTTCATCGAGTAATCGACAAACGGCGCCAGTCCGTCCAGCGATTTGTAGAACGTCACCGGCAGCCGTCCCGACGGATTGTTCAGCCCGGCCAGCGTGCGCGCAATCGCGTCTCCGCCTTCCACGCCCGGATACCACGCCTCCATCACCGCCGCGGCGTGGTCGTTGGCCCAGTTCAGCGCCACCGCGCTGCCGCTCTGCAGCACCACAACCAGCGGCTTGCCCGTCGCCGCCACAGCCTCGAGCAGCTTCTCCTGCGGGGCGGGCAGGTCCAGGCTCGTGCGGTCGCCGCCGTTAAAGCCCGGAATCTTAATCCGCATCTCTTCGCCCTCAAGCTGCGGAGACAGGCCCACAAACGCGACCACCACATCCGCTTCCTTCGCGCGCGCCACGGCCTCATCCAGTTGCACCTGCGCGGGAGCTTCCCACTTCAGCGTCACGCCGCCGCCCGCGCGGTCGCCCGCATGAGAATACTCCAGCACAAACTCGTGCGGCTTCGTATCGGCAAAGTCCACCGGAATCGATGGATTCTTCGGGAAGCTCATAATGGGCGGAGCCGTCGGTGATGCGCCCGGCGCGGCCTGGAAGTTCCCCATCGCCGAAAGATCGTGATGGAAGTCGCCCGCCTTCGTCACATCGTGTCCTGCGCGCAGGCTGCTCTCGGAAATCACCTTGCCATCCAGCAGTAGCCGGTAGCTCTCCTGCGGCGAGTAGGGGAAGCTGTCGCCCGGCTCCAGCGTGAAGACATAGTGCCCCGCCGCTGGCGGCGTCAGCGTGCCCGACCACCGCACGGAGTAGTTCACCGTCTCCACCTCGGGCGCGGGCTTCGCATTCTCCCAGTCCGCCTGCACCAGCGGCTCGGTCGTCACCGCCACCGGCCGACCGGTCCAGTCCGGCGTCGCAAAAAACTCCGTCTTCAATCCCTTGCCCAGTCCAAAGGCCGTGCGCGGCACCGGCACGCCCACGCCCTCGGCCAGCGTCGAGCCCTGCGCATACACAATCGGTGTGCTCTTGAACTGTTGCAGCATCCCATCCAGCGGCGTCACCGGGCCCAGCGCCGTGCCCACATAGTTGCCAAGAATCGACGGCAGCAGATCCGCCGTCGGTCCCACCACGGCGATGTGGCGCACGTTGCCCTTCAGCGGCAGCACGCCATTGTTCTTCAGCAGCACCATCGCCTCTTCCGCAGCCTTCAATGCCACCGCGCGATGCGCCGGCGAGGCCGCATCCGAAAACGGAATCTTGTCGAGCGGATTCGATCCCTGCGGATCAAACAATCCCAGTTGGAACCGCCCCGTGTACAGCCGCTCTGCCGCCTGCGTCACCAGGTCCTCTGACACCAATCCCTGCTTCACCGCGTCCGCCAGCGTGTTGAAGCCCGGCGACCAGATGCTGCACGACAAATCCGTTCCCGCCTTCAGGGACAGCGCCGCCGCATGTTCAATGTCTGCGGCCTTCTTGTGCCCCTGGTAGACATCCACAATCGCGCCGCAGTCCGAAACCACAAACCCCTTGAAGCCCCACGCATCGCGCAGATGATCCTTCAGCAGCATCGTGTTCGTGCATGCCGGCCAGCCGTCAATCGAGTTATACGCGCACATCACCGACTGCACATGCCCCTGCATCACCGTCGTGCGAAAAGCGGGCAGATATGTCTCTTCCAGGTCGCGCGGGCTCGGGTCCACGTTGAAGCCATGCCGCAGCGGCTCCGGTCCGTTGTGTACGGCGAAATGCTTGCTCGTTGCCACCGCGCGCAGATGGTTCAGGTCGCTGCCCTGTACGCCGCCAATAAACGCCGTGCCCATCCGGCCCGTCAGGAACGGATCTTCGCCATACGTCTCTTGCCCGCGCCCCCAGCGCGGATCGCGAAAAATGTTGATGTTCGGCGACCAGAAGGTCAGCCCGAAGAAGATGCGATGATTCCCCTCGCGCTGCGCCTGGTTGTACTTCGCGCGCGCCTCGTCGGAGATCACGTCGCCCATCGCATGCACCATCGCCGGGTCCCACGTCGCCGCCATCCCAATCGCCTGCGGAAACACCGTCGCATAGCCCGCGCGCGCCACGCCGTGCAGCGCCTCGTTCCACGTCTGGTAGTCCGGCACG
>JBBIVH010000234.1:0-4491 GCA_037439805.1 Acidobacteriaceae bacterium
GATGAGACGACCCCCGCGCCGATGACCTTTCAGAATGTGCCGACGGGATTTCAGGCCGAACCGGTCCAGGTCTCGTTGAACATGGGCGCGGCGAATTATCCGCTCGAAGCCGCAACGACGCAGTACGACGTGCTGCCGGCAACCGCGATGGAAAGCGGAGACTATTCCACCTTGAGTGCCGGTGCAGCACGCCTGTTGCCTTCCAACGGAGCCCCGTGGAGTCCGCCGATTGCGGAGGTCGTGGTCACAGTGAATTCGACCGGTGGCGGGCCAATGACGTTTAGCCTGCCTGCACCGTGGATCTACGCCGGGCCGACTCCTGCTGCGTGGCCGACGTTTGACTTCAGCGGCTATACAGGATTTGCAGGCCAGCCGGGAGTTTACGACAGCGGAACGATGTATTGGGGCGCCGGGGGAGGGTTGGACAACACGAGCGTGACGATCACGGCTTCCACGAATTTTCTGGGTGGCGCGACGAGCCTGAAGGTCCCGGATCTTTCAGGATTGCAAGGGTTTCTGCCTTCCCCTGGCTCGGGAACTCAGGTGACCTGGACAGCCCAGATTTTTCAGAACGGCAACGGCTTCATGCAGCCAGCCAAGCCCAATTCGACCGTACCGTCGGTGCTGAATGAGGGCGGCTACATCGAGCCGTGAGGGGTTGGCCTGTGCTGATTCGGCGGTTGGGAGCGAGGAGCATTTGGCCGGCCTGTGCGGTACCAAGAAAAAATTGACCTCTTCCCCCATTCTTGTTATTGTTAGAAGGTTCCGCAAGAACGCCTCCGTACGTGTGTCTCAACGGCGGAAGTGGAAGGACGCCCCGGCAGGTAAACAAGGTCCTGGAAAGCGTTCAAAGGCTGGATGAGTTGAAGCCAGCCGCGAGCCCCGAAAGGCTTTAGCGCTCTTATCTTGCGAAGGGCAGGGGCAACATCGCATCGGTGCTTGCGCGTTCTCCACCTTGGAGGGCTATGCAAGCCGGAACCGGCGAAACGGAGTGGGCCTTTCCTGAGAGGAAGCGACCCGCCACCGTCCTGGTTCTCGTCTGGAAGTGGAACGAAGGCAGACGCGAAGCAGCAGAGTGCGGGTTTCTGTGCGCGTGTGAAGAAGTTGAGCGCGGCAGGAGAGCCCGCAATGCGTGCGCGCGGCGGCCGGTGGAAGTTGACGGGTTTTTGAGCGGTAAGGAGTTTTGGTTTGCCTACTTTTAATCAGCTCGTTCGCAAGGGGCGTACGGCCCCGCGGTACAAGACGGCATCGCCTGCGCTGCAGGCCTCGCCGCAGCGGCGCGGTGTGTGCACACGCGTGTATACGCAGACGCCCAAGAAGCCGAACTCGGCTTTGCGCAAGGTGGCGCGCGTGCGCCTGACCAACGGCATCGAAGTGACGACGTACATTCCGGGCATCGGCCACAACCTGCAGGAGCACTCGATTGTGCTCATTCGCGGCGGCCGTGTGAAGGATCTGCCGGGCGTTCGCTATCACGTGGTGCGCGGCACGCTGGATTCGGTGGGCGTGGCCAACCGGAAGCAGAGCCGTTCGAAGTATGGAGCGAAGCGCGCCAAGGGTGGAGCGGCGACGGGCAAGAAGTAGCCTTCGCTTCGGTCTGATTTTTGGAGATACGGTTCCGGGACGGAGTCTGGGGCCCGGACTGGGGAAGTCAAGCGGCGTCCGGTGAGGATGCTGAAAGGTTAAGAAGAGAATGCCGAGAAAAGGGCACATTGCGAAGCGGGAAACGGTGGCGGATCCGGTGTACGGATCAACGCTGGTCACCAAGTTTGTGAACTCGATGATGTGGGGCGGCAAGAAGTCGACCGCGCAGGGCATCTTCTATAAGGCGATGCAGAATCTCGAGGCCAAGGGTGGCGGCGAAGAGGCGATCAAGCTCTTCAAGAAGGCCGTGGAGAACTGCAAGCCGCTGCTGGAAGTGAAGACCCGCCGCGTGGGCGGCGCGAACTATCAGGTGCCGGTGGAAGTGAATGCGGACCGTCGCACCTCGCTGGCGATTCGCTGGCTCATTACCTATGGCCGGAGCCGCGGGGAAAAGGGCATGGTGGATAAGCTGACGAACGAGCTGCTGGATGCGGCCAACGGGCGCGGCGCGGCCATGAAGAAGAAGGAAGACGTGCACCGCATGGCCGAGGCGAACAAGGCCTTTGCTCACTACCGCTGGTAGCTGGGGCGCGTGAAAGAGATTGGCCCGGCGCGGTCCTGCCGGGCAGTCAACGCAGGTTGAACGCAATAACCGCGGGCAAAGCGCCCGCAAGGAAGATGGAATCGTGGCTCGCAGTATCCCTCTGAACCGTTGCCGGAACATCGGAATCATGGCGCACATCGACGCCGGAAAGACGACGGCGACAGAGCGCATCCTGTTCTATACGGGCATTACGCATCGCATCGGCGAAGTGCATGAAGGCACGGCGACGATGGACTACATGGAGCAGGAGCAGGAGCGCGGCATCACGATTACGTCGGCTGCGACGACCTGCATGTGGCGCGATCTCCGGATCAACATTATTGATACGCCGGGCCACGTGGACTTTACCGCCGAGGTGGAGCGTTCGCTGCGCGTGCTGGATGGCGCGGTGGCGGTGTTTGACTCGGTGAGCGGCGTGCAGCCGCAGACCGAGACGGTGTGGCGCCAGGGCGACAAGTACAAGGTGCCGCGCATCTGCTTTGTGAACAAGATGGACAAGAACGGCGCGGACTTCGAGTTCGTGCTGGAGACCATCCGCAAGCGGCTGGGCGCGCGGCCGGTGGCGCTGCAGATTCCGATTGGCGCCGAGGCGAACTTCAAGGGCGTCGTGGACCTGATCGAGATGAAGGCGATTCTGTGGCACGACGAGACGATGGGCGCCAAGTACTCGGTCGAAGAGATTCCCGCCGATCTGCACAAGAAGGCCGAGGCCTTCCGGCTGCAGCTGATCGAAGTGATTGCCGAGACCGACGATGTGCTGCTCGAGAAGTTTCTCGAAGGCGAGACGCCGACGATTGAGGAGCTGAAGCGGGGCATCCGTCAGGCGACGATTGATCTCAAGGTCTTCCCGGTGATCTGCGGTTCGGCCTTCAAGAACAAGGGCGTGCAGACGCTGCTCGACGCGGTGGTGGATTATCTGCCGAGCCCGCTGGACAAGCCTCCCGTGGAGGGCATCAATCCCTCGCATCACGCCGAAGTGCTGGTGCGCAAGGCGGAAGACGCCGAGCCGCTTTCGGCGCTGGCCTTCAAGCTGATCAACGATCCGTTTGGCAAGCTGTCGTTTATCCGCATCTATTCGGGCTCGCTCAAGACGGGCGACACGGTGCTGAACCCGCGCACGGGTAAGACGGAGCGCGTGGGCCGCCTCGTGAAGATGCACGCCAACAAGCGCGAAGACATCACCGAGATTTATGCGGGCGACATCTGCGCGTGTGTGGGCCTCAAGGATCTGAAGACGGGCGACACGCTGTGTTCGCCGAACCATCCGATTGCGCTGGGCGCGATTACCTTTCCTGAGCCGGTCATCTCGGTGGCGATTGAGCCGAAGACGAAGGCCGACCAGGAGAAGATGGGCATTGCGCTCTCGAAGCTGGCCGATGAGGACCCTACCTTTAAGGTGCGGACCGACGAGGATTCAGGGCAGACAATTATCAGCGGCATGGGCGAGCTGCACCTCGAGATTCTTGTGGACCGCATGAAGCGCGAACACAAGGTTGAGGCCAATGTGGGCGAGCCCAAGGTGGCTTTCCGCGAGACGATTCGCAAGGTCTCCGAGGCTGAGGGCAAGTACATTCGCCAGACCGGCGGCTCGGGCAACTACGGGCACTGCTGGCTGCGGATTGAGCCGAACGCGCCGGGCAAAGGCTACGAGTTCGTCAACGGGATCAAGGGCGGCGTGGTGCCGAAGGAATACATCAAGCCGATTGACCAGGGCGTGCAGGGCGCGCTGGAGCTGGGCATTCTGGCTGGGTATCCGGTGGTGGACGTGAAGGTGACGCTCTTCGACGGCAGCTACCACGAAGTGGACTCGAACGAAATGGCCTTCAAGTTTGCAGGCTCGATTGCGTTCAAGGAAGCCGCGAGGAGAGCCTCTCCGGTGCTGCTGGAGCCGGTGATGGCGGTGGAAGTGACGGTGCCTGAGGAGTTCATGGGCACGATTATCGGCGACATCAACTCGCGCCGCGGGCGGATCGAGGGCATGGAGCATGCCGCCGGTTCGCAGGTCATCAAGGCGATTGTGCCGCTGAAGGAGATGTTCGGCTACGTGAACGACATTCGTTCGTCCACACAGGGCCGCGCGTCGTACTCGATGCAGTTTGCGCGCTACGAAGAGGCGCCGCGCATGATTGCCGATGAGATTATCGGCAGGGCGCAGGGCAAGTAAGGCAGCAGGTTTTGTGGGGCTGGAGCCGGAACGCCGGCGCCCCTGGTTTGGGAATGGCATAGCGGGAACGAGGGGAAGAGAAAAATGGCGAAGGAAAAATTTGATCGTTCGAAGCCGCACTGTAATGTGGGTACGATCG
>JBBIVH010000235.1:0-4443 GCA_037439805.1 Acidobacteriaceae bacterium
CGGACCGCTGCTCGTCATCTGACGCG
Organism: Acidobacteriaceae bacterium; assembly: GCA_037439805.1. Classification (GTDB taxonomy): domain Bacteria; phylum Acidobacteriota; class Terriglobia; order Terriglobales; family Acidobacteriaceae; genus Telmatobacter. Next base: position 27 of record JBBIVH010000235.1, read on the forward strand.
TCTAATACCGACCCCGTCAGCCCTCCGCAGGCGCAACGCATTGAATCCACAATCCAAACACTTGGTGCGCAAACTGCGTTTCCGTTAGCTGACACGGAAACGCAAAAATGACCAAGACTTCTTCAAAACCTATTCTCCTGGGCCTCCTGGCTGCGGCGATCGCCTCCGCCCAAACTGCCGGTACCCGTCCGGGGGTGACTCTGAGACAGGCGACCGAGCAAGCGATCAACAACAACCTCCAAACGAACCTGTCGCAGGAGCGAGCCAATGAATCGAGAGCCCGGCTCGGGGTGGGACGGTCCGTGCTGCTGCCGCAGATCAGCGGCACTGCGTACCAGGCGAGCGTAACGGACAACCTGGCGGCCCAGGGTCTGACGAGCGTCAGAGGCTTTTCCGGCATCTCACCCTTCGTCGGTCCCTTCACCCGCTTCGATGCCCGCTTTGAGGTAGTGCAGAGCCTCTTCAATCTCGGTTCGATCCGCCGGTATCAGGCGGGTCGTTACGGCGTGGATTTGGCGGAACAACAGCGCCGGCTCGCCGTCCAGCGGGTCACGACAGAAACGACTTTGGCCTATATAGCCGTGCTCCAGACGAGCCAGTCGGTCAATGCCGCGGAGTCAAACGTGGAACTGGCGCAGCAGCTGCTCACACTCGCGGTGAACCAGAGAGATAACGGGATTGCGACAGGGCTGGACGTTGCCCGCGCGGAAACGCGCCTGGCAAACCAGCAGGTGCGGCTCGCTCAGGCCAGGACGAATCAGAATACGGCAAACCTGAATCTGCTCCGCGTGATCGGACTGCCCCTGGCTTCGCCGGTTTCACTCGCCGACTCGATGAAGTTCGAGCCTGCGTTACCGCCCGACCCGCAGGATACCGTCCAACAGGCACTGGACACACGGCTGGAATTGTCGGTGGCCGCGACGCAACTGCGGATTGCGCAGACAGAGCGAAAAGCCGCAATGGGGGACCTGGCGCCCTCCGTTTCGGCATTTGGCGATTACGGGAGCAGCGGCCTGAAACCCAATGACACCAACCTGCCCACTCGGAGCGTCGGTGTCCGCATCGACGTTCCTATCTTCAATGGAGGCCGCACGCGATCTGAGATACAGGCCGCCACCAGCCGGGTACATCAGGCGGAAATGCAGTTGGCGGATCTGAAGATGGGCGTGGAGAAAGATGTGCGGCAGGCGCTCGACGAACTCTCAACCCGTGGAGAACAGATGCGGGCGGCGCAGAAGTCGCTCGAACTCGCAGAACGCGAACTCTTGCTGGCGCGGGACCGATTCCAGAACGGCGTCGGTGACAACATCGAAGTCACCAACGCGCAGACCGCACTCGAAGATGCGCGCCAGGAAGTCGTATCCAGCACGGCCCAATTCACTGTCGCGCGCTTGAATCTGATGTCCGCAATGGGCCGCGCTGAGGATTTTACGTTCTAGACTCCCTATTCCGGAGATTGCAAACAATGATTGACACACTGACCGAAACACCACAAACGCAAAAGAACACGGCTGAACCCGTCAAAAGCAAGCGCACGATGAGACTCGTCGGAATTCCGGTGGCGATTGTCGCCGCTGCCGCCGCCGGCTGGTATTACTTCAACTCGCTGGCGTACGAATCCACCGACAACGCATTCATCGACGGGGGCGTCATTCAGGTGAGCCCCAAGGTCTCCGGGCAAGTGATTCGGGTGCCCATTCAGGACAATCAGCACGTGAACAAAGGCGACCTGATCGTGGAGATCGACTCCCGCGATTACGACGCGCGCGCGTCCGAGGCGCGAGCGCGCCTTGCCGACATCTCGGCGCGCGCCGATGGCGCCCAATCGAATCTGCAGCTCACGTCCACTGTGACCGGCGCTGTTTTGGTTCAGGCGCGCGCTGCAGCCGGCGCGGCCGAAGACCAGATCCAGCTTCGCCAGGCGCGTGCACAACACGATGAGTTCGCGGTACATGCCGCGGAAGCGGCCTTGGCTCAGGCGGAAGCTCAGGAATCGGCCGCGGAGGCGGAAGCGATGCGAGCCACTGCCGATGTGCTCCGATACCGGGCCTTGTATGCCAAAGACGAGGTCTCGAAACAACTCTTGGACCGCGCCGAGGCTCAGGCGAAGTCCGCGACGGCAACACAGGAGGCGGCGCATCACGCCACCGAGTCCGCCAGAGCCAACCTGGCGCAGGCACAGGCGGCTCAAAGCTCCAGCCAAGCCGGGCTGAGGGAAAGCGAGAAGCTGTTGCTGCAAGCGCAAGGCAAGGTGAATGAAGCGCTGTCGGGGCCTGCGCAGGTTCAAATTCGCCAGTCGGATATCGGCTCACTGCGTGCCCAGATGGAACAACAGCGTGCGGTCTTGGAGCAGGCGGAACTCGCGATTTCTTACACCCGCATCTACGCGCCCGAGTCGGGATACATCACGAAGAAATCCATCGAGCCGGGCAATTTCGTGCAGATCGGCCAGCCACTCACCGCATTGGTTCCCGACCGGATGTGGGTGGTCGCCAACTTCAAAGAGACACAACTCACTTTCATGCGGCCTGGACAGCCGGTCAGCTTGAAAGTCGACGCTTTCCCGCAGCTTGACCTGCACGGCCGGGTAGACAGCATCCAGAGTGGAACCGGGTCCAGGTTCAGCCTTTTACCCGCGGAGAACGCCACCGGGAATTATGTGAAGGTTGTCCAGCGCGTGCCGGTCAAGATCGTCATTACAGACGCCCCGCCGCCTGGTTACCGGCTCGGCCCCGGCATGTCCGTGACTCCCGAAGTGAAGGTGAAATAGGAACCCCCATGGGCGAGCAACCAGTAGTTCCGGCAGGCCATCGGGCCAGCGCCGTCAAATGGATGAACATCCGGTACTGCCGCAGAAACCGGGATGGAGTCCAGCCCAGTCCGGATCGACGAAGCTGGATGGAGTCTATCCCCGCAGCGGCGCTTGCAGCGCTGAAGGCACTTAGGCAGGAGAAAGCCGGGGAGGAGGGCGCAAACCATGAATGCACTGCATTCTGATGTAGAGTGGACGCCGCGATTCAACCCATGGATTATCGCCATGGCCGTCATGTTGGCGACGTTTATGGAGGTCCTGGACACGACCATTGTGTCCGTCGCTCAGCCCAACATGGCGGGGTCGCTCGCTGCTACGAACGACGAGGCAAGCTGGGTGTTGACCAGCTACTTGGTCGCCAACGCAATCGTGCTGCCCGCGAGCGGCTGGCTGGCGCTGAAATTCGGGCGAAAACGCTTCCTGATTGTATGCACGGTGCTGTTCACCCTCATGTCTGTGACCTGCGGGTTCGCGCCGACAATGCGGATCCTGGTGATCGCGAGAGTTTTGCAGGGCGCGGCGGGCGGGGCGCTTCAGCCATTGTCCCAGGCGATCCTGATGGAAAGCTTTCCCGTTGCCAAACGAGCCATCGCCCTGGCCGTCTATGCGATGGGAATTATCATCGCGCCGGTCCTGGGACCGCTTGCAGGAGGTTGGCTCACCGACCACTACTCTTGGCGGTGGGTGTTCTACATCAATGTGCCATTTGGCCTCGCTTCCATCCTGATGATGTTGCGCTATGTCGAGGATCCGCCGTATATCAAGAACGCGAATGCCGGCAAAGTTGACGCCATAGGGTTTGGGTTTCTGGCGCTCTGGCTTGGCGCTTTACAGGTTCTTCTGGATCGGGGCCAAAACGCCGACTGGTTCCACAGCTCTTCCATCTGCTGGCTAACTGTGATCTCATGCGCGGCTCTGTTGATCTTTCTCCGACGGGAGTTGACCACACGCAATCCGATCGTAAATCTCTCCATCCTGAAAGACCGCAACTTTGCGGCGGGTTGCGCCGTGGTGCTCATTGTCGGCGCCGGCATGTATGGCGGCCTTACGATCCTTCCCGTTTTCCTGCAAACACTGCTGGGGTACACGGCTGAACTCGCAGGAATCGCAACTGCCCCGAGAGGAATCGGCAGTCTTGTGGGCGTCATCGCTGCCGCTATCCTGGCTTCGCGGGTCGATGGCCGGAAGATATGTCTGGCGGGATTAGCCTGCCTGGCAGGCTCCTCTGTGATGCTGGGGAGGCTGAATGTGGAGGTTGGCATGACTAACATCGTCGTGCCGAACCTCATCATGGGATTTGGACTCTCGCTCATCATGGTCACGCTAATGACGTTGGCCATGGGGTTGACGCCGAATGAGCAGGTTGGCAATGCGACCAGCATCTACAATCTGACAAGGAATCTGGGCGGCAGCATTGGCATCTCGCTTTCTTCCGCATGGGTGATAAGGTTCGCGCAGATGCATCAGTCGGACCTGTCGGCCCACATGAACCCATACAATCCCGTCTTCCAACAACGAGTTGGGGAAATCACTCAGCGCCTGACGCCTGTCTCCGGCGGCGCGCAGGCCCAACAGCAGGCATTCGCTTTCATGCAAAACACTCTG
>JBBIVH010000236.1:0-4420 GCA_037439805.1 Acidobacteriaceae bacterium
ACACGAGCTGCGGCTGGTTCTTTGACGACATCTCCGGCATCGAGACGGTGCAGGTGATCGCCTATGCGGGACGCGTGCTGCAACTGGCCCGCCAGCTCTTCGGAGCGGAAGTAGACGACCTTGAGCCAGCCTTCCTCGCGCGGATTGCCGAAGCCAAATCGAACGCGGCCAGCGCCGCGGATGGCGCGCAGATCTTTGAGAAGAAGATTCGCCCGCTGGAGCTTGGGCTGGAGCAGGTGGCGGCCCACTACGCCATCAGCAGCGTCTTCTCGTCCTATGGCGACACAACGGATCTCTTCAGCTACCGCGTCGAGCGCATGTCCTACGACATCTACACCTCGGGCCGCGGCAGGCTGGCGCTGGGCCGCGCACACTTCGCCAGCACGATTACGGGACTGAACCAGAGCTTCAGCTTCGCGGTTTTGCACTTTGGCGATCAGAACATCACGGCCGCTGTGAAGCCGTATTCCGTAACGGACGCGGCAGAGTTCGAGTCCTTCACCGCACAGGTTGCCGAGCACGTGCAGGCCGCGGATTTCCCCGAGGTCATTCGACAGCTCGATCACTCTTACGGCCGTGCGGACTATTCCCTTACGTCGCTCTTCACCGACGAGCAACGCCGCATCGTGCAGATCATCCTGAACTCGACGCTGTGGGACATCGAAACCTCACTGACGACGATCTATGAGGATCATGCGAGTCTGCTGCACTTTCTCTCGAAGGCCGGCCTGCCCAAGCCGCCGGCGCTGAACCTCGCGGCCGAGTTCGCAATCAACGCCGGCCTGCGCCGCGCCGTGGAAGCGGACCCCATCGATCAGGCGATGATGCGGTCGTTCCTGCAACTCGCAAAGTCCGATCAGCTGCCGCTGGAAACAGCATCCCTCTCCTATCTCGCCGACCAGCGAATGAAGCGCGCCATGCTGGAACTGCAGGCCTCGGCCGGGTCGCTGGAGATGCTGGATCGTGCGCTGTCGCTGGCCAAAACCCTCGAAGAGCTGCCCTTTGAGCTGAACCTCTGGCAGGCGCAGAACATCTGGTACGAGATTCTGCGCGCCTCCACTTCGGCTCTGACGACCCTCGTGAAAGAAGACCGCCCGCGATGGGAGGCTGACTTCAGCGAGCTCGGCAACTGCCTCTCCATCGACTGCGTGGCCATCACCTGCCTCGACCCCGAAGTCGAGACGACCGGCGATTAACTTTTCAGCGCTACCCGGATGTGCAATTCGCGGAGTTGCTGTTCCGTCACCGTCGTCGGCGCATCCACCATCAGGTCAATCGCCTTCGCTGTCTTGGGGAAGGCAATCACTTCGCGCAGGCTCGGCGCGCCCGTCAGCAGCATCACGATGCGGTCGAGACCCAGCGCGATGCCACCATGCGGCGGCGTGCCATACTCCAGCGCATCGAGGAAGAAGCCGAAGCGCTGCCGCGCCTCCTCATCGCTGATTCCAAGCGACTGGAAGATGACCTGCTGCACGTCTTTGCGGTGAATACGAATCGAACCGGAGCCGAGCTCAAGGCCGTTCATCGCGAGGTCATAGCAGTTGGCGCGCACGCTGGCCGGGTCGCTGACCAGGTTGGCCATGTCGTGCTCGTGCGGCGCAGTGAACGGATGATGCGCGGGCATCCACTTCGCGCTGGCCAGGTCATACTCGAACATCGGGAAGTCAGTAATCCAGATCGGATGGAATGCCTTCGCGCCATCCACCATCTTGCCACTGCGCGGATCGGCGCTGCTCACCACCTCATCCGTCACGCGGAAAGCGCCGTGCCTCTCGGCGTACTTCTTCGCCAGCTCCGTGCGGAAGTTGCCTGCCGCGGAGTAGACATTGATTTCGCGCTCGCTCAGGCGGCCTTCAAACTTGGTGTCGCTGGCCTTGATGTGATGCGCCGGATCGCCGGCCACGATGATGACAAAGTCCGCATCCGACGCGCCTGCCATCGCGCGCACCTGCACGGCCGCTTCCGGAAAGCCCTTGGCAAGCCGCTTGAAGTCGTCGATGAACTTCGCGCCCTTCTTCTGGTCGAAGAGCGGATGATTGTCCTCGCGCTCCTTGCGGCTCAGCTCGCCCACGCTGGGAATGCGAAAAGCCACCACCGGCAGCGCGGGGTCAATCTGCAGCGTGGCGAGGTTGTCATCGGTAAACGCGGCGCGCACGTCTGTGAGTCCCTGCAGACGCATGTCCGGCTTGTCGCTGCCGAATTGCCGCATCGCGTCGTCATACGTCATGCGCGGAAACGGCTTCGGCAGTGCAACTCCAGCCGCGGCAAAGCCCGCGCAGAGAAAGTCCTCAACCACGGCGAAGACATGCTCCTGGCGCGGGAAGCTCATCTCGAGGTCCACCTGCGTGAACTCAAGCTGCCGGTCGGCGCGCAGGTCTTCATCGCGGAAGCAGCGCGCAATCTGGAAGTAGCGGTCGAAGCCCGAGATCATCAGGATCTGCTTGAAGATCTGCGGCGACTGCGGCAGCGCGTAGAACTCACCCGGATGCACGCGGCTCGGCACCAGAAAATCGCGCGCGCCCTCGGGCGTGGACTTCGTAAGAATCGGCGTTTCAATTTCAAGAAAATCCTGCTTCGACAGGCTCTCGCGAATCGCCAGCGTAATCTGATGGCGCAGCCAGAAGTTGCGCTGCATCTCGGCGCGGCGCAGGTCCACGTAGCGATATTTGAGGCGCACTTCCTCATTCTGAATGGCCTCTTCGCTCGGCGAGAACGGCGCAAGGCGCGTGTCGTTGAGCACGCGCAGATCGGTCGTTTCAATCTCAATCTCGCCGGTCGACATCTTGGGATTGATGGCATCCTGATCACGCAGGCGCACCTTGCCCACTGCGGCGACAACATACTCAGGCCGCACCTGCTCGCCCTTCAGGTGGCCGTCGGGCGTCAATTCCTTGTCGAGCACAATCTGCGCAATGCCGCTGCGGTCGCGCAGGTCAAGGAAGATGAGGTTGCCGTGGTCGCGACGGCGGTTCACCCAGCCCATTAACACCACTTGCTGTCCAGCATGCGCGGCGCGCAGGTCGCCGCAGAGATGCGTCCGTTCGAGATTCCCTAAAAAATCGAGCACTCCGTCTGTCCTTTACTGATGGGAGGGTGCGGCAAGATGTGCCGCCAGATCCGCGCGGGGAACTTTCGTCTGTGTGCCGGTGGCGAAATCCTTCACAGTAAGGATACCGGATTGAAGCTCATCTTCGCCGAGGATGACGATGCGGCGGGCCGTGCGGTCGGCAGCCTCGAAGGACTTCTTCAGCCGGAACGAGCCATCGCCCAGTTCGACGCTGAGGCCCGCGCGGCGCAGTTCGCGCGCCAGCGCCAGCGCTGCGGCGTTCATCGCGGCCAGCTTCGCGCCGTCTTTGGCGTCGGCCATCGGAGCCACGTAGGCATCCACCTTGTCCGTGGCGGCTGCCTGCTCCTGCTGCGCCTGCAGCGTCAGCACCAGCCGGTCCAGCCCGATGGCGAAGCCGATGCCCGGCGCGCGCGGACCGCCAAGAGCCTCGCTCAGGCCGTCGTAGCGCCCACCGCCGAGCAGCGCGTTCTGCGCGCCAAGCCCGCCATGCGTAAACTCAAACGTCGTCCGCGTGTAGTAGTCCAGCCCGCGCACGAGGCGGGGATTCAGCGTGTAGGTCACACCAGCCGCATCCAGCGCTGCGGTCACAGCGGCGAAGTGCTGCCGCGAGTCCTCGTCGAGCGAGTCGGCGATTTTGGGCAGCGTTTCGATGATGGGCTGGTCCTCGGGCACCTTGCAATCCAGCACGCGCAGCGGATTGGTCACGGCGCGGCGCTGACAATCCGCGCACATCTTTGGCGCGAGCGGGACAAGAGCTTCACGAAGGGTCTGATTGTAGCGTTCGCGATCCGCAGTGGAGCCGACGGAGTTCAGGTGCAGCGTCCAGCCGGTGATGCCCAGCTCGTCCAAAAGGCTGGCTAACATCTCAAGGGTCTCCGCATCCCGCAAGGGACTCTCGCTGCCGGCCGAGGGAGGGCCGATGACCTCCGCGCCAATCTGCCAGAACTGGCGGTAGCGGCCCTTCTGCGGGCGCTCGCGGCGGAACTGCGGGCCAATGTAGTAGAGCTTCTGCAACTGGCCGGTCTCGCCCAGCTTGTGCTCGATGTACGCGCGGACCACGCCGGCGGTGTTTTCGGGACGAAGCGTGAGGGACTGGGGCTTCTCAGACTGCGCGCGCGCGCGATCTTCCCAGGTGTACATCTCCTTGGAAACAATGTCGGTTTCCTCGCCCACGCTGCGGGCAAAGAGCGAGGTGTCTTCAAAGACGGGGGTGCGAATCTCGCCGAAGTTGTAGCGGGCGAAGACGCGGCGGGCCGTGGCCTCGATGCGGTTCCACAGGGCCGTCTCCGGCGGCAGCAGGTCGCGCGTGCCGCGCACGGCTTTCAATGTACTCATGACTCTTCCAGTCTAAAT
>JBBIVH010000237.1:0-4373 GCA_037439805.1 Acidobacteriaceae bacterium
CGCAAAGAGACCGGCGACAACTTCGTCTACAAGCCCACCGGCATCCCCGCGCACTGGGAGCTCGGCGCGCAGACCGAATCGCAGCTCCGCCCGAAGAGCAAATAGCGGCTGCGCTCCTGTCGCGGCCGCTCTCTGGAGCGGCCACAGCGCAGCGCAGCGCCACCCCTACTTCAGATACCGCTCCCGCAGCATCCGCAGGTGGTGCTCCGCGTGGCCGGCAATAATAAACGCCACCGCGCGCACCGTCATCTTCTTCTGGTTGGCCACGCCCGTGCGCATCCACGCCTCCGCCGGCAGATGCTCGAACAGCATCACCGTCGCCGCGCGCACACGCTTGAACTCCTCCATCAGCGCCGACCACGCAATCGCATCCGCCTTTGCCCCCACCACGCCCACATCCTGGTCAAAGCCCGGCAGCTCACTTGCAAATCCCCGCGCAAACCACAACCCCCGGAACGCAAACACACGCTCCGTATCGGCAATATGGTTCAGCACGTCGCGCATCGTCCACTTGCCCGGCGCATACCGCTCCAGCGTGCGCTCCGGCGCAATCCCTTCCAGCACCGGCAGCCACTCTTCCATCTGCCGATGCATCGCCCTCAGCGGGTCATCCCCCTCCACTTTCCCGATGTACGCCGTGAAATATGGATCAAACTCCTTCGCGCTTGGTCTTCCGATCATGCCCGCCATTGTAACCAACAGGGCCGCGCCCTGCTTGCCGGGCCGCATCCTCACCAGCTGTGGCCAAGGTACACATCAAACGTCCGCAGCACTCCGTTCAGATTCGGATTCCAGTAGTCTCCGTAGCTGCCGTAGTAGAACACCGTCCCTGCCTCTATCCCATGCGGCAGCAGATAGTATCCCTTCGCCCGCCCAATCCACTGCGGCACCTTCACCCCCGAGATCTGCGTCGCGCTCAGCGCCAGGTTGCCCAGCGCAGACTGGAACATCCCCGGATCGAAGACTCCCTGCTGAATCAGCGCCGCATTGCCGAGGCTTGCCGCATCGTTCGGGTTCAGATCCGGCCGAAAGCTGCTGCTCGAAGCATCGTGTGTAAACTCCATCGCCAGTCCCAGCCGGTCCTTCACCGTGTACGTCGTGTTCCCCCACACCACCTGGCCCAGTTGCTTGTAGGGAACCAGCGGCTCATCCACCACGTAGTTCGTCGAGCTGTCATTCTGGAACGCCATATAGCTCGCCAGATTCTCCTGCTGATACGAGTAGCCGAGCCCGATATTCCATTGCGGCGTCGGATGAATCGCCGCGCTCACTGCGTCGGTGTAGATGCGGTCGCGCCGCTGAAAATGCGCCGGCAGCCCCGCAATATCGCCCCCAAACCCCTGTGCGGCATTCGGGCTGCTCGGCAGCGCATCTGCCGGGAACGCATTCTGCACGTCGATGTTCAGATCGTTCGAGAGCGTCAGCCATGCCTTCGGCGTCAACCACAGATTGCTGAAGATGCGATTGTCGCTCTTCGGAACAATCAGATATCCCGGATGGTCCGTGCCCGTCCACGCATAGCCCACCCGCGCATTCCAGAGCCCGCCCCGGCGATAGCGCAGGTCGATGGCCCCGGTGTTGCTCGTGGAAGACGGAATTACCGTCTGCAGGTCTGTATTGTCGAAAGAATAGATCTGCGGCCACAGAGACGCATTCGACCGCGTGATGCCCTCGCGCCGGTAGCGTGTCTCCACGCTCCATCCGCCCGGCAGCTCCACCTCCGCCTGCGCGCCCTCCCAGTGCCGGTGATACGACACATTCCCGTACAGCGTGTAGTACGGCGTAAAGCCATTGATCATATTCTGTTGGTGATAATCGGCGATCAGATGGAGCCGTTGCTGCGGCGTCCAGCTCGCCGTCTCATCCGTGTCCAGCCAGTTCTGCGCGTTGTGCGTAAACGTGTTCCGCACCCGCGTGTACGTCAGGTGCCCGTTCACCGCGAACTGCGCGCCGGGCGTCAGATTCAGGCGCAGGCTGTCGGCAGAGAACTGGCTCGGGGACGGCGTGTCAAAGTAATAACTCCCCGCCGGAACATCCTGCGGCGTCGGACCCGACGGCGGCGGTTTCACCGTCGAATATCCCTCATTCTCCGGCGTAAATGGCCCCGTATACGTCACAATCGGGAAGATGAGCCGATCGTTGAAGCTGCTGAACGCATGCTCATACGTCAGCCGCAGTACCCGCTTCAGCTCCACATCCGCGCCGCCCGCAATGTTGCGCGTCGTAGAGTTCACCGGCTGATATTGCGAAGCCTGATGACACTGCTGCCCGCACGTCGTGTTCACCCCGCCCACATACACCGCCGGCGACGAGTTCTCATCCATGTACGTCAGTTGCGTCTCGCCGGTGCGCGCCTGCATATCGCCGCGCACAAACAGATGAATGGGAAGACTCAGCGGCTTGAAGCGCGCATACCCGCTCCCCAGCCTCCGCGTCACGCCAAAGACCGCATTCGCGGGAATCGTGTCGGTCACCGCTCCCGGCAATCCGAAATCCGAGGGCGACAGTTGCGCCAGATACGAAGCATAGTGGTCCTGCTCCTGCACAAGGCTGCGCAGGTCCAGGCCCGCCTTCAGCCTCTCGCCCACCGTGAGCTGCGAGCGCACGGAGTAGTCGCTCCCCGTCAGCACCACGCCGCGCGACACCAGCGTCAGATGCCTCTCCGGATTCACGTACGCAACCGTTTCATTCGTCCCCGCCGACTGTTGCAGGCTGTCGTACTCGCCCGCACGGCTTGCAAACCCCGAGACATGCAGAAACCGGTACGCCGCCGAAGACGCGGAAAGCGCATTGCCCGGATCGGGAATGCCCGCACCGCCATTCGACGATGCGCTCTCCTCCGCCAGCAGCGCCGCTGCGCCTGGAAACGGCCGCAGCTTCGACGCCAGCAGCGCCGCCGATCCGCTCACCGCCGCAGCCGCGCCGCGCGCTGAACCCGCCGCGCCCCTCGAAATGCCTGCCGCGCCGCCGTTGCCCCGCGCCAGGCTCGCCGTCGGCTCCGACGGCACTCCGTACTGCCCCTTGTCGATGAACCGGCTTCCGCCGCTCGGCGTCGCCACATCCGTCCCGTGAATCGTACTGTGGCAGTTCGTGCAGCGATCGGCCAGCGGCAGCGACGCCCCGTTGTGGTGGCCGCTGTGGCACTGCAAGCACAACGCGGGCTCGCTCACCTTCAGAATGTTCGTGTTCGGCGACCCATGCGCCGCGTGGCAGTTCAGGCAGCTCTCTGATACCGGCGGATGCTGATACGCAAACGGCCCGCGATACTGCGCGTGGCAGCTCAGACACAGCTCGTTGGCATTCGCCATCCGCAGGTTATTCCCCGCCGCGCCGCCGTGCGGATCGTGGCAGTCCGCGCAGCTCATCTTGCCCTCGCGCAGCGGATGATGATACGGCATGCTCAGTTGCGCATTCTCCGTCTGATGGCACCGCAGACACGCTGCATTCGCCACCGTGCGCGACTCCACCATCGCGCTCGCCTCCGGAGACACCAGGCTCGCATTCCGCGCCCCGCGCCCCGCCGTGTCATCCGCCGTCACGCCTCGCGCCGATTCCACCGCCGCCGCACCGTGCACCGCGTGACAGTCGATGCAGCGCACCCCATTCGCCGCGTGAACGCCCGTCGCCCAGTGCCGGGCGCCCGCGTCGCCCGCATGACAGTGGAGACACGCCGCATTCGCCTCGCCCGCAGATCGCTTTGCCGGAGAGAAGATCTTCGTCACGTCCCCGCCGCCCTCCACATGCAGGCTCCCGTTGCCATGGCAGTCCTCACACTGCACCTGCTGCTGCGCATGGAAGGCGTGCGTGAAGCTCTTCGCCACCTCCGCATGACACGAGGCGCACACCTCCGCGCCCACCGGCTTCGCTCCCGGAATCTGCGCAGCATGAGGCAGCTCGCCCGTCGCCTTCGGCGCTCCGCTCGCGCGTACCGCCGCCAGACCAGCAAAACTCAGGAAAATCACAAACAGGAATGAGAAGTATGCAGAGGAGCGCCGCATCGAAAGACCCTCGCCGGAGTTGCTCCGGCCGTTGCGCAACCGCAGAGGGTTGCATCCCAGGGTTCGATCCCAAGATTCCACCCCAGGGTTCCATCGGATTGATCCGTGATGACAGATGAGTTGTCCAGTGGGCGACCCAGCCATCGACGGGAGCGGCGGGCGCGGACACAAGTTCTGAAAGGTGGAATCGGCGGCAGCGGTCCAAAGCCGCGCGAACATCCGATGCGCAGCGCCCACCGGGTTCAGCCTCACAATCTACATCCCGCCGGGAGAGCGCGCCTGTGATGATGGTCACGACTGCAAGTGTTTGCTTATGTGTGTTTTACGTCACACTGCGCGCCCGGCAACCACGGCGCGCCCCGCCTCCGCGCTCAA
>JBBIVH010000238.1:0-4351 GCA_037439805.1 Acidobacteriaceae bacterium
GAAGGATTGTAGAGATAGAAGACCTGCCGGATGGGATCGTTGACGAGCACCGTCTGGTTGTTGGGCGCAACGGCAAGCACAACGCCGGGAACACTCAGATCCTGCTTGATGACGGAGTTGCTCACCGTGCTGAAGATCATCAGCTCACGGCCGGAACCAAAGTAGAGATTCGTCCCGGTCTGGTCCATCACCATCGAGTTGGGGACGTAGGGCAACCGGACCGTGGAGCCGACCGTGCCGCTGATCAATTCGATTGGTACAAAGTACTGCGACGCGCCCGGAGCGGAGTACCAGACGAACGCGCTGGCGGTTCCGGGAACGGTGATGTCCACGGGATTGCTGCTGATGGAGAGTCCCGTGCCCTGCTGGCCAAAGACGTTGATTGGCGCTGGATTGCAAGTACCGGGCTGGCAGATGGCATAGACCGACGCCGCGCCGGGGAAGGCCGCAGTGACGGCGCCCGCCGAGCCTGCCGTGATGTTGAGCGGGTTGGTGGACTGATAGTCCAGCGTGAGGCCCGTGATGGTGTTACCGTTCGTGTCCGTCACCGTCGTCACAAGGTTCTGCTGCACACCCTGCGTCACCGTCGTGTTGGTCTTGCCGTTGAGCGTCACAGAGATCGACTTGGGCGGGCAGGTGGAGAAGTAACCAGCCGACGAGCCCGAGCCCGCGATGGAAGCGGTGATGGCCGTCGTGCCGGGCAGTTCTGCCGTAATCTGATTCGTCTCAGGATTGATCTGCGCTACCGATGCGGTGCCCACCGTGTAGCTGAGCGTGCCGATGGAGCCGGTGCAGTCCGGCACCGAGGTGACGCCGGGGGGAAGCCCGCCGGAGCAGGCAAACTTCGTAACCGTAGAGGGCGCGCAAAGCTCGTACTGCGTGTTATTCACGCCGGCGAAGCATGCCTCTGCGTCCAACTGCGTCAGCACGCCCTGCGAGTAGCACTGATTCTGCTGGGCAGCGCCCGGTAAGGCGAGTGTGATGGAACTGACCGGCGCGTGGACAAAGACCTGCACCGGGTTGGAAACGACCGACTTGGCCGAGGCGGTGATGAAGGCGGATGAATAGGGTAGTCCGCCGGTGTTCGGGGCGGGATTCGGATTATTGCAGATCGTATAGTCTGCAATGCCGCCGCCCGAGTTGCGGTTCCACGTGCCCGCGCAGAGGTTGCCCGTGGGGGAGATATCCACCAGCTTGTTGTTGGTGGTGCCGTAGGAGTAGGACGCTACGCTGGCCGCATCGCCTTTGCAGGTCTTCGCCGTCGGCGCGGAAATCTGACGGGTCTGCCCGTACTGCATCGAGATGCCGGTGGTTCTCGGCTCCAGATCGATGGAGTAGACATCGGTATTCTTCAGGCCGTACCCGAGGCCATTGCAATAGTTGCCCGCCGGGTTACGGATGCAGCCGGAGATCGATACCCCTGCTGGAATAGCAAGACACAACAAACTAAGAAGCGTCAGAAACCGCCGCATGAATCCTCCCCGTCCCGCGTTTTCAAACCGTGGAACGGTCTTTCCCAGTGCATCAGATGGATGGATGGCGCATCGAGTGCCGGAACAGGGAAACTTCTCCATCCTGATCCTTGCGCGCAAGCCGGGTATCTGACCCCATGGCCAGCCCGGCAAACTGCCCGAGACGCTGTGTTTTCTCCAAAGCTAAGTGTATCAGGGCAGGCTCACGCCACAGGGCCGCTCCTGCCGGTTTGCGCTGTGTCATTTAGTGAGATAGACGGCTGCCCGGCGCGATGGCGAGCAGCCCTCCTTTTCTACTGCTCAGGCGGCATGTACTGGTCAAACCAATCGACCGCCCGCTCCATCACGTCGAGCCGGTGCGCGGGATTGACGAAGCCGTGTCCCTCGTTGGGGTAGACGACGAGTTGAGTGGGCACGTGCTGGTCGCGCAGCGCATGCCAGAACTCGAAGGACTGTGGCGCGGGGCACTCGCCATCGCGGTCGCCAACGACCACTAGAGTCGGCGTGCGCGCCTGCTTGATGTAGTGGATGGCCGAGCTTTTCGCGTAGACGGCGGGATCGTCATAGACCGAAGCGCCGAAGTAAGGAATCATCCACTGGTCGATGGAATTCTCGCCGTAATAGCTCTGCCAGTCTGACAAGCCTGCGCCGGCGACAGCCGCTTTGAAGCGATGCGTCTGCGTGACGGCGAACATGGTCATGAAGCCGCCGTAGCTCCAGCCGGTGACGCCGACGCGGTCCGGGTCAATTGGATACTTCGCTTCGACCGCATCCACGCCGGCAAGAATGTCGCGCAGATCGCCGTAGCCGAAGTCCTTGCGGTTGGCCTGCGTGAAGGCCTCACCCTGGCCGAAGCTGCCGCGCGGGTTGGGTTGCAACACAAAATAACCGAGTGCGGAAAACGCCGCAGGGCTGAGGCCTCCACCCGCGCCCCAACGCGCCATGACGGCAGCCGCGGGGCCGCCATGCACCTCGACGATGAGCGGATACTTCTTCGCGGGATCGTAATCCTTTGGCAGCAGCAGCCAGCCCTGCACGCGGAAGGCGTCGCTCTTCCACGACAGCGAGACAGATTTGCCCCATGCGGGTTCCACGCCGTCGTTGACGTGCGAGAGCTGCATGACGCCTTCGAGACCGGAGGTCATCACGACGCCCGGCTTTGCGCCATAGATTTCCATCGGATGGTCAAACGTGCTGGCGCGGAAAACGAACAAGGAGCGATCCGCAGTCGCGGAAAGGCTCAGCGCCATGCGGCCGTCGCCCACATTGCCGGGGATGCTGAAGATGGGCGAGCCAAAGGTGATGGCTCCGCCGGGACTGACGCGGTCGCCCTGCAGCCGGTAGCGAATCAGCTGGCAGTTGCCGCCTGCAAGTTCACTCACAAAGAGATGCTCGTCATCCTGCCAGATCATCCAGGCGGACGATGTGGGCCGTCCCTCCGTCAGATCGCGCGGAGCGCCGCCTTCGGCGCTGATGATCCATGCATCGCCACCCGTCGAGCCCTGATCGCTCATCAGGCCTCCGATGAAGGCGATTGTCTTGCCATCGGGAGACCAGCGCGGCACCGCAATCTGCAGGCCGTGAAGCGGGCCTGCAACCTCGGCAGGAGACAGAATTGCACTTGGGGCTGCGCCGAGTGTCTGCGTGTAGAGCTTCGCCACCCACCAGTTGTTTTCGCCCGGCGGGTCCGCGGCGATATAAGCAAGCCCCTTCGAATCCGGCCGCCAATCAAACTCATAGACATGCAGACTCGCGGGAGTGACCTGTTCGGGCGCCCCAGGCTGGGCCGAATCCACACGCACCACTGCGACGCGCTGCACTTCGATATTGTCCTCGCCGATTACGCCGGACCACGGCTTCATAGCAGCAAGCGCGCCGGCGGGCCGCGTTGCGCCTTCCACATACATAAGGGCGATCTTCTGGCCGTCGGGCGAGAAGGCCGCTGCGTTTACGTAGCCTTTGAGCGCGCTGATGCGGCGCGCAGGCTTGCCATCGAGCCGTGACAGGTAGAGATCCTCCTGGCTGCCGGGGGCGGCGCAGTCGGAGAAGAAGGCAAGCGCCATCGAGTCCGGCGCCCAGGTGGGCTCGGTCTCATGGCAATGCTGATCGGGCTTCGCCGCAGCCGTGATGCGCTGGCTCGCGCTCAGATTGTCGACGGGGGCTACCAAAATTTCCATGCCGTCGCGCTCCGCGCCGATCCACGCGAGCCGCTTGCCGTCAGGAGAAACCGCAACCTGGCCAATCATGTGTCCGCGGTTGAGCCCGCGCAGAATCTCTTCAACGTGTGTGCGGCCTGAGGTTGCAGACTGACCGGAAGCCTGGGCGATGGCCACTGAAGACCAAAGGAGGACGAATGCTGCCACGCTGGGCATGAGACACACAGCGCGGCCCACTGGTTTCATCATCCCGACATGGTAGCAGGGGCCGGCTTGCAGACGCAGTGCCGCTCAGGAGGCCGCGGCAGCCGCGTGAATCGCCAACAGCTTCTCCAGCAGCGGCTTCAGCAGCTTCAGGTCCAGCGCATTCGCGCCGTCGGACTTGGCGTTCTTCGGGTCGTCGTGAACTTCGAGGAAGAGACCATCTATGCCGGCGGCGACGGCGGCGCGGGAAAGCAGCGGAATGAACTCCGGCTGACCGCCGCTGACACCGCCCGCTGCCGATGGTTGCTGCACGGAGTGCGTGCCGTCAAAGACCACCGGCGCCATTTTGCGCATGACGGGCAGCGAGCGGAAGTCGACGACCAGCGTGTTGTAGCCGAAGCTGGCGCCGCGCTCGGTGAGAAAGACGCGCTCGTTGCCGGTGGAGCGGACCTTCTCTACCGGGTGAATCATGTCCCACGGGGCGACGAACTGTCCCTTCTTGATGTTGACGGCGCGGCC
>JBBIVH010000239.1:0-4345 GCA_037439805.1 Acidobacteriaceae bacterium
GGCCCCACCCTTTCTGATGAAAGTCGAGGGCGCCACCCAGACCTACGTCTTCTAGTAATTGCTTCCACGCGATGCTCCGATGTTTCGGGCGCCATCAGATTTGCGCCGAGTGGCATCGCCGCCCCAGCCTTATCCCGAAAAGGTTAACGGCGATGGAGATCCCGAGGAAGAATCCGCAGAAGGTGTCCAGCCAGTTCGAATTCACGTGCAGGTGCGCGCGGAAGATCCACGGCGTAAGCCCCAGAACCAACGCCGCGTTGGCGACCATCCGTAACCTGCGTGACCCAGTGTCCAGTTGTCGATTGGCAATGTACATCGTCCCCTTCTCCCTTCAGCTTCAATCGTTGAATCGGTACCAGGAAAACAGCCCCAACTTCACAATCGCGAACGTGAGAATAACGGCCAACAGATCCCAACTCCAGATGTGGTCCGCGAAAAACCGATACTCAAAGAGACCGCCCGACACAATCAGGCTGGCAAAGCCCGCAATGCTGCTGGCGCGGCGTCGGTGCTCCAGAAACCGCTCGTCAACGAACATGCGTAGGATAGGAATTCTGCTCAATACGGGATGGGTCATTTGTCTCTCTCCAGTTGAAAAATCTCATCCGTGCCACACCCAAACACCCGCGCAAAAGTCAGCGCCAGCGCCAGGCTCGGCACATACCGGTTTCGCTCAATCGAGTTGATGCTCTGCCGCGAAACCCCCGTCGCGCGCGCCAGCTCCTGCTGCGTCCAACCGCGGACGACTCGAAGCTCTTTCACGCAATTCACAATCCCAGCTTCCATCGCCCACTTCCTTGTCAAGCCGACTTTCCATAACAACTTACATCCGCCTGATCTCCATGTCAAGCCAGCTTTCCATCTTCTTACACAATTCCCTGGACTGGCACGCACATCGGGCATCCTTTTATTCCTGCTAGAATCAGTCTTTCAATCACCCTGCCCCGCAGCCCATCGTGCCCAGGGGTCCAGCCCGGCTGCTCCTGCCGCCCGGGTGGAGAAAGCCCGCACCGTGCCTGACGCATCCAAGCCCAAGCCCGTCACCTACGCCTCGGCAGGCGTCGATATCTCCGCCGGCGACCGCGCCAAGGAGCGCATCAAGTACCTCGCCCAGAAGACCTTTAACCGCAATGTCCTCGGCGGCATCGGCGGCTTCGGGGCACTGTTCCGCCTCGATCTCCAGCGCTTCAAAAACCCCATCCTCGTCAGCTCGGCCGATGGCGTCGGCACCAAGCTCAAGGTCGCCTTCGAACTCGGCCTCCACCACACCGTCGGCGCCGACCTCGTCAATCACTGCGTCAACGACATCGCCGTCCAGGGCGCCACGCCTCTCTTCTTCCTCGACTACCTCGCCACCGGCCGCCTCGACCCCGAAGTCACCGAAGCCGTCGTCACCGGCCTCGCCGAAGCCTGCAAGGCCAACGGATGCGCCCTCATCGGCGGAGAAACCGCACAGATGCCCGGCTTCTATGCCGACGGCGAGTACGACCTCGCCGGCTTCATCGTCGGCGCCGTCGACCGCGACAAAATGATTACCGGCGCGGGCATCAAGCCCGGCGACGTCCTCATCGGCCTGCCCTCCACCGGCCTCCACACCAACGGCTACTCGCTCGCCCGCAAGCTCCTCTTCGAGGTCGCCGGCTACAAGCCCACGCATTACGTCACCGCCATCAAGGAGAAAGCCGGCGCGGCCCTCATGAAGACTCACCGCAGCTATCTCCACGTCATCCAGAAGCTCGTCTCCGGCGGCTTCACCGCCGGCATGGCTCACATCACCGGCGGCGGCATCACAGAGAACCTGCCCCGCATCCTGCCCAAGGGCACCGCCGCGCAGATCGAGGTCGGCACCTGGCCCGTCCTGCCCATCTTCGACCACCTCCGCGACCTCGGCCAGGTCTCGCAGGAGGAAATGATGCGCACCTTCAACATGGGCATCGGCCTCATCGCCGCCATCCCCGCCGCCAAATTCACGCGCGCCAAAACTCTCCTCGACCGCGCCGAAGAAAAGTTCTACGTCATCGGCCGCGTCGTCAAAGGCGACCGCCGCGTTCAGTACACCTGAAGTTCTCTGACTCAAGAATTGGGGCATCAACCCCCTGAGGGCAATCTGTTGCAGCCACCCGCTCCAACCCCCCACGATGAAGGCGCGCAAAGCGCGCGTCCGCCCGTCCGGCTGGGCATCCTCATCTCAGGCCGCGGCTCCAACATGATCGCAATCCACCAGAGCATCCGCGAAGGCCGTCTGCCCGGCGTCGAGATTGCCATCGTCATCTCCAACACCGCCTCCGCCTGCGGCATCGCCGTCTGCCGCGAGCTCGGCCTGCCCAGTGAAGTCTTCCTCTCCAAGGGCCGCCCGCGCACCGAACACGATGCGGACGTCGCCGCCTGCCTCCGCCGCCACAACGTCGATCTCGTCGTCCTCGCCGGCTATATGCGCCTGCTCTCGCCCCAGTTCATCCACGCCTTCCATAACTGCATCGTCAACATCCACCCGTCGCTCCTGCCGGCCTTCCCCGGCCTCGACGCGCAGCACCAGGCCTTCGACTACGGTGTCAAGATCGCCGGCTGCACCGTCCACTTCGTCGACGAGCACCTCGACCACGGCCCCATCATCCTCCAGCGCGCCATTTCCGTCCTCGAGACCGACGACGCCGAATCCCTCTCGGCCCGCATCCTCAAGGAAGAGCACATCGCCTACTCCGAAGCCATCGCCCGCATCGCCAGCGGCGACTACGAATTCCAGGGCCGCCGTTACGCCCGCCGCAAGGCGTGACGCACCACCCGTGGCGCACGCACTTCTCTCATCCAGTCGCGCGTCCCGACTACGCTTTCCTTACGCTTTTCTGGCTACATTGGAACCATGAAGGCTCATCTCGACCGCGCTCATCGCGCCGCTCCCCTGTTCCTCGGCACCCTCACGCTGGTCTCGGTCGCCGTCCTGCTCGTCTGGGATGCCGCGCCCGCGCTCTTCCCTGCCCGCGCGCATGATTGGCTCGGCGCCGCGCCGCTCGCGCTCATTGCCGCTGCCTATCTCGTCTACCAGTCCATCCGCCGCCCCGGCCCGCAGGAGCTCTTCAAGGCCGTGCTCCTCGCCATCGCCTTCCTGCTCTGGGCCGCTAATCAGCTCTGGCCCGCATCGCCCCGCGCCAACCTCTACAACGACCTCGCCATCGCCCTCTTCGTCCTCGATGTCTTCTTCGTCATCGCCGGCTGGCCCGCCACTTCACCCGACGAGTCCTTCGCCGAAACTTACGTCGAATCGCCCCACAGCGGCCAGTAGCGCACGGGTCGGACCGGCTGAATGTGCGGATACACGCGCCGGAGCCCCATCCATCGCGTCTGCGCAGCGGGCGACGTGTGTGGGGTCGCGCGAACTCAAATGAATCTCAGGAAAATCGGAAAGAGCCGGGAGCGTCAGCTCCCGGCCTCTACTGATCCCTGCCCAGAATCGACCCCACAATCCCGCCCAGCAGCGCGCCGCCCGCTCCCGCCGCCGTCACCGGTTGCTTCACGTCCTGATGCGGCAGATACTCGCTGATCTGGTGCGCCAGCCGCGAAATCGGCAGCGTCTGCAGCCACACCGTCCCCGGCCCCTGCAGCACCGCCAGAAAAATCCCATCGCCGCCGAAGATCATGTTCTTGATCCCCGGCACCGTCATGATCTGGAAACCCACCGACGCCTGAAACGCGCCCACATGTCCCGGATGCACGCGCAGCACCTCGCCTGGCGTCAGATCCTTCCGGATCAGCTCGCCTGAAAGCTCCAGCCACGCCGTGCCCATGCCGCCCACCCGCTGCAGCAGGAAGCCGTCCCCGCCAAAGATTCCCGCGCCCAGCGATTGCTGAAAGCCCAGGCCAATCGTCACCTGCGGCGTCGCGCACAAGAAGCCGTGCCGATGCACCATGTACTCCTGCCCCGGCCCCACCTCCACCGGCACAATGTGTCCCGGCACCTTCGTCGCAAACGACACCACGCCCGGATATTGCATCGCGCGATACTCGGTCATGAAGATGCTGCCGCCGCCGGCCACGCGCTTCAACACGCCAAACAGCCCACCGCCGCCGCCCATCTGCGTGTGCGTCATCATCTGGATCGACGCCGTCATCCACGACAGCTCGCCGCTCTCCGAGAACACGCTCTCATTCGGCTCAAGCTGCACATTGAGCACCGGCATCGTCGTACCTTGAATCTGTACCTGCATCGGTCAACCTCCGCTCATGGGCAGTGTACACGCACGCCCATGCCGGCACGGTTCCCCTCACCGCCGCAGCCACGACTGCACAGCCACTTCAATCGCCGCCAGCACCACGCTCACCGCCGCCAGCACGCCCTTCGCGCGCTGCC
>JBBIVH010000240.1:0-4270 GCA_037439805.1 Acidobacteriaceae bacterium
ACGGCCACCACGCTGCAGCACTACGGCATCAACCTGCAGGACGCTGCCAGCGCCAACGTGGCCAGCAGCCCCGCCGTTCCTGGCCTGCAGCCCGCGCCCAAGGGGGACGAACCAACCACCGCGCCTCCGGCTTCGCGCTGAGCGCAGCAGATACACGAAGGCCCGGCGTGCTGCCGGGCCTTTGCTTTGTGTTGATTGACCGATGGGATCCAGCTACCGGTCTGCCACTTGATCCAGCAGATCGAAAAATTCCGGAAAGCTGATGGCGGCCGACTCCGCGCCCTGGATCAGCGTCTCGCCCTCGGCCCGCAGCGCCGCCACGCTGAAGGCCATGGCAATGCGGTGGTCGCCGCCCGCATCGATCGTCGCCCCATGCAGCTTCTGTCCGCCCGGCACATCCAGCCCGTCCTCGAACTCCGCCACCTCCGCGCCCATCGCGCGCAGATTCTTCACGACCAGCGCAATCCGATCCGACTCCTTCACGCGCAGCTCCTTCGCGTCGCGTATCCGGATACCACCCCGCGTGTAAGGACCAATCGCCGCCAGCACAGGCAGTTCGTCGATCAGTTGTGCTGCCAGTGCGCCGTCAATCTTTGCCGTACCCAGTCCATCCGCCGGGGCCGAGATCTGCACCGTGCCCACCAGCTCCGCATGCTTCTCTTCCAGGTTCAGCACCGCGATCCGCGCGCCCAGCGAAGCAACCACGTCCAGCAGCGCGGCGCGGGTGGGGTTCATGCCGAGCGCATCCAGCACCAGCGATGAACCGGGAAACAACGCCGCTGCACACAGAAAGAATGCTGCTGACGAAATATCACCGGGCACGGCAGCCTCAATTGCATGGAGCGTCTGTGGCCCGTGTATCGAGACAAAATCCGCTGTGCGCGCAATGGTCGCCCCAAATGCGCGCAGCGCCAGCTCGCTGTGGTCGCGCGTGCGCACAGCCTCGCGCACGGTCGTCGTGCCGCTGGTTTGGAGTCCCGCCAGCAAAACGCACGTCTTCACCTGAGCGCTCGGCACCGGCGTCGTGTAATCGATCGCTTGCAGCGTTGCGCCTTCGATGTGGATGGGGGCATGGCCCTCGGTCAACATCAGCTTCGCGCCCATCTGTTCCAGCGGCTTGCGAATCCGCTCCATCGGCCTGCGCGAAAGGGAAGCGTCGCCGGTCAGCGTAAAGCGGCCCTGCTGTGCCGCAAGCAGACCGGAGATCATACGCATCGTCGAACCGGAGTTGCCGCAGTCAAGTGGATGACCAGCCGGCGTCACCTTCCCGGCGACGCCCGTTACTTCCACGCTTCCATCTTCGCGCCGTGCAACTTTGGCGCCCAGCGCCTCCATACAAGCGAGCGTCGAAGCGCAGTCCGCGCCGGTGGAGAAATTCGTAAAGCGCGACGTGCCCTCGGCAAAGGCCGCCAGCATGCCGTAGCGGTGGCTGATCGATTTGTCGCCCGGCAGGCGCAGGCTCCCCAGTACATTCCGTGCCGGGCGGATGATGCGTTCTTGCGTTACGGTGTGCAATGGCTCTCCGGGAGTTGATGTTTCTTCAAGTCTATCAATCGGGCTGGCAAGATTATCCGTTCAGGCTCAACGCACGCGCAGCACGATGATCGTCTCATCGTCAAAGCGGTCGCGTCCGCCTTGAAAGCGAGTCACATCGGCCAGGATCGCTTCCGCAATTTCGGCCGCGGGCCGATCGCGTTGTGAGCAGAGCAGACTCGAAAGCCGCTCTTCACCATACATCTCCCCGGAATCATTCTCCGCATCCAGAATGCCGTCCGAGACAAACACCACTGCATCTCCCGGCTGCGTCGAGAGGTTGAACTCCTCGTACGTCACGTCCGGAAACAGGCCGAGCGGAAATCCTTCCGCGCGCACCGTCATCGACTGGCCGCCGCGGCAGAAGATGGGCTGCACAGCGCCGGAGTTGGCAATCTGCAGCGTGCGGTTCTCGTCATTCCACAGCACAAACAACAGAACGACATATTGCGATTCGAGCTTGCGCTCCTGCAGCGCGTCGTTCAGCAGGGTCAGCATCTGCGCCGGGCCCGGGTGCTGCGTCGCCGCGGCGCGCATAATGCCGCTCACCAGTGCCGCAAACAGCGCAGCCGGCGCGGCTTTTCCGCTCACGTCGCCGAGCACAATCGCCGTCTGTCCCGGCCCATAATCGACAAAGTCATAGAGATCCCCGCCGATGGTGCGCGCAGGCAAAAAGCGCACGGCCAGTTCGGCATGTTCATGCTTGGGGGCCTCCGGCGGCAACAGCCGCAGTTGCACCTCGCGGGCCATTGCAATGTCGCGTTCCAGTTGGCGCTCCTGCCGGCGCACCGCCTGGTACAGCCGCGCATTCTCAATGGCGATCGCTACCTGCGCAGCCATAGTGGTCAGTGTGCGCTCATGCTCTTCGTTGAAGAAGCCTGCGCGCGTATGTTCCAGATCCAGCACGCCGATGATGCGGCCCTTATGAAACAGAGGCACAATCAGCTCCGAGCGCGTCTCGGGATTCATCGGCAGATAGCGCGAGTCCTTGCGCACGTCGGGCACATTCACGGGCCGCCACTCGCGTACCGCTGCGCCCACCAGGCCGCTGGTGATAGGGATGCGGCGCATCGGCGCATGCGCGTAACCGAAGCGCCACGCATAGCGTGTAATCAGTGTCTCGCCCTTGCTGTCGAGCAGCATGATGCTGAACATCTGGTAGTCGATCAGTCGCCGCAGCAACTGCCCAATGCGCGCCAGCAGCGGGTCGAGTTCCAAAATCGACGTCAGCTCGGCGGAGATCTCGTTCAGCACCGTCAGTGTCTGTGCCTGCCGCGAGACACGTGCGTACAGCCGCGCATTTTCAATCGCCTGTGCGATGCGTGACGCCGTGAGAGTGAGCAGGTGAAGATGATCGGGCCTGAAGTAGCCGATCTTTTCGCTCTCCAGATCCATCACGCCAATCAGCTTGTTCTTCGCAATCAGCGGAACAGCCAGCTCCGAGCGCACATCGGGATTCGCCGGAATATAGCTCTCCACTGTGGACACGTCATGGATGAGCAGCGCTTGCCGCGTCAGCGCCACCTGCCCCACCACGCCCTTGCCCATCGGAACCCGCGCCCTCTGGACCTCCGGTGTGTGACCAAGCTGGAACCTCATGCGCAGATCGTGCGTGCGGTCGTTCAAAAGCAGAATGGCAAAGATGCGGAAATCAATGACCTCGCGAACCAGCTCCGATGTCCGTCGCATCAGGGTCTCAAGGTCGAGCGTCGTGTTCAGCGCATCGGCCAGTTGAACCAGATAGGTCAGGTCCGCCGCTTCCACGCGCGTGTTTTCGAGATCCAGATGCGCGTGTGGATTGTCCGGGTTCGCAGGGCGATAGTCGCCCTCAAACTCATGCTGCTGCGAGGATGGGGAAGAAGATGTCATATCGAATGGCGTGCTGTTCGACTCTACTCCGCCCCGAGCTCTCGCACAATCGCGACAGAGGCGGAAGCGCCGATCCGGTTGGCGCCCGCTTCCAGCATGGCTTTCGCGTCGGCCAGTTTACGAATGCCGCCAGAGGCTTTCACGCCGCAGCGCCCGCCTGCAACGCCGCGCAGCAGCGCCACATCGGCAGCTGTCGCTCCTCCTGAGGCAAATCCCGTCGAGGTCTTCAGAAAGTCCGCCCCCGCGGCGATCGCAATCTCCGCCCCGCGTAGTTTCTCTTCCACTGTCAGCAGACTCGTCTCCAGAATGACCTTAAGCAATGCGCCGTGGTGATGCACCACCGTGGATGCCGTATGAATGGCATGCGTCACTGCTTGATTGTTGCCGCTCTTCAACTGGCCGATGGGAATCACCATGTCCAGCTCGCGCGCGCCCAGCCGCACCAGTGCAGCAGCCTCCTGCCGCAGCGTGGAAACAAGCGATGCGCCGAGCGGAAAGCCAATGACCACTCCAACCGGAATTCCTGTGCCGTTGAGTACGCCCACTGCGGTTGGCACCCACACCGGATTCACCATCGCGCACGCAAATCGGTAGCGGATCGCCTCGTCGCACAGGCTCTCCACCTGTTCGCGCGTCGCATCCGGCTTCAACAGCGTGTGGTCGATCACGGCGGCCAGCGATTGCCAGTCCTTCATCGTTTGGCGCGAAAACTCCGCGGCGTCAAACGTTCCGTGGTCAAATTCCAGATCGGGCTCACCGGCAGTCGTCGGTGTCATCGGCATACTCCTTGTCGCGCTCATGGTAGCTCTTAGTTGCGCGGATGGGCGACCAGCCAGGGGGAGTTCACGGTAGTCGAGTATAGTGTGTC
>JBBIVH010000241.1:0-4270 GCA_037439805.1 Acidobacteriaceae bacterium
AAGGCGTAGCGTTCCTGCGCCAGGCTTGTGAGCGTACCTTCGAGGCGCACGGTGGCGTGGCTTTTCAGGTCGTAAGCCATGGCGGAGACGCCGGAAGCCGCGACGAAGTAGCGTCCGTCGCGAGACCAGCGCATGAGCGCCTGAAATGTGGGCGTCTCGCGCGCGTTGGAGTTTCCCAGGCTGCCATACAGATCGTTGAAGTGCAGGTTCTCGTAGAGGACCTTGCCGGAGTGGATGTCCGTGAGCTTGAGCCATACGGAGTCGCCGATGTAGTTGTAACTGACGCAGGCCATTATGCTGCCATCAGGCGAGAGGCTGGTCTGGACGCAGCCAGCGTAGTCAACAAAGTCCTGAATGTCAGCGGGTTGGCCGGTAGCGATTTGCCATCGCTCGACGTGGAGATCGTTGTAATGAAAGACGAGGCTCTGTGAGTCCGGAGTAAACTGCGCCATCTCCGCGCCGAGCGCATCGACGGAGAAGCGCACCTGCGGCGGCGCAGTGGAGAGAACGTGAATCTGATATGGATCCTGCGCCAGCGCATATCGTCCGTCGGGGCTGAGGACAACGTTCTCCAGCGCTGGATTTATGGGCTGCTGCAGTGCGACAGAGGTCAGGCCCGGTGTGGCGGAAACGATGGGATCGATGCGCTGCTGCTGCATCGCCTGCTGGAAGGGCTTGAATCCAGGGCGATAAAGCGGGCGCGGATTGCGGCAACTGCCAGGAAGCGAGGAGATGAGCTTGTGCGCTGTGCGCACGCGAATGCTGACAAGTGGCGTGAGATCGAACGCATCGGTAAAGAGGTTGCCGGTATAACCGCCGTTGTCGTTGACGCGATCGAGAAATGTAGCGAAGGCGTTGGGATCGTACTGAGCCTTGATCATCGCCCACATGCCGACGCGGTCGGCAAGCAGTTCGTCGCTCTCCTGCTCGTCCTCGCTTAAGTAGGCGTACGGATCGGGAGGAATGTTGAACATGCGCTCGAATTTGTCGTACACATCGGCGCGATCTCCGAGCGTCTTGGCATGCAGCAGCCTGGAGAGCCTGCGCGTCACCGAGGATGCGGAGTGGTGAATGTAAACGCGGCCAATCTCCTGGGCGAGCATCGCGGCCAGTTCGTCTTCATTGCGCGCATCCATGATGAGCTTGCGGCTGATGTAGATGCGTCCCCCGGCGAGAGAGAAGGCGCGCAGCTCGGGCGATTCATAAACGCGAAAGGTGTAGTGGATAGGCGTGGGCGGAAGCTGATCGAGAAGACGCTTGCCAATCTCGTCGAGATAGGCGCTCTGCTCCGCAGGCAGCATCGTGTACCCCGGCTCGACCATGTCAGCCTGTGCATCACCGAGCCACTGCTCCTGCTGGTCGGTGAAGATGTCGGGCCGGTGCACGCGCAGTGGCGGCTGGCGCACAGAGCAGACCGGCTCGACTGCCGCGGCGAGATGGGCGATGACAATGAGCAGAAGAAGGGCGGTAAGATTTCGCTTCATGGGCGACTCAGCACGGGAAACCGCGAGCGACTCATGGTAGCGCGATGGAGGATACGACGACAAACGGAAGCGGTCGTGCCATCGTGCGAGAAAAGAGTGAACGCACACGGATGCGGAGCGATCCGTTCATCTCGTCAAAGAGTTCACTTCATCATCGCGAGCTTGTGCGAGGGCGCCACGGACGGCGGACGCAGGACGGCTTCGACACAGCTCGCGGCAAGCTGGTGAGGCTGAGCAGCCCAGGCTGACTGAAAGGCCAAAGCAAAAACATTCCTGATAAGGAAGAAACGGGGGGCAAGCATATGCCAGGTCTGAAATGTCAGCCTTTTGCCCGGCCATTCTCTGGAGAGGACCACCTGGTGAGGTACTCGGGATCAAAATCGGGGGCCAGGTGTACAGATTTCCACCTCGCCCCTGCATTGCCACGCAGAGGCGGAGAAGGATGTTTGGCAGTTGCGCTCACTCAGGCTATTTTGCGGATGGCTTGCCGGCGTCGTCCGATTTGGGTTGCTGTGTGTCTTTGTCGTCGGGCGGCTTGGAGAGATGGAGTTTGCGGATGTCCCTCGCGCCGGCGTCGGCATCCACTGCTGTGACCTTGATTCCCGTGGCCATGGTGCTGGAGGTCCACTTGAAGTAGTAGGTCCTGCCAGCTTCAGCGTCAAAGCGGGCCCGCTCATTTTCCTTCTGCCGGGCCTGGTTGAGGGCCGCACCGGCAGACATGATGGCGCTGCCATAGTACATCTTGGGCAGACCCGCGACGACGACGGTTCCGGGCGCAACCTCGGTGAACATGTATTCGCTGTTGAGGAGTTTGCCGAGGTGGGTGTCATTGACAAAGATTTCGTCGTGCGCGGCGGAGCCGGTAAAGCGGTAAGTGCGGTAGATGCATACGATGGCTTTGCCGGCGGATGGAGTGGGCAGGACGGTGGAAGTCTTCGAGTCCTGTGCGAATGAGATGGACCCGGAGAAGGAATACGCCATCGCACTGCAGGCGAGCAGAAGACCTGCAAGTGATTTGCAGGCTGCTGCCGGGCAGAACGCAGCGAAGCTACGAAGCACGGTGATCTGCATGGGAGCGCTCCTTTCCCTTGGTTCGGAATGCGAGGAGCACTGTAGCAGATTCCGGATGGCGCGGCAGTGACGCAGGGACTTGGGGACGGACTACTCATTCATTTCATCGAAGAGTTCGCGGACATAATCGCGTGCCTGTGCGAGGGCGCGGTTTCCCGCAGCGGTGGCGACATAGACCTTGCGCTGGTGGCCGTCGATGAGCCGCGTGCGGGAGCGGAGCCAGCCGCGGCGCTCCATGCTGTGAAGAAGCGGATAGATCGTGCCGGGGCCGAGGCGGTACCCGTGGCGTCCGAGCTCGCGAATGATGCCAAGGCCGAAGATGGGCTCCTCTGCGGCGTGGTGGAGGACGTGAAGACGCACAAGGCCGATGTAGAGTTCCTGATGGGTGGCGGCGCGGCGGGCTTTGCGTGGCATGGCGGAGTCCGGAGTGGCTTGTTCAGGCAATCATCCTGCAAGATTGCGCAGCGAGGACTTTGCGGCTAGGGCAGCTTCCTGTCCATCAGGAAGGCCTCGCCGGCATTGGGTTTGGCGTCGTCTTTTCCCCATGTCCAGTAGAGGCCGAGGTAGGCGTAGTTTTCAATCTGGCCTGCGACGGAGTGGCCATAGCAGAAGAGGAATTGCTCGTTGGGGTTGTGCTTGAAGTGGTAGTAGCCGCCGAGGTCGATGAGGGTCGAGGACTGGGTTTGCGGGGTGGCGAGGCCCTCGCGGGCGTGGGAGAAGACTTCGCCGCCAAACTCGAGCCGCTCGCCAAAAGTGTATTTGGTAAGGAAGCCGCCGTAGGGAAAGCTCCGATAGTTGGTTTGCTTGACCAGTTGGTAGCCGCCCCCGCCGTCAAAGAGCCACTTGCCTTCGTTCTTCTGGAACCAGATGGGGAGCTTGTACCACGCCTTGCCCACGCCGAGGCCCGTGGTGGAATCTCCAGTGGGCATCTCGAACATGGTGAAGGAGCCGACCTGCGGCAGATGCCTCGTCTCCTTGAACCAGGCGAGCTTCGCGCCGAGCTCCATGTCCGTGAGGCCGAAGACGGTGGGCCCTGTGCCGGCGGGCGCGTAGAGCGGCTTGTTGGATGGAGCAACAATGCCCCAGGGCAGGATGGCGTGGAGCTGCACGCGGGGAATGGCGCCCCAGTTGAACTCAAAGGCAGGACCCTGCGTGTCCATCTCAACCGGTGTGCCGTCGGCGGAGCCGAAGACATAGAACTCGTAATGACGAAAGTCGACAGGCACGGGGTCGTCCGTCTGATACGGCGGGCCCTGCGCGCGCAGTGTGGGCACGAGCGCAAGCGCGCAGACGAGCAGCGCAAGAACGCGGAGCGGCTTCAAACGGGGGACCTCCGGGGAAGCGGAGCCTGCTATCGAAATTCGATAGTGACATGCAAGGCGAGAGCGGGTCAACCGCTATCGAACTTCGATGATGAATGGGAGATGAAATGCCGAATCAGCGGCCGGGCCACTCTTCGACGACGATGCCGAGGTCGTTGAGCTGCTGGATGGCGGCTTCGACGTTGCGGCGGATGCGGGGGCGGTCGGCGGCGGGCGCGCCGGGAGCTTCAGCGACGGCGACGACGCGGCCGTAGCGCCAGGCCTCGGCGGGCAGGGCGGTGACGGCTTCGGCGAGGTCGGAGAGGTGGATCTGCAGCTCCTGGCGGCGGGCAGCCTCAGGGCGGAGCATGGTGCCTTCGCCGACGGAGCTGGTGTTGGCGTCCGCGAAGGAGA
>JBBIVH010000242.1:0-4249 GCA_037439805.1 Acidobacteriaceae bacterium
GCTGGAGCGTGGCGACGCGGCTGGCTCTGTCGATCGCGGTGGGCCGGCTGGTCGTACAGGACCGGAGCTGGTTCGGACTGCTGGTGCTCTATCCAATTCGCGATCTGATGGGCTTTTGCTTCTGGGCGGCGAGCTATGGGTCCAGCAGAATTCTATGGCGCGGACGGGTCTTCGATCTGCTGCCCGGCGGCAAGATGCGGGCAGCAGAGTGAAGCAGCAGATCATCAGGCCGCACTACTTCTGGCTCAGCGGCCGGTCGGTCCAGAGCGCCTTGTCGGCGATGGACTGCACGGGGTAGAGGCTCCCTGCCAGCAGCTGCTCTGCCTTGCTCTGATTCGTGTCCTGAGCGAAGAGCCATTTGCGCTCGCCTTTGCCCCACATCTTTGCGAGCTGGTCTTCGCTGAGGAAGATCTTTGGCGCGTCGGGGTAGCATGAGCCCCACAACAGCGACGAGCCTGCGCCATGCGGTGAGCATGGCTCGACAACGATGTAGGCCGGCTTGTGCAAAAAGTCGTGTGTGTAGAAGACGACCGACGAGGCATCCGACTGATCGCCGAAGATGATGAACGAGTCCGATGAAGAACCGTTGCGCAGGATTGTGTCGGCGAGTTGTTTGGAACTCAGCATGGGCTCAAACCGTGCAAATGCGATGTGGGCGGCGACGAGGAAGATCGTGGCGGTTACAGCCATACTGACGGTTGCGGCGAGGTGCCTGTGCCGCAAGCGCAGGAGCCATCCGGCTGCCGGACCGATCAGCAGCGTGCACGCGGCCAGCGCAGCGGGCAGGCGAAGTGCGGCAAACGAGGGTCCGGTGAGGTCAAAGAGATGTGACATGGACAGCGTGTAGCCGCCCACGTCGCGATGGGCCAGCAGCGTGCCTATGTCGGGCACGTAGGGAAGGCGGCGCGATTCCCACAGACCCCAGCCGAGGGCAAGCGCACTGAGGGTTCCGACCACCGCAAAGACAGCCTGCGCCGACGCGAGCCATGCGGTGGAGAGAGCTGCTGAAGCGCCTGGTGCCCCTGCGCGTTCGTCACCTTCTTCGATGCCGGCCAACACCGCGGCCGAGAGGATCAGCAGCGGCGGCCAGGCAGGAAACGTGTAGTACTCCTGGTTGGTTGAGACGGAAAAGAAGAGCAGCGTGAAGGCAGAGAACAAGCCGAGGAGCCATGCCGTGCGGACGCGGAACTTGAGGCGGTAGACGTAGGTGGCCACGTCTTCGCGCGCGGCGTTGTCGAGGTAGAAATCCACGGTCTGGCCGGCGTCGCGGTGGAGATGCTGCAGCCAGTTTCCACGCGTCTTCCACGCGATGACGAGCAGGGCGGGCAGGAACAGGCTCCAGGGAAAGAGCCAGACCAGATGCAGCAGCCAATAGGCGACAAAGGGCAGGCGGTTATAGTCGTGAGGAAAACGTTCGCCCAGGAACCGCAGGACATGCTCGTTGATGAAGTAAAAGTACCAGAACCCGTGGACGTTCCCCGGAGTGGGATGATTGCCGACCGGATGGCCCTGATCGGGATTGGCGAAGCCGGCGAGGATATGCCACGGCGCAGCAATGGCTAGATAGAGCAGCAGCCCTGAAAAGGGACGGAACTGCTGCCAGCGCCGCCACTGTCCGCTGAGCAGAAGAAGGGGAATGGCTGCTCCGAGAAAGAAGACAGGGGCGATAAGTCCCTTGGTGAGCGTTGCCAACGCCAGCGCGGCCCACATGCCATAGAAGCGGATCGGCCGCTTCGATTCCATGCCGGTCAGGAAGCTATAGAGCGCGAAAAGGAAGAGAAAGCTCAGCAGCGCTTCTGGAATGGCGAAACGCGTGAAGAGAAACGGGCCGATAGAGGTGAGGATGCCGAGGGCCGCATAGAAGCCTGCACGGGGGCTCCACGCGCGGGCGGCCCACAGCCACGCGAGCCAGGCGCAGCCCAGCAGGGCCAGCGCATTCTGCAGGTGCGTGGAGAAGACGTTCTCACCGAAGACGCGGTAAAACGCGGCGTCAATCCAGTAAGGCAGCGGCGGTTTTTCAAGGTACCGTATGCCGTCCACCTTCAGCGTGACCCAGTCACCGCTCTCGACGATGTGCTGCGCGGCCTGTGCATGGCTTGCATCCACGTCATCCAGCAGCGGCGGAGAGAAGAGAGAGGCAAACTGAACCGATGCAAAGATCGTCAGCAACAGTGCCCATACGGCGAACGCGGAGGGCGCCGTAGCGGGCCGTGAAGCTGTAATTGATTGCGGAGTCATCGTATCCCTGCTCCCGGTGTGAACGAAAACGATTAGAAGCCCAATTGCGAGGGAGCACGAGCTATCCCTGGAGCCGGTGGCCACCCAGCGATGCCATGCCAACGAGGCTAAGGAAAGGATAGCAGCAGCGCAGGCGAACCATTGCAAAACACAAGACAGCAGCGCCCACACGGCGGCGTGACATGCACCCATGCGCGGGAGATGCGCGTGGGTGCAAAATAGATGACAGCAAGGTTACGAACCGATGAGCCTGATTTTCATGCCGGGCAATAAGGCTGTGAGGCATCCGAAGTCGGCATCGACAAGTCAGCGCCTCCGTGCCTGGTTGCACCTCCTCGAGAACTGCACAATGAAGCCGAGCCGTCGCAGGGTGCACGCCCTGCGCGTGGCGACGCTTCGCCTGCTGGTCTCCGCCGAGGCGGCGGTGTCGGGTCTTTCCGAAGGAAGTGACGCGGTGCTGACAACGCAGCGCTGGATAAAGCAGGCTGGCAAGTTGCGCAGTGCGCTCGGCACGATCCGCGAAATCGACGTGTACCGCTCGCGGCTGGATGGCTTGCGCACTTCGTTTGAGAAGACGGACGGTCCAAAGCTCCACACCTCTCGCGACCTGCTGGATCAGCTGGGCGCTCTGGATGAGCGGCTCAAGCGCAACCGGAAGAAGGCGGAAAGGAAGCTGACGGCGCGGATTGGGGATCGTATGCTGCATTTGCGCAAGCTGTCCCGGTCGTTCGAAGCTGTTGCGCCTGAGCCGGTAGCTGCACCGGGTGCAGAGAGCCTGATGCTCCAGATCAGGAAGCTGCAATCCGAGGATCTGGAGTTCAGCGCAGAAAATCTTCATGCGTTTCGCAAGCGGCTTCGCACGGTGCGGTACGCCGTCGAAGCGCCTGGTTCATCCGATCGAGGAACGATACGGCTGGTGCGTCAACTGCGCAAGCTGCAGGTCGCAATTGGGACGTGGCACGATTGGGACGCGCTGGCCCGGGAGGCCCGCGCAGCGTTGCCCGGCGCGACGGGAAAGGCGGGACTGGCTGTGCTTCTGGATGAACTCGCCGCGGAATCCCTGACGAAGGCGATCGATGGCTGTACACATACGATGGAAAAGCTGAAGCGGCTGGATCTCGGTGCAAAGAGCGGCGAAGCAGGGGATAAGCGACCTGTGGAGAGATCGAAGCTGGACGCGCTGCATGCGATGCGCCGCGCCTGATGGTATCGCGAGCCGCGGCGTTCTTCGAACGATTGTCCCGTTACTCGGCGTGCAGGACGACTTCAAAGAGCAGAAGACTCACGGTGGTGAAGATGATGTCGTAGCCCAACAGGAGCTTGATCCAGAGTGACGGATCGCTCTCGCCGGTCAGAATGGCGGTGGTGGCCTGCACCATGGCCAGCAGCGCGGGCACAAAGATGGGAAACAGGATGAGGGGCAGAAGGAGTTCGCGGTTGCGGCTGCGAATGGAAAGCGCGGCGAAGAAGGTGCCGTTGGCTACCAGCGCCCACGTGCCCAGAGGCAGCACCACGGCCAGCAGCCACGCGTTTCCTAGAATGTTGAGGTTGTACATAACGAGGAAGACCGGCGCCAGCAGTACCTGAACGATGGTGACAAAGAGGAAATTGGCCAGGACCTTGGCGAGGTAGAGTTCGGAGCCGGGCGCGGGAGCCATGCGCTGCGCGTCGAGCACCTGATGGCGAATCTCGCGCGCCCAGGCCTGATTGAGCGCGCTGACGGACGCGAACATGGTTGCGACGGAGAGAACGCCTCCAGCGATCTCGCGAGCAAAGGAGCCGCGTGGGTCGAATGCGAGAGAAAAGAGCACGACGACCAGCAACGCAAAAAATAGCATGGAGTTGATGGCCTCTTTCGATCGCCACTCAATGCGCAGGTCTTTCATCAGGTGCGTCCAGAGCGCGCTGGAGATCATGCGTGCGCCTCCGGATTGGCTTTGGTTAAATCAACGGTTTGGACCGGCTCGCCCAGCGCGGCTGCCGCACGCAGATAATCCTCTGGAGCGAGAAT
>JBBIVH010000243.1:0-4215 GCA_037439805.1 Acidobacteriaceae bacterium
CGGAGGTGTAGTTCGGTGGCTCGTTGACAGGGCCGCCTCGAAGGCCGGAGACGCCGAAGCAGACAGCGACATCTCCTCAGGGTCGTTGTTCGCCTCCGGACTGATTGCGGCGGGCGGTATCGCCGGCCTCATCGGCGTGGCCCTCAAGGCCGTGGAGGCCACCTATATGGAGAACCGGGACATCCTGAACTTCCCAAGGGGAACAATCCTTGATCACACCTTTGTCTCCGTGATCGGCTTTGGGCTGCTGGCCTACTCGCTTTACTACTTCGCACGAAGGCCGCTGAAGAAGTAGCTCCAGCGGCCTTGGCTGCACTCTGCGGGTGCGAACTTGTCCTCTAGCGGATGAGGTGAATTGCTCCGATCACGTGCCGGAAGTGCCAGAGTGCGTAAACGGTCATGCCGAGGCCACCCTCCAGAACAAAGGCAGCCCGAATTGCCCGGGCGCAGCCCAGACCGTCGCGAACCGGTTCGTCTGACTCTGGCTCGAGGACGCGGGAAAACGCGGGTGACTCGCAAATTGAGATCACGATGCCCTGCTTGCGTGGTGGCTTGGGAGAAACACAGGCCGGTCCTGCTGTCACGGGCCGAAACTCAGAGACGGGCTGTGTGGGCACGACGAAAAACTCCCGTCTGGGGGTTTCTTCCTCGACCCCTTCAGGACCTGAAAATGTTGTACTTGCCTAGCGGTGAAATCATTCTGCCGCTATCTATTCTGGAATTATGTGATTTATATCACCCCATGATGTTCGTGGGAACTGCAATTTTTTGCGGAAATCGCGGCACCGAGGCTAGGAAGCCGCCGTGGCTGCGGAAAGCACCAGAGATGGGGCACTTCGACTCGGCGCGTGACCGACCTCACTGTGAAACCGGCAGATCTCTGGACTTCTATCATTGAAGAAGATGAGACAGGAAACCGACGGCTTTGCACAGCAGTTTGCCAGCGACAACTATGCAGGGATCTGCCCGGAAGCCTGGGCAGCAATGAACGACGCAAATCAGGGGCACGCCACCGCGTACGGAGACGACGCTTGGACGACGCGGGCCGCGAACACTTTTCGCGAGCTGTTCGAAACCGACTGCGAAGTTTTCTTCGTGTTCAACGGCACGGCTGCAAACTCCCTGGCCCTGGCGTCGCTGTGCCAGTCGTATCACGGTGTTATCTGCTGCGACGCTTCGCATGTAGAAACCGACGAGTGTGGCGCGCCGGAGTTCTTCTCCAATGGCTCCAAGCTGCTGGTGGCTCCGGCGATTGACGGAAAACTCACACCGGAAGCCATTCGAGAGTTGGCCACCAAGCGCCAGGACATTCACTATCCCAAGCCCCGCGTGGTAACGATCACCCAGCCCACCGAAACCGGCCGGGTGTACTCGCTCGAAGAACTCGAGGCCATTTCCACGGCGTGCAAGGAGCACGGCCTTTCGCTGCACATGGACGGAGCGCGCTTTGCGAATGCCTGCGCAAGCCTCGGCTGCTCGCCTGCCGACCTGACCTGGAAGATCGGCGTCGACGTGCTCTGCTTTGGCGGAACGAAGAATGGGATGGCCGTAGGCGAGGCAGTGATCTTCTTCGATCGCAAGCTGGCAGTCGACTTCGACTACCGCTGCAAGCAGGCAGGACAGCTTGCCTCGAAGATGCGCTTCCTTGCCGCGCCATGGGTGGGAATGCTCGAGACCGGCGCATGGGTCAAGAATGCGGAGCACGCGAACGCCTGCGCCCGGTACTTTGCGGAACGCGTGCGCCGTATCGGCAACATCGAAGTCGTTTCGGAAGTCGACGCTAACACGGTTTTCCTGAATGCCCCTGAGGAGATTCTGGATGCGCTTCGTGCGCGAGGGTGGAGGTTCTACACCTTCATTGGCGGCGCTGCCCGCATCATGTTCGCGTGGGATTCTGATCTGAAGCGCGTCGATGCGCTTCTCGCAGATCTTGAAGAGTGCGCCTGCCTGGCAAGCACAGGCTCGGAAGCCCGCTAGCCTTTCGCGCCTATTTCAGATCAGCCGATCGCTTGCGGAAGACGATCTTCAGTTCATGGCGCCACTGCTCGCCCAGTGCAATGAACTCCCAATCCACTTCCGGCGAGAGATAACGCAGTACCGGCATGTTCGCGGGATGGATACGCAGGGCAGGCGCTGCCAGGATCAGGCGTGGGGGCAAATCGGAAAGCTCAGTGCCCGCAAAGTACCCCGCACGTTCGAACGCCGACAAGAGCCGGTCGCTCATCGGCGTCCGCTGCCGGTCGGCGTTGAGAGCGCGAACTCGTATCCAGTAGTCAAGCGCCTGCATCGGAAGCTGCAGATCTTCATCGGCCTTCAGCTCAATCACGCAGAGGTGACCGTTCCGATCGACAGCAAGCAAATCGAGCATTCCCCGATCGCCGCACGAGAGTGCCGGCACCTGCGAGTAGACCGGCTCGCCCCGCAGCATGGGCAGCAGTTCTGCCAGACCCGTGCGAAACTCCGACTCGAGCCATCGTTCCGGCTGCATCCTGAACAGCGGATCGTTGTGCGTGCCTCCTGGGTGGCGGCCCGCGAAAAGCCTGGTGCAGAGCTCGCGGCACAGGTCTTCGGTGTCGGCCGTCAACGGCGTTTCGTTGGCTCCCGCACCGAAGGAGATCTCGTCCTGCTGCGCGAATGAGTGAGCCGATACCCCATGCCGCACGCGAGCGAACTCCAGACCATGTAACAGGAGACCAACTTCTGTCGCCGACCGCGGACGAATTTCGACACGCGACTCCGCGCCGTTCGGCAAAAGGGCCATGATTTGGCCGATGCCCGCGCCGCAACGCTCCAGCGCGGATTCAGCAGAAAACGCATGAACGAGGCGCGCCGTCTGATTGCCGCTGTCTCGAAAATCGATGAGCTCCAGTTCCTCGGTGCGCTCGTCGAGAGCATACAACTCGAACTCGGCTGCCGAGCTGTTCAGCCAAGCCATGCGCTCGGCCGTTGTCCGCGAGGCTCCGGCAGGCACGATCACCTTCAGTCCGCTGAAGTGGCGTCGAACATCGGCTTTCTGGCGGCAGTAGTCGAGCCAGAGGATGCCGATCGTCAGAATGCCGTCGATGGCCGATGATGACTCCGCCTGGCTGATCCCGATCACCGCATCCGCGGCCGTTCCGCGCAGCAGGCGTCCCCGCACATACGCTGGCCCGAAGCTGTGTTCCAGATCCATTGCAGAGCGAAACCCATCTACCTTCGCCGCGAGAAACGCACGTGTGAGAACCCGCTCCAGGAGCCGCTGGTAGTTGCGTCTTGCAGAGTCGCGGACCGTTGGGGTGCGCCTGTCGCTCGTGGGAACAAGCTCCAGCGCCAGCGGCTTCGGCGCTCCCATTCGCCGCGTCATCACCCGCAAGGAGTGTGCGCGCGGCTGAATCTCCAGCACCGTCCGCACCATGTTTCGCTCTTCGCTCCAGAGTTGCAGAAGACAGCGCCCGTGCGACTCGGTGACGGAATATCGCGCGAGCCGCATGTCGAATAGAACGCGGCCATCCTCAAGCAAGGCGGCGGCTGGATGGGAGGCGAGATAATCTTCGAGGGTTTCTGCGAGTTTCGCGGCTGACGGTGAATCGAGGACCGAGGACACTTCGGCTACCAGCACATCCTTTTACGCAGATTCGTGATGTGCGCGGTGTGGTGGCGCGAGTGCCAGGAGTACATCGCAAGGACGCTGCTGAGCTCCTGCCGTCCGAGTTCCGGATGATTGTAGCCGCGCTTGAAATCGACTTCGGACAGCGATTCCAGAATCGCCACCCAGCGCTCATGCAAGGCAGAAATCATTGCGATCGACCCATCGATGGGCAGCGTGCTGTCGGCAAGCCGAGCCCAGGCGGCTTCATCGTAGGTCTTGATCGTCGGCCACTCCTCGGTCAGCGCGAGCTTGGTGCGCACGTAGGCGTTGGCGTGGCTGTCAGCAATGTGGTGAACGAGCTGGCGTATAGTCCATCCGCCGTCACGATACGGCGTATCAAGCTGGGTGTGGCTCAGCCCGCTGACAGCGGCTTGGATATTTCCGGGGAGCAACCGCAGCACGGAGATTTGTTCGGCCCGCATTGCCGGCTCATAAGAGGCTGGCGGCGTGAAACGGCCAATTGGATAACGGAGATCGTCCAGCTCTGGCATTGTTGGATGTTGCAGGATTAGTGCCCTGTGTTGTGCTTGGGCAGCTTGTTCTTCGGCACCTGCTTAAGGTGCGGGTTCTTCTGGTGGAAGGCCTTG
>JBBIVH010000244.1:0-4201 GCA_037439805.1 Acidobacteriaceae bacterium
GTGACGAGGGTTGCGACGACGGAGGCGATGTCGTCCGGCTGGAGCTTCTTCTTCGGGT
Source organism: Acidobacteriaceae bacterium (assembly GCA_037439805.1). GTDB lineage: Bacteria > Acidobacteriota > Terriglobia > Terriglobales > Acidobacteriaceae > Telmatobacter. The sequence continues at coordinate 59 of JBBIVH010000244.1, forward strand.
CCTTGCCGGAAGCTGCGCCGCGACCTGCGTGGTCGCTGAACTCTGTGTTGATGGAGCCCGGTGCGATGACGCTGACGCGGATGTTGTACTCACGCAGTTCTTCCGCGACGGAATAGGTGAGCCCATTCAGGCCCCACTTGGTTGCGGCATAGGCGGCGCCCCTGGGGAGCGGGTTGCGGCCGGCGAGCGAAGAGATGTTGATGATGTGGCCGTACCGCGCAGCGATCATGAGTGGCGCGAGGGCGCGGATCAATAGATAGGGGCCGCGCAGGTTGGTCGCGAAGAGGCGGTCCCACTCGTCGGGTGTGATTTCGTGCAGGGGCTTTCCTTCGAGGCCAATGCCGGCGTTGTTCACCAGGATGTCGCAGCGCTTCTGCTCGCGGGCGACTGCTTCTCCCAATGCGGCGACGGCTGCGGCATCGATGAGATTGCATGGAAAGACGGACGCAGCGCCGCCAGCTTGTACGATGGCGTCGCGCACGCGGTCGAGTTGTTCCACGCTGCGTGCGACGAGAACGACGTGTGCGCCCATCACGGCGAGACGACGGGCGATGGCCTCGCCTGCGCCGCGCGCGGCTCCGGTGACGACAGCGACCTGCGATGCGAGGGGATTCATGGTGGCTCCTTCAGACGAGAATGCGCTTTGTAGCGTCTCTTCTCTATTGTCCACGTTGAAGCGCGAGCGGGCAGACGGCGAATGCGAATGTGTGGAGCAGTGCAACCGCGGCCGGGCATGTGCGCAACTAGCGGCGGGAATGTGGGTTGAAGTGAACAAAAGCACCACCTTAGACATGCAGAGTCTGCCTGATGAAAGAAGGGGCAGAGGACAGGGTGTGCGAAGAAAGAAAAAGAGAGGTCAGACGATGCGTCGAGTTCTTCTGTTTGCGGCGGTTGCCGCATGTGCGTTGGCGGTGGGTTGTGGGCATCCGCAGCCGGTGGTGTATGCAGCGCCTCCTCCGCCTCCGCCACCGCCGGCGGTATTCAGCGAAGTGGCTCGGCAGGCGTATCGCACGGGTGTGGAAGCGGCACGGCGCGACCTGGCAGCGGGGCTGCGTCCGAATGCTGGGCGGCATCCTTACTTCCGCAATCCCCCGGTGGCGCCGGAGCTTTGGGGAGATTATCAGCATGGCTTCCGCGCTGGTTATCGCACGATGTACCGTGCGGCGATGGCTGCGCCGCCCCCGCCCCCGCCGGGATGTTGAGAAGGCGAATTATCTGGCCGCGGGCGAGAGCTTGAGCGCGTAGGCGTACTGGCAGCTTGCGCTTGCGGGAAGATTGACTTCGAGAGCGTCCGCGCCCTGGGTCCAGGTGAGTTTTGCGCTGGAGCCGAGGAGCTGGATGTTGCCGACGGGGATGGACGCGCCCTCGTGCGCCCAGCCGAGTGCATGGATGACGGCCTTGTGCGCGGTGGGACCTGACGCGGCCGGGCAGGCCATGCCGATGGCGTAGACGGTCGAGCCCTTTGCGGTAAAGCGGAAATCGTCGGGTGTGTAAGGCTTGGTGTCGGTGTCGTGGAATGCGCCGGCTTCGACTTTGGTGGGGCCTTCGCCGTAGGTCGTCCACGGCGACGTGGCGTAGATGGCTTCGCCGTTGACCTTGAGCCATGCGCCCATGGCGCGGAGCGCGGCCTGCACTTCTTCAGGGATGGTGCCGTCGGAGCGCGGACCAAAGTTGAGCAGCAGATTGCCGTTCTTGCTCACGATGTCCGCGAGCTGGTTGATGAGGAACTGCGGCGACTTGAAGGTGTCGTGCTCGATGTAGCCCCAGCTCTTGTTGCTGATGGAGGTGTCGGTCTGCCAGTGCTGGGGGACGATGTGGTCCTGCTGGCCGCGCTCGAAGTCCTGCACGGCGGCGGGGTAATCGATGGCGTAGTCCTTGAAGTTGATGACGCCGGTGTAGCCGTGGGCCGCGGCGTAGTTGTAATAGAAGGCGGCGAAGCGCGTGACGGCGGGTCGCATGGCGGGCTGGCCAATCCACCAGTCGAAGTAGACGATTTCGGGGTGGTACTTCTCGACGAGCTCGGTGTCGCGGGCGAGCCAATCATTCGCCCAGGCATCGCTAACGTAGGTCCAGTCGTTGGTGAGGCCGCCCTTGCCGCTGAGCCACTGGTGGGCGGGGCCGTAGAGACCGGCGTTGCGCGGGTCGTTGACATCGGAGCGGATGGCGCGGCCGCCGTCATAGAAGAAATTGTGCTCGACGCGATGGGAGCTGAGGCCGAAGTGGAGGCCCTGGGCGCGGACGGCCTGTGCGAGCTCGCCGAGGGTGTCGCGTTTGGGGCCCATTTTGGCGACGGTCCAGTCGCTGAGGCCGGAGTCGTACATGGAGAAGCCGTCGTGATGCTCGGCGACGGGGACGACGTACTGCGCGCCGGAGTTCTTGAAGAGCACGGCCCACGCCGCGGGGTCGAAGTGCTCGGCGCGGAAGAGCGGGATGAGGTCTTTGTAGCCCTTCGAGGGATCGCCGTGGCCATAGCGGGCCTGAAAGTCTTTGTAGGCGCCGTCGCCGGGGTGATACATGTTGCGCGGGTACCACTCGTTTTCTGCGGCGGGCACGGAGTAGACGCCCCAGTGGATGAAGATGCCAAACTTGGCGTCCTTGTACCACTGCGGCTGCTGGTACTTTTCGAGCGAGGCCCAGTCGGCGCGGTAGGGGCCGTCGTTCTGCTGCTTGAGCTCGTCGGCGAGGAGGCGGTTGCGCTCGACGTCGTACTTGCTGACGGCTTGCTGCCACTCGTGGTCGATTTCGGCGGCGGATTTACACGCCGGCGACGAAGTCCTGTCGCCGGGGGCCCCACATTGAGCGCCCAGTGTGGGCGCGTAGGGGTCGGCGGGCGCGGATTGGGCGAGGGCGAGAGGCGCGGAGAGCAACAGCACGAGGGAGCAAGCCAGAAGTCTCATAGGGCCGCATGGTAACGCGGCGCCGCAGCGGGTTGCAAACGTATACAGAAAAGGATTGGCCGCCGGGACGTTCCAGCGGCGGCCGGTAAAGGGATTCGGTTCGTTATTGCTCGACTGCGGCCAGCATTGCCTCGGCGCGTGCGATTGCGTCGAGGCGGCGCTGCTTCTCCTGTTCCATGTTGGCGGGGGCGAGGTTGCCGCGGCTGAAGCGCCGCGAGTAGACGTCGAGGCGGCGCTGGGTGTCCTGCTCCAGCGCGGTCACGGCAGATTGCGCCTGGGGCAGGGTCTGGTGGAAGTGGGCAATCTCCTGCTGCGCGCGCTCGGGGTGATAGCCGAGGCGGTCGCCGGTCTGCATCACGTCAATGAGCGGATCGGGCGGCTGGGAGACAGGCCAGGTCTGCTGCAGGGCGTCATAGGCAGCGCGGAGGCGCGTCATGGAGCCGGCGAAGCCGTCGAGTTCGCTGCGGTGCGCGGTGAGGCCGCGCGTGCGGCGGACGACGATGGTGACCGGCTTTGCGGTGCTCTGCGCGGCCACCGGGATGACTGTGGTGAGCGTGTTGCCGATGAAGCTCCAGCCTGCACTGCGCGCGGCGGAGCCCTGAGGGATCTCTGCCCCATTCACTGAGACAGCGGCGGGCGGCCAGTCAGCGGGCAGACGGAGCTCAAAGGCGCGGGACTTCAACATGCCGGGGAAGCTGCCCTCTACGGGGTCGATTTCGACGGTGAGAGTGTCGGCCTTTTGCGAGGCGCGGATGGGCGTGCGGGTGAAGACGCCGCGCTGGTAGTCGGTGGCGTGGCCGGAGTCCTCGTAGACGGAGTAGCTGGAGCTTGCGCCGGGCACGAGCGGCCAGACGTTGACGATGAGGGGATCGACGGGCTTCTGACCGGTGTACTCCATGGGTGGCTGCATGGGGACGATGGAGCCGGCTTTGAGGTAGATGGGGGTCTGGTCGATGGAGAAGCTGCGCTGGAGCGTGGCTGGGCCAGTGAAGTGTTTGCCGGTTGGCCACTCGATCCACTCGCCGGCGGGGAGCCAGACTTGGCGGGTGGCGAGGCCGGTGGTTTTGTCAGCGGGGGTCACGATGGGCGCGACGAGGATCTGGTCGCCGAAGAGGTACTCGTCTTTGCTCGCGTAGGCTTCGCTGGCCTCGGGCCAGTCGTAGTAGAGCGGACGCAGGAAGGCGATGCCGGTGTCGTAGGTGCGGCGCGCTTCCGTGTAGAGGTAGGGCTCCATGGCATAGCGGAG
>JBBIVH010000245.1:0-4182 GCA_037439805.1 Acidobacteriaceae bacterium
TGTGCAGCCACCAGAGCACGGCGATTGCCGGGCTGCCGTCCGGTACGAAGAAGGCGGCCAGGTAGGTGACCATCAGGAAGAAGATGAGGAAGGCGATGAAGCCGGACTCCCACGACAGCTTTGCGCCAAGCCAGCGCGGACGTACAAAGAAGCGGCGAATGAAGAGGCCGAAAATGCCAAGGGCACAGGCCAGGGCAAATACTGCTGCGAAGCAAAAGTAAAAGCGGCCGAAGAGGCCGTCAGGCGAGAGAAAGCCGACGCCCAGACCGACAGCGCAGTGGTTCAGGGTGACGAGAGCGAAGGCACAGAATCCCCAGAAGACGAAGGCATGCGCAAGGCCGGGAAGCGGGCGCTGCCGAATCACCTTCGATTGGCAGAGGACCTCTGAAACGAACTCCCACACACGACGGCCAAGAGGTGTGAGCCGAAAGTCGGCGTCCTTTCGCGATTGGAGGATGCGGCGAAGGATGGGGCCGAATCTGCGCCAGAAGATTGCGCCGGAGGCGATGGCGAGGCCGGCAAAAACGATGCGCCCCAGAATGGGGAACGAGGCCGGTTCAGCCAGAGTGAAGGGCGTAAGCACCATAATCGAACACCCAACGATACACGATTGGGCGGCTGCGCGTCGTGGGAGCAGAAAGGCGAAGAGTGGCGCGACGCACGGGTGTTTTGATGCGCTCGCATCGTACTGGAGAATTTCGCGCGAAGATCGGTCGAATCCATTCGCTCAAGTGCAGAATGAGGGACTGATGTGATCGGAATCACCGGCTTGGAGGTGGATTGGCGCTACGCTACAGGCCTGCTGGCGATCCGGAGTTGGTTGTGTGGATGGCCGCGAGGTATGGGCGGGCTTCCGGACCGTTGGGCTGAACCGTGAGGGAGCGGTCAAGCGATGAACGGACATTGTGCAAAGTGCAATGCCGAGATGGCGGGTTCATGGAAGTTCTGCCCTCTGTGCGGCGCGCCGCATGAGGAGAAGGTCGAAACTGCACTTCAGGCGAGGGAGACCGATAAGGCTCCGATGCCGGGTGCGTACAGTGGATTGCTTTTTGGCATTCTTGTGGTGCCCATGCTGCTGATTGTGGGGACGCTTCTGTGCCTGACTGGCCTAGGAGCGCTTCTGGGCATCCCGATGATTGCGGCCGGCATTCTGGCGCCGCTGCTCGGCCCGATGATTGGGATGAGGACGCACAAAGGGCTTTGTCCTTACTGCGGCGCGGCCCTGAGCAACATCGAGAGCTCGCATGGGGCAACCTGCCCAGTGTGCAACCGGGCGATTGCAGTCCGGCATGGAATGATCGTCCGGGCGGCATAAGCGGAGCTTGCAGAAGAGCGAGGCAACGGTGAGCAGGTTCTGGTGGCCTCCTCCTATGATTGGGCAAGAGCTGTAGCGGATTTGTGAGCGTTTACATTCCGCTTCTTAGTCGGCGTAAGAGTTTGTTTCTTCATATATTTACATCGACACTCAGTGTTTCTGATGCACGGTGATAAAATCGCTTTAATGCCGTGCGCCGTTGCAAGCGGTCATCTCCCGAACGGTTGCCCCAAACGATTGCGCAGACAAACAGGAAATATTCGTCGAATCGACGAGCGGTCATGATGCGCCGAGAGTGGCTAAAGCACAAGATATTGCCGGGCGTTCTGTTGCTCCTTTGCTGGAGAGCGCAGGCATACGGCGCATCTCCGCCGAATGTGCACAGCGCGAATACACCGACTCTTACCGCACCCGCGCCTGTTTCAGGTCTTGGGGATGCGGCCGGATCTTCTGATCCCGCGTCTCCGCCCGGAGTGATTCTTGCGCCGCGGCAAAATCATTATTCAATTCCGCGACTGGATGACAGTCCAAAGCTCAGTGATTTTCTGAGTGCGCAACTTGGGTCTGCGGCGGCGAAGAAGATGCTGCGGGTATCGAATTTCATTCAGCGGTTTCCAAATGACGGAGAGCGGGCGTCGGAACCGACGGTTGCGTATCTCGGTTACACGCATGAGGATCTGTTCGTCGTGTTTGTCTGCAGGGACCGTGATCCGAAGCTGGTGCGGGCGCACTTGCTGGCAAGGGACAACATGGCGGACGATGACAATGTGGAGGTCATGCTGGACACCTTCCACGATCAGCGTCGCGCCTTTGTCTTCCAGACGAACGCCTTCGGTATTCAGGCGGACGCGATGTTCAGCGAGCAGACCGGCTACGACTACTCCTTCGACACGGTTTGGGATACGTGGGGCAAGCGCACGGCATGGGGCTATGTTGTGATGATGAAGATCCCCTTTGCGAGCATGTACTTTGCGAAGGCCGATGCGGGCGAGACGCGGAGGTGGGGCATCATTCTGGAGCGGGGCATTTCGCACCTGAACGAGTACGACTACTGGCCGCGCAGCAATCACAACATTGCCGGCCGGCTCACGCAAGACATGGAGGTGGAAGGCTTCCGCGACGTGGAGCGCGGGCAGAATCTCCAGTTTGAGCCCTACTCGCTGGCGCGGAATCTGCGCCAGCTCAACACGGTGGACAAGACCAATCCCTACTTTCAGGACAAGCACCTGCAGGGATATTCCGGAATCGACACGAAGTTCATTCTGCACAACAGCCTGGTGCTGGATGCAACCGTCAATCCCGATTTCAGCCAGGTGGGCATTGATAACCCCGCGGTGCCGAATCAGCGATTTCCACCGTATTTCCCTGAGGTGCGGCCTTTCTTTATTGAGAACAGCAGCTACTTCATGACGCCGGTCAACCTCTACTACACGGATAACATCGTCACTCCCCAGTTTGGCGCGCGATTGACGGGAAAGCTGGGGCCGTGGGCGGTGGGTATTCTCGGAGTGGACGATCGAAGTCCCGGACAGGCTGTGCCGCAGGGCAATCCCGAGTTCAACAGCCGGGCTGAGAATTATGTGGCGCGCATCAACCGCGATGTCGGCCCACTCTCGAATGTTGGTGTCATCTATGCAGATCGTGAGTACGCAGGCTCGTATAATCGCGCGGGCGGCTTCGACTACCGGGCACGCATCCGGAATCGCTGGACGCTGACCGGCCAGGCCGTGACCTCCGAGACAAAGAACCTCAGCAACTCCACCAGCGGCGAGCAACCGTGCGAACTGCTGACCGCAACGTGCAGCGGGCAGGCCTATGTGCAGCGCGTGAGTTACACCGATCTGCACCGCTATGGGTGGATTGGATACAACGACACGGCGCAGGGATATGTCACAGATACAGGCTTTTTTCGCCGGCCTGATGTGCGCGAGCCCAATTCCTATGTGAGTTATACCTTCCGTCCTGCACATGGACCTGTGCTTGCACATGGCCCCGGCTTTTACACCGAGCGCATCTGGGACCATCAGGGTGTTCCGCTGGATTTCTATGTGAATCCGTCGTACAGCGTGAACTTCAAAGCGCGCACCTCGGTGTCGGGCTTTGTTGAGTTGGGGCAGGATCGTCTGCGTCCGGTGGACTACTCCGCCCTGACGCACGATGTGGAGTATCACAGCGAGACCGCGGGATTGAACTTCTACAGCTCTCCGGTGCCATACCTCGCGGTAGGCGGCGGCTTTTACGAAGGCACCGTCATCAATTACTCGCCGCCAAACAACCAGGGCCCGGTGCCGGTGAATGTCGCTTCTCCGAATCTCAATCTTGAAGTAAAGCCGTTTCACTTTTTCGATCTGCAGAATAACTACGTTTACACGCACTTCACGGATTTGAATACTGGCGCGCTTGTCTACGACAACCACGAGCTCATCTCGCGGTGGAATTATCAGATGACGAAGGCAGCATCGTTCAATCTGATCGGTCAGTACATCTCCACGCTGCCGGAGCAGCAACTCACAGATGCTCCCGCCGCGAAGACTCTCTTTGCCGATGCGCTGTTCACCTATATGCCGCATCCGGGGACCGCGTTGTACGTTGGCTACATCGGCAACTTTGCCAACCTCGACCGCTCGCTTTGCACGCGCCTGGCGACCGGGCAGTGCAATGCGAACGATCCGGTTCTGCCTCTCACTAGTTCTCCGATGATGAACGATGGGAAGACGGTCTACGTCAAACTCTCCTACCTGCTTCGCTTCTGAAAGTCTCTGCAGATCGACTGGTGCTTGAGCACGCTATGGATTGGCTGGTCAGAGCGCTGCATCGATCGTGGCGCGGCACTCGCCGAAGCCGATGCGCGGCAGGCCCGGAGACGA